>DATBKQ010000289.1:0-13894 GCA_036555825.1 Acetobacteraceae bacterium | reverse complement strand
CGCGCCCAGGCCGGCGCGGTGATGATCGACAGCCGCGAGCACGTGCCGACCGCGACCGGCGAGGTGCGCTATCTCGACCGCAGCGCGGTCGATGCCGAATGCAACGACTTCCGCGCCGTGCTGGACAAGCTCGGCAATCCGTTCGTCGAACCGTTCCTCACCGCGCCGTCACCCGGCATTGTCGCCGCCGCGTTGCGCAACGACCACTACCCCAGCGAGGATGCCTATCTGGCCGCTCTCGGCGAGGCTCTGCGGGTGGAATACGAAGCGATCATCGGCCACGGCTTCCTGCTCCAGCTCGACTGCCCGGACCTGGCGATGGAGCGCCACTACTCATACCAGGACAGGCCCCTCGGCGAGTTCCTGGGCTTCGTCGAGCGCGTGGTTGCCACCATAAACCGGGCGCTCGCCGATGTTCCGCGCGATCGTGTGCGTCTGCACGCCTGCTGGGGCAACTACGAAGGCCCGCACGACTGCGACGTCGAACTGCAGGAGATCATGCCCATTCTGCGCAGGCTGAATGTCGGCGGCTTCGTGCTGCCGTTCGCCAATCCCCGCCATGCCCATGAATACGCGGTGCTGCGGGACTTCCCGCTCGATCCCGATCAGGTCATCGTCGCAGGCGTGATCGACAGCGTGACCAACTTCGTCGAACATCCGAAGACCGTCGCCGACCGCATCGAACGGGTCGCCGAGGCGATCGGCGACCCGAAGCGCATACTGGCCGGCACCGATTGCGGTTTCGACACCTCGGCCGGCATGCGGCGGGTGGCGGAGGACGTGGTGTGGGCCAAGCTCGCGGCGCTGAGCGAGGGGGCCAGGATCGCGTCGCAGCGGTTGTTCTGATCTGAACGCGAAGAGGGCCGGCGCACCCGGCCGGCCCTCCTACGCTTCCGCTTATCGCGGCCGGGTTAGCTGTTCGCGCCCTGGTTCGGGTTGGGCGGGAAGAGCCAGGTGCCGCCGTGGCTGTGGGTCACGAATGCCGCCGTCGGCGCGCCGCTGGTCTGGTTCCGGGCAACCGCGCTCGGTACCTGCTGCTGCACCGGAGCCTGGGCGAGCACGCCAGGAAGCTCGGTGAACAGGGTATTGGGGTGGGTGCCTTCGCCCTCGCCTGCGAATGCTGAACCGGCGCCAAGCGCGAGCACCGCGGCGGTGGCAAGAATCATGGTCCTCATGGTCTCTCTCCTCTGGAACGGTCCCGCAACACGGTGTGCCGCGGAGGCCATCGCAGACTGGAAGGTCAGTGTTGCTGCCCGTCTGCGATGGGCGGTAGATAGACCTCTTGCCTGTGGCAAATAATCCAGCTTTCCTGGAATTCATCTTTGCGCAATTCGGTGAAATCATGGACTTGATCGCGGCGCTGCGCGCCTTTGTCCGGGTGACCGAGACCGGCTCGTTCTCCGCCGTCGCCCGGGAGACCCATGCCAGCCAGTCGGCGGTCACTCGGCTGGTAGCGCAGTTGGAACAGCACTTCGAGGTTCGTTTATTCCATCGCACCACGCGCCGGCTGAGCCTGACCGACGATGGCCAGGCGCTGTTGGCGCACGCGCGGCACCTGATCGAGAGTGCCGATGAGATGGAAGCGGTGCTGGGGCGGCAGAGCGGCGCGCCGCGCGGTCTGGTCCGGCTGGGTACCTCGGTCGCCGGTGGTCTGTTCCTGGCGACGCGACTGCCGGTCCTGCTGGCCCGCTATCCCGGCCTGTCGGTCGAACTGGTCATGCGCGACCAGAACAGCGATATGATCGAGGAACGCCTCGATCTTGCCTTCCGTTCCGGCGACATCGCCGACGCCTCGCTGGTGGCGCGCCGGGTCGGCAACCTTGGCCGGGCGGTGGTCGCCGCACCGATGTACCTGGAACGCCACGGTGCGCCGTCCACGCCAGCCGAGCTCGCCGATCATGTCTGCCTGATCCACGACGCGGCGGCCGATCCCCACATCTGGCGCTTCGGTGGTCCGGATGGCCCGGTCAGCGTGCGGGTGCACGGTGCGTTTCTCGCCAATGACAGCGAGGCGGTGCGGCGGGCGTGCCGCGCCGGCCACGGCATCGCACTACTGCCGGAAGTCCAGTTGATCGACGACCTTCGGGCCGGGCGCATCTATCGGCTGTTGGAAGACTATCCGTCGCAGGTGCTGCCGGTACACATCGTGTACCCGTCGCGCCGCAATCTCGCGCCGCGCACCCGCGTCGTAATGGACTTCCTGGTCGAGCAGACGCGCGAAATCACCATGCTGCTGGAGCAGGGGGCCGAGGTGCTGACGTGACGACGGAGGTGTTCAGTGCCGGATGTGCTCCGGCCTGAATCCCATGCCGATGATCCGTGCCGGCAACCGTCGCAGCGCGGGGAAGTGCCCGACCATGCGGACCGCCAACGGCGCCTTCGGCGTCGCCTGGGCTCGCAGCACATTGCTGATCACCCGGTTCTGGATCAGCACCTGCATGCGTTGCGTCATGCGTGTGGGCCATTCGCGGCGGCGCTGCACGGTGCGCAGCTCGTCCGGCGCGACCCTGCCGCGCTTCAGCCGCGGCACCAGCACGTTTGCCGTGGCCACCGCGTCCTGGATCGCCAGGTTGATGCCGACGCCGCCGACCGGCGACATCGCGTGCGCCGCGTCGCCGATGCACAGCAGGCCCGGCCGGTACCAGGTATCCAGACGGTCCACCGCCACGGTCAACAGTTTCACATCGTCCCAGGAGGCGATCTCGTGCACGCGGTTGCGCACCTGGGGCGCAAGCTGCGCGATGTCGGCGCGGAATGCCTCCAGTCCGCGCGCATGCACCGCGTCGATGCCGCCCTTGGCGATGACGTAGGCGCACTGCCAGTACTCGTTGCGGTCGAGCATGATGAAGAACCGGCCGGCGTCGACCCGTCCGAACGTCTGTCCCGGATCGCCCGGCCGTTTGGAGATGCGCAGCCACAGCACGTCCATCGGCGCGCCGATATCGGTGACCTTGAACCCGGCAGCATCGCGGATCGTCGAATGCCGGCCGTCGCACGCAATCACCAGTTCGGCACGAATCTGCTGCGAGGGTGTGGTGACGCCGGCGATGCTGTCGCCATCGCGTAGGAGGTCTGTCGCCTCGGTCTGCATCATCAGGCGGAATGTGGGAAAGCGCCTCGACTGCTCGGCAAGGAAGTCGAGGAAGTCCCATTGCGGCATGAAGGCGATGAACTTCGCCCGGGTGGGCAGGTGGGAAAAGTCAGCGATCTCGAACCGCTCGTCGCCGATCTGTGCGGCGAGCTGTCGTACCTCGCTGTGCGGGCGGGCGAGGAACGCATCCAACAGGCCGAGTTCCTGCATCACCTGCATCGTCGACGGATGCACGGTGTCGCCGCGGAAATCGCGCAGGAAATCGCCATGCTTTTCCAGCACGACCACTTCGATGCCAGCGCGTCCCAGCAGGTAACCCAGCATCATGCCGGCCGGCCCGCCGCCGACGATGCAGCAGCGGGTCGCAACGTCCGGCATCTATTCCGCGGCCAGTTGCGGCGTGTAGGCGGGGACCGAGGCGCGCTGCGCTGCCGCCATAGGCTGAGGCCACCAGCGATGCTCCCATTCGCCGAACAGCGGCCTGAGCTTCGGTATCACCTGTTCGGCGAACAGCCGCGAGTTGTACTGGGTCAGCTCCTTGCTCATGTTGCCGAACTGCAAGAGCAGCATCAGGTTGCCGACATTGAGGTTCACCGCGACCTCGCGCAACTGTTCCGCGACCTCATCCGGCGAGCCGACGATGACGTAGCCGTTCTCGACGATCGCATCCATCTCGCGGGCAAGCTTGTTGAACTTGTCGGAATAGGATGCTGCCTTGGCGACCTGGCTTTCCAGACCCATACGCTGGGTCGCCTCGGTGGCATAGCCGGGAGGTGCCGCGAACCGCGGGTCGATGTGCAGGCAGTTGCCGTAGAAATACTCGGCAGCCTCGGCATAGAGCTCCATGGCATGCTGGCGGCTCTCGCCGACGCCGACGAATTGCAGGAACCCGGCGCGGTACGGATTGCGGTCCTTACCAAGCCTGGCCATCTCGTTCCAGAAACCGTCCATCGTGGCACGGCCGATCTGGTAGCCGTAGTAACTGAGATAGCAGTACACGTAATCCATCTCCGCGCACCACCGCCAGGTCTCCACCGAGCCGCCGCCCGGCACCCAGATCGGTGGATGCGGATGCTGCACCGGGCGCGGCCAGATGTTCACATAGCGCTGCTGGTTGAAGCGGCCGTTGAACGCGAAGGTGTCGCGCTCGGTCCAGGCCCTCAGGATCAGGTCGTGTGCCTCATGATAGCGGTCGCGCAGCAGGCTTGGGTTCTGGCCGTAGGCATAACAGGTATCCATCGGCGACCCGACTGGAAAACCCGCGATCAGCCGCCCGCCGGAGATGCAGTCGATCATCGCGAACTCTTCGGCAACCCGTGTCGGCGGGTTGTACAGCGCGAGCGAATTGCCCATGACACAGATCGCGGTATCCGTGGTGCGCCGTGCCAGCGACGAGGCGATGAGGTTGGGCGACGGCATCAGCCCGTAGCCGTTGGAGTGGTGTTCATTCACGCACACCGCGTCGAACCCGCAGCTCGCCGCGTGTTCCAGCTCGTCCATGAAGTCGTTGTACATGTGATGCGCGCGGCGCGGGTCGAACAGCGAGGAATGGATGTCCACCCACACCGACGGGTGCTTGTCACGGAACCCCTGCGGCAATTCCGTGTAAGGCATCAGGTGAAACCACATTAGGCGCATGGATAAATCCTCCGTTCATTTGTCACTGGGAGGCGCACAGCGACGAAGCAATCTCGATGAAGGCGCACACACGGTCGGGATTGCTTCGTCGGCTTTGCCTCCTCGTAATGACGCGCGGGTTCAGGCGGGCGCGTAGGCCGGCAACTCGGCCCGCAGTGCGCTGTCCATTGGTTTCGGCCACCAGCGGTGTTCGTACTCGGCGAACTTGCCAGCGAGCTTCGGCATTACCCGCTCGGCGAATAACCGCGTGTTGTACTTGGTCAGTTCCTTGCTCATGTTGCCGAATTGCAGCAGCAGCATCAGGTTGCCTACGTGCAGGTTGTTCGCAAGTTCGTCGATCTGCTCCGCCACCTCGTCCGGCGATCCGATCACCAGATAGCCCGCGTCCACCAGCTCTTGCATCTCGGTCGGCCGCGCCTGCGAGCGCGCCGCCGCCGCGCTGACCTGGCTGGTCAGCCCGAAGCGCATCGTCGCTTCCGTGGTGTAGCCGGGCGGCGCGGCAAACCGCGGATCGATGTGCAGGCAGCGGAAGAAGAAGTACTCCGCGGCCTCGGTGTAGAGCTCGATCGCCTGCTGGCGGGTCTCGGCCACCGCGACGGTCTGGGCGAAGCCGGCGCGGTATGGATTGCGATCCTTGCCCAGCCGGTCCATCTCGGCCCAGTAGCCGTCCATGGTCACCTTGCCGATCTTGTGGCCATAGTAGGACAGGTACGAATAGACGTAGTCCTTCTCCGCGCACCATTGCCAGGTCTCGATCGAGCCGCCACCCGGGATCCACACTGGCGGGTGCGGTCGCTGCACCGGGCGCGGCCAGATGTTGACATAGCGCTGCTGGTTGTAGCGGCCGTTGAACGCGAACGTGTCGGGATGCTGCCAGGCCTTCATCACCAGGTCATGCGCCTCGTAATAGCGTTCCCGAAGCTGCGACGGGTTCTGCCCATAGGCGAAGCAGTCGTCCATCGGCGTGCCGACCGGAAAACCGGCGATCAGCCGTCCGCCGGAGATGCAGTCGATCATCGCAAATTCTTCCGCCACGCGGGTGGGAGGATTGTACAGCGCCAGCGAATTGCCCATCACGCAGATCGTCGTGTCGGTGGTGCGGCGCGACAAGGACGATGCGACCAGGTTGGGCGAGGGCATCAGTCCGTAGCCGTTGGAATGATGCTCGTTGACGCAGATCGCATCGAATCCGCACGCCGCGGCGTATTCCAGCTCGTCCATGAAGTCGTTGTACATGTGATGCGCGCGGCGCGGATCGAACAGTGACGAGTGGATGTCGACCCATACCGAAGGATGCTTCTCCCGGAAGTCGTCCGGCAGTTCGGTGTACGGCATCAGGTGGAACCACATGAATTTCATCGCGGGGTCGCTCCTCGGGCAGCGCGCGCAAATGTAACAGAAGCACGGGTCGAGGGCCACGCGTGTCCCCTTCGATTGCCAACTCACGGCCTCGTGCGCCGTCTCGTCATAGTCTCGTCAGATTCCGCGCCTTGATCGTGCCTCTCCCAGCGGTGCGGGATTCCTCTCCATTGTATGCCAACCCAGTCTCACTGGCGCCTGCCGACGCGGCCATTGCACCGACCCAGGTCGGCAGCAAGCTGGCGCCGCTCGAGGCGCTGCGCGGTCTCGCCGCCATGATTGTCGTTGCCTGGCATTTCTTCTGGGCGTTCGACCCCGCCCGCATCGGCATCGTGGACGGCTTCGACCGGTCGAGCACAATGCTCGGCAGCGTCGGCTTCGCCTCGATCGACGGCCCCGCGGCGGTGACGCTGTTCTTCGTTCTATCAGGTTTTGTGCTGCCGCTCGGCTTTTTCCGTTCCGGACGGACCGAGCTCGTGGTGCGCGCCGCCGCCAAGCGCTGGCTGCGCCTCGTCTGCCTGGTCATGTTGGCGGTCCTGCTGTCCTGGCTCTTGTTCCGCTGCGGCCTCTACCGCTATCGCGAGGCGGCGCAGATCAGTCAGTCCAATTGGCTGGGCACGTTCGGCGGTTCGGTCAAGCAGCCGGATTTCGCGCCATCGCTGCTTGGTGCCGTGCTCGAAGGATCGCTGTTCGCCTTCCTGCGCGAACCGGCGACCTACGACCCGGTGCTGTGGACCATGCACCACGAGTTCTTCGGAAGCTTCGTCAGCTTCTTCCTCGCCGTCATGCTGTGGCGTGCCCGGCCCGCCGCCGCCCTGTGGCTGTTGGCGACCGCCGCCGTCGTGGTGCACTCAGCCGATCCCCACCTGTTCGCGTTCGTCGCCGGCACAGGGCTCGCATGGCTGATGTCGCGTTACGAACTGCATCTGTCGCCAGGGCTCGCATTGGCCTCGGTTGCCGCCGGCATCTTCCTGTTCGGCTATCTGGAACCGCGCGGCTCCTACGCCGCGTTCGCGGCCGTGCTGGACCCGGGCCCGATGCGCTTCGACCGGATCGCGATCCACACCACGAGCGGTCTGTTGATTATCACCGGCCTGCTGGGCAACGACGGCTTCGCGCGTTCCTTCGCAGCCCCGCCATTCCGTCTGCTCGGCCGTCTCTCGTTCCCGGTGTACCTGTTCCACTTTCCGCTGCTCTGTTCGGTTGCGAGCGCGCTGTTCGTGCTGTTCCACCCGGTCGGATCGCTGCGCGCCACCCTGCTGCTGGTCGGCGCGATCTACGCGCCGCTGGTCCTGTGCGTCGGCTACGTGTTCTCCCGCGTGGACGAGGCATGGCTTGGCTGGGTCAACCGGTTCGCCGCGCGCCTGACCAGGCCCGAACCGGTATAGCTTCCCGGAATGTCTAAGAAAATATTCCTTGACGCGGATCGCCACTATCGGTTCTTATCCAACCGGCAATCGTGGCGCTCTTGGACGTCGTCCGCAGGCTTATCGACTACGGCAAGGAACTCGCCGCAACGCTTCACCAGCGCGCCGCCGACAACCCTTACTTCGCCCCGCTCAACTTCGGCACCTTCGATCTCGCGCTGATCCAGGCCCGCATCGCCCGTGGCCGGCAGCGCGCTGCTGCGCTTGAAGAAAGATTGGTCCGCCTCGCCGCGCGTCCCGCAAGGCAGTCCATACCCGCCAAGCCTGCTGCGGAGCGCAAGCCGCGCGCCCCACGTCCAACTGGTCCTCGGACCGAAACGCCGCTCTCGCAGATGACCACGGAGGAACAGATCGCCGCCGACCGTCGCCGGCCGATCGGCGCCGTCATCGTCGACATCTGCCGCGATCTCGCCAGCCTCCCCAGCCATGCGCTATGGCGCGAACTTGAGAAGGCCGTTGTCGATCACGGCGGCAGCTTCATCCGCCTGTGGAAACATGTGCTCAAGCGGTACTACCAACTTGCAGCCCAACTCGGCGCGCCGCCCGAACGGCCGGCGCTCCTCTCATCGCCCGCACTCCCCGGCACCGGCCCACCCTGACCGTCTGTCGCCTGTCATTGCGAGGGCCCCGCCGAAGAGCGGGGGACGAAGCAATCCCGCGCCGCCAAGTCACAGCGGGCGCGCTGCGCTGACCATGCCGCCTTGCGCGATTTTGCTGGGTTCCTTTTGGCCTGCCCCAGCGCGCCCCGGAGAACGCACTTGCGCCGATATAGCATAATGCTATATTACACCGATGAAGCAGGTTCGCTACACGGCCGACGCGCTGAGGAGCCTGAAGCGACACGGCAACATGGCGGATCGGATCATGCGAGCGATGCACGAATACGCCAGCGGCAGTGGTGCACATGCCAACAACGTCAAGGTGCTGCAGGGCTCTTCGGCGTTGCGGCTGCGGATCGGACACTATCGCGTAGTATTCAACGAGACGGAGACCGAGATCGTTGTCACCGGTCTTGGTCCGCGCGGGCGCATTTACGGTTGACGGAGGAGTTCCATGGTTATCCAGACGACGCGCGGTCCGAACGGCGAAACCATGGTGCTACTGAGCATGGACGAGTACGAGGATTTGGTCGATGCGCATGCCCACGAGGCGGCCATGCGAGCCGTCCAGACAGGTGCCATGGAGACATTGTCCGAGGAAGACACCGCCGCGTATCTCGCGGCGAAGACGCCCTTGGCATTCTGGCGCCGGCATCGCGATGTAACGCAACAGGCACTCGCCGACGCAGTCGGCGTGTCGCAGGCGTATATCGCACAGATCGAGAATGGCGTGCGGGAGGGGAGCCCAGTCATGCTCCGCGACATTGCGCGCGTGCTCAGGGTCAGAATGGAGGATTTGGTTGCGTAGTATCTTGTGCAGTGCAGTTTGAATAGCGAGGAATCGATGGACGAGATTGCAATAAATCTCCACCCTAGTATTTGTCCTAGCCTGCGAACAACGCTAAAGGCAATTGGCTGTGATGAGTACTGGCTTCAAGACTGGATAGCTGCTGACGCCACACGCTTGGGCCTTGGCCAGGTCACAATCAAGGCGAAGGAGTTGCGGCAACACGGCGCAAAGGGTGGTCGCCTCGACATATTGGCCCACGACGCGGCTCTCGATACCTACTACGAAGTGGAAGTTATGCTCGGCGAATGCGATGCCGACCACGGTTTTCGCGTCCTTGACTATTGGGCTCGCGAGCGCGTCCGTCATCCCAATGCTCGCCACGTCGCTGTTTTGATCGCCGAGGACCTCTCAGGTCGCTACCAGACGGTGATAGAGACTTTGGCACAGCGATTGCCGTTCATCGCAATTGAGATGCGGACGCTCGTGGTGAAGTCAGACCCACCAGTTGCGACGACGTTTCCGGCGATCTTCGCCCAACCCGACGACCTGGTTTTGCGGCCAGCAGACGAACCTGAGGGCGAGGACAAACTGGATACTCTCAACGACGGGCCAGCTGGCAGGCCGCCAAGCCCGAATTCGCGAAGTTTGCTCGCGACATGCATAGGCTGTGCACCGAAAAAATTGGGCCGAGCACAATCGACTTCTCTGCCAAGAGCTATGTCGCTCTGAAGAAGGGCAGGCGGGCGTGGCTGCCGATGTGGCCACGAACAAACGGTGCTTACGTTTATATCCCAGGCGGGACCGGCGGGACCGCAGACCAACCAAACGACTTCTTCGCCAAGGTCAAGGATGAGCTGGCGCCGCTCGGCATAGAGCCTTCTTGGAGTTTCAAATACACCGCTGGCGCAAATCCGATCGCCTTTCCGATTACCTTTCAGAATGCATCGCATTCCAAGATCCTCGAGATCTTGGAGGAGGCGTATGCTCTTGCTTAGCTGCACGGCCCCGGTTGCGGTGACGAGGCGCCTTCACAGCATCCGCTGCAAAATCAGCTTCTGCACATCCGACGTGCCCTCGTAGATCTGGCACACCCGCACGTCGCGATAGATCCGCTCCACCGGATAATCCGCCAGATACCCGTACCCACCCAACGTCTGAATAGCGGCCGTACACACCGCCTCGGCCACCTCGCTTGCGAACAGCTTCGCCATGCACGCCGCTTCCAGCGCCGGCCGCCCCTCTGCCTTCAGCCGCGCCGCATGTAAGGTCAGTTGCCGCGCCGCCTCCAACCGCGTCTTGGCATCCGTCAGCCGGAACCCCACCGCCTGCAGATCCATGATCCGCCCGCCGAACGCCTGCCGCTCCTTGGCATACTGCACCGCATAGTCCAGCGCCGCGCGCGCCATCCCCACGCTCTGCGCCGCGATGCCGATCCGCCCGCTCTCGAGCGTGGAAAGAGCGATCTTGTAGCCTTCGCCCTCGGCGCCGATCCGCTGGTCCTCCGGCACCTCCATGTCCTCGAACGCCAGCGCGCAGGTCTCTGACGCCTTCTGCCCCAGCTTCTCCTCGCGGCGCACCACCACGTAGCCCGGCGTTGCCTTGTCCACCACGAAGCAGGAAATCCCCTTTCGCCCCGCCCCGGGATCGGTCACCGCGAACAGCACCGTCGAACCCGGTACGCCGCCCGACGAGATGAACGACTTGGCGCCATTGATCACATACCGATCGCCCTTCTTCACCGCCCGGGTCCGCAGGTTGGAGGCATCCGACCCCGCCTGCGGCTCGGTCAGCGCGAACGATCCCACCGCCTCGCCGGTCGCGAGCTTGCGCAGCCAGCGGTCCTTCTGCGCGTCGGTGCCGTAGAGGTCGAAGATGATGCAGGTCGGCGAGTTGTGCACGCTCACCATGGTGGACACCGAGCCGTCCCCGGCGGCGATCTCCTCCAGGAGCAGCGCGTAAGTGACTGGATCGATCTCCGAGCCATCCCACTTCGCCGGCGTCGTGGCGCCGAATACGCCCAGTTCGCCCAGCTCGCGGATAATCTCCGGTTCGATCGCGCCGGACTTCTCGCGCGTCGCGGCGCCAGGAGCGAGGCGTTCGGTGGCGAACCGCCGCACCATGTCGATCACCATGGTGTCGGCGCCGATCGGGGCAACGTCGAGCATGGCTGGCCTCCTTTCCGGGGCCACGATAGGGTGCCGTCATGCCCGATGTCGATGTTGTGGTGATAGGCGCGGGGCTCGCCGGCCTTGGCGCGGCAACTGTGTTGCGCCAAGCCGGCCGGCAGGCCGTTGTACTGGAGGCGGCGGACCGCATCGGCGGCCGCGCCTGGACCACGTACCCGACGGCCCTGGGCGGCGTCTGGTTCGACATGGGCGCAGTCTGGCTGCACAGCGCCGAGATCAACCCGCTGGTGCCGATCGCCCAGGCCGCCGGCGAGACGTTGCTCCGCTCGGACGAACTGCGCCGGGAACGCACGTTCGTCGGCACCCGCGAGGCGACCGCGGAGGAATATGCCGACTTCGCCGCCGCCTGGGCCCGCTATGAGGTCAAGGCGGGAGAGGTTCTGCGACTGGTGGAAGACGCACCGCTCGCCACCGTGGCGCGTGCGATGCCCGACGATCCCTGGGCTGTCACGGTGGAGACCTGGGAAGGCCCTATCATCTGCTGTGCAAGCGCCGACGAACTCTCCCTCCGCGACTGGCACAGCAACGTGCTGTCCGGCAGCAATCTGGTGCCGCAGGGCGGCATCGGCGCCTTCGTCGCGCGGCAACTTGGCACGGGCCTCGACATCCGCCTGCGCACGCCGGCGACACGCGTGGCGTGGAGCGGACCGGACGTCCACGTGGAGACCGCGGCCGGTACCATCACCGCCCGGTCCGCGATCGTCACTGTCTCGACCGGTGTATTGTCGGCCGGCGCCATTCGCTTCGATCCGTCGCTGCCGTCCACGACAGAGGCTGCCATCCACGCCATGCCGATGGGCCTCGCGGTGAAGGTCGCGCTGCGTGCCACCAGCCCGGATCGGCTCGACCTGCCGCTGCACTGTTCGCTGGACCGGCAGGTGAAGCGCAGCGGCGATCCTACCATGGCGTTCCAGTGCTGGCCATACAAACGTGACTACGTGCAAGGCTGGATCGGCGGGCCTGCGGCGTGGGAGCTGGCGCGCTCTGGTGAGGCGGCCGCTGTGGACTTCGCACTCGGCCAGTTGCGGTCCGTACTCGGCGCCCGGGTGGACCGAGTGTTCGCCGGCGGATCGCATCTGGTGACCCATTGGGATGCCGATCCCCTGGTTCGCGGCGCCTATTCCTTCGTGCGCCCGGGCGATGCCGGCGCGCGCGCCGCTCTCGGCCGCCCGCTGGCCGGCGGCCGGCTGGTGTTCGCCGGCGAGGCCTGCCACTCCGGCATGACCGGCACCGTCGCCGGCGCCTGGCTCAGCGGCCAGTATGCAGCCAGTGCGGCACGGTGCTAGCGTCTCCCTAAACAGGGAGACGCTAGCAATGGAAATCCAGGCGCTCGGCTATCTCGGCATCGGCACCGACCGGCTCGAGGACTGGACGCAGTACGCCACCAACTGGCTCGGCATGCAGGTGGTCAACCGCGGCGCCGGCCTGCGCGCCTTCCGCATGGACGATCGCAAGCAGCGGCTGGTGATCGACCGCTCGCTGCCGGAAGGCCAGCGCTATTTCGGCTGGGAGGTCGCCGATGCCGCCGCTCTCGACGTGCTCGCCGCCCGTCTGGAAGCCGCCGGCGTGCGGGTGACGCGCGAGCCAGGTGCACTCGCCGACCAGCGCTGCGTGATCGGCCTGATCTCGTTCGCCGATCCATACGGCAACCGGCTGGAGGCGTTCCACGGCGCGCAGATCGCCGACGAGCCGTTCCGCCCGGGCCGTTCGATCTCCGGTTTCCGCACCGGACCCCTAGGCATGGGGCACGCCGTGCTGATGGTCACGAATGCCGATACGGCATTGGCGTTCTATCGCGATCTGCTGGGCTTCCGTATCAGCGACTTCATCCGTGGACCGCTCACCGGGTATTTCCTGCACGTCAACCCGCGGCATCACAGCCTGGCGCTGTTCGAGGCGCCGTTCAACGGCATGCATCACCTCATGGTGGAACTCTATTCGTTCGACGATGTCGGCCAGGGTTACGACATTGCCCTCGGCGAGAAGGAGAAGATCGTCGCCACACTCGGGCGGCATCCCAACGATCTGGTCACCTCGTTCTACATGCACACGCCGACGGACTTCCTGGTGGAATACGGCTGGGGCGGCCTCGAGGTGGACGATACGACCTGGCAGCCGCAGGAGATGACGTCGGTCGCCAGCTTCTGGGGGCATCATGGTCTGTTCGAAGCCTTGGGTGCCCCGCCGCCCGCGCCCACCGACGTGATGCGCGCGCCAGTGCAGGTGATGGACGGCAACTATCACCGGATGGCGGGTGTGTGTCCCTGGTGGGACGCGGTCAAGGCGCGGGGCTGATCTTCACAACGGCCGGCGTGACGCCGGCCTCGTTTGCCGCAGGCATCGATCCGCAAGTTGTCGGCCGCCATCCCGGGCGCTAGCGTTCGGGTTGACCCAAGGAGGATAACGCCATGCTCTCACGCGAGGAGAACGAACTCATCACCCGCGTCGGCCAAGGGACCCCGATGGGCAACGCGATGCGCCGCTACTGGATCCCCGCGCTGCTCTCGCGCGAGATCGCTGAGCCGGACGGCCCGCCCGCGCGCGTCCGGCTGCTGGGCGAGGACCTGGTCGCGTTCCGCGACACCGAAGGCCGCATCGGCCTGATCGAGGAGTTCTGCCCGCATCGTCGCGTTTCGCTATATTTCGGGCGCAACGAGGAATGCGGCCTGCGCTGCATCTATCACGGCTGGAAGTTCGACGTGGGCGGCACGTGCGTCGACATGCCCAACGAGCCAGCGGAGACGCAGTTCGTTGAAAAAGTTCGGCCAATCGGTTACCCGGTCGTCGAGCGGGGCGACATCGTG
>DATBKQ010000288.1:0-6793 GCA_036555825.1 Acetobacteraceae bacterium | reverse complement strand
GCCAACTGCGTGTTCGGCCGCGGCACGGTCGATGGCCGCCCGGTGGTGATCGCCGGCGACGATTTCACCCTGCGCGGCGGCTCGGCCGATGCCTCGATCAAGGGCAAGCCGAAGATGTCGGAGGAGATCGCGGCACAGTTCCGCATGCCGATCATCCGGCTGATCGAGGGCTCCGGCGGCGGCGGTTCGGTGAAGACCATCGAGACCACCGGGCGCGCCAACCTGCCGGGCGGACTGTCCGAGACGACATCGTTCGATCTGGTCGCCAACAACATGGGCCTTGTGCCGGTGGTGGCGTTGGGGCTGGGCTCGGTCGCCGGCCTCGGCGCGGCGCGGCTCGCCGCCAGCCACTACTCGGTGATGGTCAAGGAGATCTCCGCCGTGTTCGTCGCCGGCCCGCCGGTGGTGGAGCGGC
Organism: Acetobacteraceae bacterium; assembly: GCA_036555825.1. Taxonomy (GTDB): domain Bacteria; phylum Pseudomonadota; class Alphaproteobacteria; order Acetobacterales; family Acetobacteraceae; genus JAMXLO01. Next base: position 6,378 of record DATBKQ010000288.1, on the reverse strand, counting down.
TGGGCGAACCGCGCAGCAAGCAGGAACTCGGCGGCTGGGAGGTACAGCTCGCCTGCGGCGCGGTGGACCACGCGGTGGACACCGAGGACGAGGCGTTCGACGCCGCGCGCCGCTTCCTGTCGTATCTGCCGAGTTCGGTGTGGGACCTGCCGCCGCGCGTGCGCAACTGGGACAGCCCCGACCGGCGCGAGGAGTTCCTGATCGGCGCCGTCCCGCGCGAGAAGAAACAGGCCTACCACATGCGTCGCATCATCGAGGCGCTGGTGGACAAGGACAGCTTCTTCGAGATGGGGCAGTTGTTCGGCCGTCCGATCATCACCGGGTTCTGCCGCCTGGACGGCTGGCCGGTGGCGCTGTTGGCGGGCGACCCGCTGTTCCATGGCGCCGCCTGGACCGCGGATGCGTGCAGCAAGATCGTCCGTTTCGTCGATATGGCGCAGACCTTCCATCTGCCGATCGTGCACCTGGTCGATTGTCCCGGGTTCCAGGTCGGACTGGCCGCCGAATCGAGCGCGGTGATCCGCTGGGGGGTGCGCGCGCTGGCCGCAATCAACCAATCGAGCGTGCCCTGGTGCAGCATCGTCGTGCGCAACTGCTACGGCGTCGGCGGGCTCGGGCATCAGCCGGTGAGCCACCTCTGCGTGCGCTACGCCTGGCCATCGGCGAGCTGGGGCTCGCTGCCGCTGGAAGGCGGTATCGAGGCAGCCTACCGCGCCGAGATCGACGCCGCCGCCGATCCGCAGGCCAAGATGGACGAGATCGAGGCGCGGCTGAACCGCCTGCGCTCGCCGTTCCGCACCGCCGAGCCGTTCTGGGTCGAAGAGGTGATCGACCCGCGCGACACTCGGCGGCTGCTGTGCGACTTCGCCAACATGGCGGCCCCGCTGCGCACCCCGGGCGAGTCACGGTTCACCATGCGGCCGTAGTCGAAGTCCTCTCGCTCGAGATGGATCGCGGTAAGAAGTTTCGCGTGGTCTTGTCGTATCGCGGACGAGGGCGAGGAACTGCTTGGGCCGGGCAAAAAAGCGCGCAATCAGATTGCTTCAATGTCGGAATAGCTTGGAGGATTTCTGCGTTCGGCAGATGGAACACCTCATGGGTCAGGCAGAACTCGGCACCCAGTCGGTCCTGGAGAATGCCGACACACGAAATCGGATCGTGAGGTGCGGTGTGTGTGACGTTCTGACGATCGGGAGGTTCAACAACGTTCGCACGCCCATATACGCAACATTGACATCGTCACTGAGAAACCTGGCGGCAACGCGGAAGTCGCTGCAAGACGCTCAGCCTGCGCGACGCCAACCAGTCGTTCGCCCGCTGTATACGCGCGGTCGAGGCGGGCGAGGAATTCGTTATCACCCGCAATGGCAAGCCGGTTGCACGGCTGTCGCCGGTCTCCGGGCGACACGTGCTGACACCCGAACAGGAGGCGGCGTGGGAGCGAACCAAGCGACGCATGGAGGAGGGCTGGGCCATCGGCGCCGGTCCCTTGGACCGCGACGCATTGCATGAGCGGTAGACACTCGCGACCCTGTCGTTTGTCGGCATTAAGTCTGATCTGATGGGAAGAGTGGTTGTGCAACAGCCCATCGATCTCATCAACCTGAAGCGGGAGCATGTGAAACGGCTCGCGAACCAGAATGGGGCAGCCGGCGAGGCGGAGGTGCTGGCGACCAGTGTTCATTGCGAAGCGCGGCCCAAGGGGCGGGGGCCTGGATACCCTGATGGGCGGCTCTGAGGGAAAGCGGCATTGTGGTGAAGCGATCGAGCTTTGATGCCGTTGGTCTTCCCGAAGGCCGAGTGGTGGATTTCACCGACAAGGGCGCGGTTAAGGCTAACCTGGAAGACATGGTCTTCGTCGAAATCGAGACAGCCAACCAAGCCCGCGTCCGCCCCGACTTTTCAGGGTTCTTTTTCGCTTTGACCGAGGGCGAACTGCTCGCCTCCGAAGCCCTTGGGCGGCGACATCGCGTAATGCTGCTCAACAAGGCAACGGGGACGATGCTTCTGACATCGGTGCCTGAAATTCTTGCGCGAGCACGGTCGACCAACTGGCAGGTTTCTGTCCAGCTTTAAAGCCGCGGGGGCTACATACTCGGTCCGGCCTTCAGTGCGGTACGCCGCATTTGCCTGCCTCTAAGCTTGAGTGTAGCACGAACCGTGCTACATAATTGGCATGACCAGGACACTCAGCCTGCGCGAAGCCAACCAATCGTTCGCCCGCTGCATTCGCGCGGTCGAGGCCGGAGAGGACTTCGTCATCACCCGCAATGGCAAGCCGGTCGCCAGACTGTCGCCCGTCGCCCGGCAGCGCGTGCTGACGCCCGAGCAGGAGGCTGCCTGGGAGCGGCTCAAGGCCGCGATGGAAAGAGGCTGGAACATTGGGGCCGGCCCTTTGGACCGCGACGCCCTGCACGAGCGGTAGGCATTTTCACACTCGATACCAACGTCCTGATCTGCAGTGTGGACCTGGCGGCGGGGGTGCGCCACGAGGTCGCCAAGCAGATCGTCGAACGTGCGCACTTGTGCCCGTGTTGCCTGACCCTTCAGTCGATCTCGGAATTCTATGCCGCGGTCACCCGCAAGGGCATGATGCAGCCGCGCGAGGCGGTTCCGATTGCCGAAGCCATGCTGGACCTGTTCCCAACAGCCCCCGCTTCGGCCGGCGCTGTTCGAACGGCGTTGCGGACCGCGGCAGCAGGCCGCGCCTCCTACTGGGACGCTCTCCTGCTGGCGACCGCCGCCGCGGCCGGATGCACCGCCATCCTGACCGAGGATATGGCCGACGGTGCCACCCTCGCCGGCGTCCGCATCATCAACCCGTTCGCCGGCGATGCGATCTCGCCCGCCGCCGAAGCTTTGCTGAAAACCGCATGACCGCATCCCATTTGTGACCGGGCAGCCCTGCCGCTAGAATGGTTGACGGAAGGCGCGGCCGGTCCCAGAAGCCCCCGCACCCACAGCCCATGGCCCCGTGGCCGAGGGAGAGGAGTCCAGATTGCAGCCGACCGACATTCGGAACCCCGACTACTTTCACAAGGTGGTCGATTGCCAGTGGGCATGTCCGTCCCACACCCCGGTACCGGAATACATCCGGCTGATCGCCGCCGGGCGCTATGCCGATGCGTTCATGATCAACTGGAAGTCCAACGTCTTCCCCGGGATTCTTGGCCGCACCTGCGACCGCCCCTGCGAACCCGCCTGCCGGCGTGGCCGTGTCGAGGAAGAGCCCGTCGCCATCTGCCGGCTGAAGCGCGTCGCCGCCGACCACAAGGGCGACATCCGTGCCCGCCTGCCCCGCCCGGCCGAACGCAGCAACGGCAAGCGCATCGCGCTGGTGGGTGCCGGCCCCGCCTCGTTGACCGTCGCGCGCGACCTCGCACCCCTCGGCTACGAACTGGTGATCTTCGATTCGGATCCCCACTCCGGTGGGATGATCCGCAGCCAGATCCCCAGGTTCCGCCTGCCCGAAGAGATCATCGACGAGGAGGTCGGCTACATCACCGGCCTGGGCGGCATGGAGCTGCGGCTGGGTCAGCGCGTGGACAGCCTGAAGGCCTTGCTGGCGGACGACTACGACGCGATCTTCGTCGGCTGCGGCGCGCCGCGCGGGCGCGATCTGCCCATCCCCGGCAGGCAGGAGGCGGCGGCCAACATCCACATCGGCATCGACTGGCTCTCCTCCGTCTCGTTCGGCCACATCAACAAGATCGGCAAGCGTGTGATTGTGCTCGGGGGCGGCAATACAGCGATGGATTGCTGCCGCTCGTCGCGCCGTCTCGGCGGAGAGGACGTCAAGGTGATCGTCCGCTCCGGCTTCGAGGAGATGAAGGCGTCGCCCTGGGAAAAGGAAGACGCGATCCACGAGGACATTCCGATCCTCAACATGCTGGTACCGAAGGAGTTCACGCACCAGGACGGCCGGCTGACCGGCGTGCTGTTCGAGAAGGTGAAGGCGGAATACGACGCGCGCGGCCGGCGCAGGCTGGTACCGACCGGGGAGCCGGATCAGCATTTCGAATGCGACGACGTGCTGGTGGCGGTAGGGCAAGAGAATGCCTTCCCCTGGATCGAACGTGATATCGGCATCGACTTCGACCAATGGGATATGCCGGTCGTCGACGAAGTGACGATGGGTTCGACGCATCCGAAGGTGTTCTTTGGCGGCGATGCGGCATTCGGGCCGAAGAACATCATCTGGGCGGTGGCGCACGGCCATCAGGCGGCGATCTCGATCCATCAGCTCTGCCAGGGCGAGGATGTGCGCGACCGGCCGCCGCCGCTGGTCAACCTGATGTCGCAGAAGATGGGCATCCACGAGTGGAGCTACGACAACGACATCTCGCTCGACCTGCGCTACAAGGTGCCGCATCGCGACAAGCAGATCGCGCTGCGCGACATCAAGGCGGAGGTGGAACTCGGCTTCGATGAAGAGCTGGCATATGCCGAGGCGCAACGCTGTCTGAATTGTGATGTTCAGACGGTGTTCACCGACAATCTCTGCATCGAGTGCGATGCCTGCGTGGACATCTGCCCGGTCGATTGCATCTCGTTCACGCAGAACGGCGAGGAAGCGGAGCTGCGGCTCCGGCTGAATGCGCCGGCGCACAACACCGACCAGGACCTGTATGTGTCGGGCGCGCTGAAGACCGGGCGGGTGATGGTAAAGGACGAGGACGTTTGCCTGCACTGCGGCATGTGTGCCGAACGGTGCCCCACTGGCGCGTGGGACATGCAGCGCTTCCTGATCGATGTGGCACAGGCGGAGAACGCATGTTGCAGTCTGCAGAACGCGTAACTGGTCTCCAGCGCGTCAACGACTTCGTCGTCAAGTTCGCCAACGTCAACGGATCGGGTTCGGCCAGCGCCAATACGCTGTTCGCCAAGTCGATCCTGCGCATGGGCATCCCGGTGACCCCGCGCAACATCTTCCCCAGCAACATCCAGGGTCTGCCGACCTGGTACGAGGTCCGCGTCTCCGAGGCGGGATATCTGGGCGCACGCGGGGGCGGTGTCGATTTGATGGTGGCGATGAACCCGCAGACCTGGGCGAAGGACGTTGCCGAGATCGTGCCCGGCGGCTACCTGTTCTACGACAATACCAAGCCGATGCCGCCGTCGCGCTTTCGCAGCGACATTGTCATCATCGGCGTGCCGCTCACCGAGATCGTCAACAAGGCCTATACCGCCGCGCGCGAGCGGCAGTTGTTCAAGAATATCGTCTATCTCGGCGCGCTTTCGGCGCTGCTGCGGATGGATGTCGCCGCGATCGAGCAACTGCTGGCCGAGCAGTTCCGCGGCCGCGACAAGCTGATCGCCGCCAATGTGCAGGCGTTGCACATGGGTCGTGACTGGGCGCTGGCCAACCTGGAATGCCCGATCGGCCTGACGTTGCGGCCAGCCAATGCGGTGGGCGATCGGGTTTTCGTCGAAGGCAACGCCGCCGCCGCGCTCGGCGCGGTGTATGGCGGCGCGACGGTGTGCGCCTGGTACCCGATCACGCCCTCGTCCTCGCTGGCCGAGGCGTTCACCCGTTGGTGCAATCGCTATCGGGTGGACCCGGAGACCAAGAGGAACAAGTTCGCCATTGTCCAGGCTGAGGACGAACTGGCCTCGATCGGCATCGTCATTGGCGCCGCGTGGAACGGCGCGCGCGCTTTCACCGCAACGTCCGGCCCCGGCATCTCGCTGATGCAGGAATTCATCGGGCTGGCCTACTTCGCGGAAATTCCCGCGGTGATCTTCGACGTGCAGCGCGCCGGCCCCTCGACCGGGATGCCGACCCGCACCCAGCAGACCGACATACTGAGCTGCGCCTACGCCTCGCACGGCGACACCAAGCACGTGCTGCTGTTCCCGGAAGATCCGCATGAGTGCTTCGAGTTCGGCGCGCTGGCGTTCGACCTCGCCGACCGTCTGCAGACGCCGATCTTCATGATGATGGACCTCGAGATCGGCATGAACGACCGGCTATGCCGGCCGTTCACCTGGGACGACAGCCGGAAGCTGGACCGCGGCAAGGTGATGACCGCGGCCGAGCTGGAGGCCGGCAAGGATTTCGGCCGTTACCTCGACGTGGACGGCGACGGCATTCCCTATCGCACCTACCCCGGCACGCACCCCACACGTGGCGCCTTCTTTACCCGCGGCACGTCGAAGAACAGCCGCGCCCGTTACAGCGAAGAAGGCGCTGATTACGAAGAGAACATGCTGCGCCTGCTCAAGAAGTTCGATACCGCGAAGCAGCTCGTGCCGCGCCCGATCGCGCGGACGGCCAAGGAACCGACCACACTCGGGGCGATCTATTTCGGCTCGACCAGCCCGGCGATGGACGAGGCCGACGAGCTCCTGGCCGAGCGCGGCGTGCATGTCGATCTG
>DATBKQ010000287.1:0-7558 GCA_036555825.1 Acetobacteraceae bacterium | reverse complement strand
CGACATCACCACCGATGCTGGCCGCGCCGCGGCGCTCGCCGCCTGCCCCGCCCCTGACATCCTGGTCAACAACGCTGGCGGCCCGCCGCGCGGCGACTTCCGCGAATGGACGCGCGAGGACTGGATCAAGGCGGTGGTGGACGGCATGATCGAGCGCAGGTTCGGCCGCATCGTCAACATCACCTCGGCCTCGGTGAAGTCGCCGATCCCGGAACTCGGCATGAGCAATGGCGCGCGCGCCGGCCTCACCGGCTTCGTCGCCGGTCTGGCGCGGCAGATCGCCAGGCACAACGTCGTCATCAACAACATCCTGCCAGGTCCGTTCCTGACCGACCGGCTGCGCAGCGGCTTCGCCGAGGCGGCGCGCGCGTCCAACCGCCAGGTGGACGAGCTGGTGCGGGAAAGGATGCAGGGCAATCCGGCGGGCCGCGCCGGCGACCCTGCCGAGTTCGGCGACGCCTGCGCCTTCCTCTGTTCCGCCAAGATCAGCTTCATCGTCGGCCAGAACCTGCTGCTCGATGGCGGCGCGTTCAATTCCTCCAGCACATGACCGATCCGACCTTCCTGCCCGCATGGCGCCTCGCCGAACTGATTCGCGGCGGTGCCATTTCCTGCCTCGAGCTGCTCGACCACTACATTGCCCGCGTCGAGCGGCTGGACGCGAAAACCAACGCGGTGGTGGTGCGCGACTTCGATCGTGCGCATGAGCGCGCGCGCCATCTCGACCGCCAGCGCCAGGATGGCCGCGCGACGCCGCTGTTCGGCGTGCCGATGACCGTGAAGGAGAGCTTCAACCTGGAAGGCCACCCGACGACGTGGGGCTACGAGGAACACCGCAACAGCGCCGCGAACGAGGATGCACTCCCGTTGCGGCGGCTGACCGCGGCGGGTGCCGTGGTGTTCGGCAAGACCAACGTGCCGGTCGGACTGGCGGACTGGCAAAGCTACAACCCCGTGTATGGCACGACATCCAACCCCTGGAACTTCGCGCATACACCGGGCGGGTCCTCGGGCGGCAGCGCGGCGGCCATCGCGGCCGGGTTTTCCGCATTGGAAATCGGCAGCGACATCGGCGGCTCGGTCCGCGTGCCGGCGCACTACTGCGGCGTATTCGGCCACAAGCCAAGTTGGGGGCTGTGCTCCTCGCGCGGCCAATCGCTCGTGCCGATCGCCGGCATGACCGACATCGCGGTGATCGGCCCGCTGGCGCGCTCGGCGCGCGATCTGTCGCTGGCGCTCGATGCGATATCCGGCGCCGATCCGCTGCAGGACGTTGGCAGCGTCACGCTGCCGCCGCCACGTGCGATGCGCCTCCAGGATCTGCGCATCGCGGTGTGGTCGAGCCAGCCTGGTCAGGAGACCGATGCCGAAACCACATCGCTGATCGAGTCCCTGGCGGATTTCCTCGAACGCGAAGGAGCGACGGTCAGCCGCACGGCGCGGCCGGAATTCGACGCGACGCAGGCATTCCATCTCTACGTGCGCCTGCTCGGGGCGGCGCTCGGCGGGCGCGCCATCGATGACGTGCTGCAGCGCATGCGCGAGGCGAACGCAAGGCGCCGCGCGGACGACACAAGCGCCGCCGCGATCTTCGACCGCACGGTTGACATGACGCACCGCGAATGGCTGCACCTGAACGAGCAGCGGTTCCAGCTCCGTCGTATCTGGGGCCAGTTCTTCCGCGATTGGGACGTGCTGCTTTGCCCCGCGATCACCACCCCCGCGCTGCCGCATATGCAGCAGGGCGAGACCTGGGACCGCGAGGCGGCGGTGAACGGCCGGACCATCCCATACAACGAGATGCTGTTCTGGCCCGGCATCACCTGCGCCTTCCACCTGCCGGCGAGCGTGGCACCGATCGGCATGAGCGCCGCCGGGCTGCCGATCGGGGTGCAGATCGTCGGGCCGTTCCACGGCGATCGCACCACGATTCATGTCGCCGGATTGCTGGAGCAGCACTGGCGCAGCTTCGTGCCGCCGCCGGGCTGGGGCTGACGCCGAAACCGTTTCGGCCGGGGCCGAACTCATGGTTGTGACTTGCTCAGGGAATACGTCGATCTCTTTGAAGCCTGACGTTGCCAATAGTTGCTGCAGAAGATATCGATCGCCCAGCGAGAAGTATTTCGCGGCGGCAGCAGCGCGGTCTGGGCGGTATCGGCCGGTCACGTCCTGGACGTTCGCGGTAAGAGATTGTGCGGGGGTGGTCAGCACCGAGATGCTGACGTAGCCTGTTGGCCGGAGCACGCGGTGCATCTCTCGTAACGCTTGTGCGGGATCACGAAGCAGCATCATCGCGAGACTGCATGTGATCGTATCCACGCTCGCGTCGGGGAGATCAAGCGCCTGCGCATCCATCACCTTGATTGTGACGTTGGGCAACGGAGTGAGCCGGCGTTCAGCGACCGCCAACATGCCGGGTGAAATGTCCGCCCCGATAACGCTGCCCGAAGGGCCGACGATTTGTGCTGCAGTGACCGAGGCTTGCTGATAAACTGTCGTTATCGTTCGCGCCTGTTGGTTGGCCTGGGGAAGCATGTCCGGCACTGGGACTTCGAATGTGACGCGGCTGGCGGACCGCCGAAAGCTGATGGCTGTCGTCTACCTGGACATGGTCGGGTACAGCCGCCTGATCGGGATGGATGATACTGGGACCTTGGAACGATTGCGGGTCCTCCGTCGAAATCTCATAGACCCGGCCATAGAAGCACATGGTGGCAGGATCGTGCAGACCGGCGGCGATTCCCTTCTCATGGTATTCGACAGCATTGATGGCGCGGTGCGATGTGCAATCTCGATTCAACAGCAAGTACCGGTTTGGGATGGCGGCCAGCCGCCCGATCGAGCCATCCGCTTTCGGATAGGCATAAGCATCGGCGACGCCATCGCGGATGGAAGTGACTTGCATGGAGATGTTGTAAACATCGCGGTCCGGCTTCAGTCGGAGTGCCCGAGCGGTGGAATTTGCGTCACTCGCCCCGTTCGAGACCACATGCGGCGTTGGACAGCCCTGGTGTTCGACGAGCAAGGTCATCTCAACCTCAAGAACATCGAACACCCTGTGGAGGCGTTTGCGCTGCGGCTTGGTGACATTGTTGACCGGGCAGCGATGCAGGAACCTCGCCGCTCTGGTGCGAGGCTCCGCAGCACGACCCGGCTTGTAGGAAGAGCCAGGAAATCTGCTGCACGGTCGCAACGAGCCGGTTCTATCGAGCACGACGGCCCAGGGTTCCCCGAATTGGCCCTGATCCCCGCAGGGAGCTACTTGCGTGGCGTTTCGCAAGAGGAAAGTAGGCGGGAGGGCGCGGACGACTCGGATGCTCGGCCAGTGCGGCGCGTCACGATTCCCGCACCCTTCTGGTTAAGCCGTTATCCGGTGACTCGCGGCGAATTCGCAGCATTCGTCGTCGATACTGGTCGCATCATGCCGAACCGGGCTTGGACGTTTGAGCCGGACGCCGAGGGTCGGTGGAGACACCTTGAGCGCATGGGACTCAGTTGGCGTAACCCAGGATTTGAGCAGACCGATCGACATCCCGTCGTCTGCGTGAGCCACACGGACGCGATTGCCTACACCGAGTGGCTTACCAGGAAGACCTCAAAGCCTTATAGGCTGCCGACTGAGGCTGAGTGGGAATACGCGGCTCGTGCGGGAAGCCAAACGGCGCGGTATTGGGGAGATGGAACCGGCAAGACGTGTCGATACGCTAACGTTGGCGACCGCGTTCGGATGTCCGTTATTCCGCAGAAGGTAGACCCAAGCCGGTTTTTCCCGTGTGATGATGGCTATGCGTTTACCTCTCCGGTAGGATCGTTCTTACCGAACGCATTCGGCCTGTACGACATGCTGGGAAACGTCTGGGAGTGGACCGCTGACGCGTGGCACGCCAGCTATGACGGTGCTCCTGATGACGGGACGGCCTGGATGACTGGCGGTGCAGTCGAGCGCATCGTCCGTGGTGGCTCCTGGAACTGCAACCCGCCCTATATCCGGGTTGGTGTACGGAACGGCGTTCCGCGCGGGAATCACGATATCAGGGTCGGATTCCGCATCGCCCGTTGCTAGGCTTTCGTCCTAAACGCCTATGCCCAATCAAGGCCTATAATGCCAACTCCTGCTGACCGCGACCCATGTCGATAGCGCGATCGTCGGCATGCCGCTTGGCCTTGGTTAAAGCCATCCACATGGCTTAGGCTACCGGTCGCGACCAAGGAGGCAGACATGCGCAAAGCATTGACCTGTGCGGTTCTGGCGGCGTTCGCGACCGGTACGGTCCCCGCGCTCGCACAGAAATCGGCCGATACTCTGCGCATCACCTGGCGCGATGCGGTCCCCGATATCACGCCTTACTACAACCAGCTTCGCACCGGTGTCGTCATCGGCCACCAGATCTGGGACTCGCTGGTCTACCGTGATCCGGAGACCTTCCAGATCAAGCCGCTGCTGGCCGAGTCCTACAAGTGGGTGGACGAGACGACGCTGGAATTCACCCTGCGCAGCAACGTGACCTTCCATAACGGCGACAGGCTGACCGCGGACGATGTCGCCTATACGATCAATTCGATCGTCGCCGACAAGCAGGTCTCGACTCCCAGCAACTATGCCTACCTCGATCATGCGACGAAGGTGGACGATACGCATGTGCGGATCGAGCTGAAGCGCGTGTTTCCCGCCGCGCTCGATTACATGGCGATGACGCTCTACATCATGCCGAAGGCTTATCGCGAGAAGGTGGGCCCGCAGGAATATTCCCAACATCCGGTCGCCGCGGGCCCCTACAAGGTGACCAAGGTGAACGGCGCCACCGAGGTCGATCTGGAACGCTACGACGGCTATTACGCCGACAGCCCGAAAGGCAAGCCGGCGATCGCCAAGGTCGTCATTCACGAAGTGCCCGACGCAGCCACCGAAATGGCCGAGCTGTTGGGCGGACGCGCCGACTGGATCTGGAAGTTCAGCCCCGACCAGTTCGCCGCGGTGAACGCCATGCCGAACCTGCAGGCCATGCGCGCCGAGTCGATGCGCGTCGAGTATCTCAGCATGGACGCAGCCGGACGCACCGGTGCCGGCAATCCGCTGACCAAGGAGAAGGTACGTCAGGCGATCGCCACCGCGATCGATCGGCCCACCATGGCGAAGCAGCTTATGCAGGGCGGGTCGCGCGCGATCGACACCCCCTGCTATCCGACCCAGTTCGGCTGCGACGCCGGCGCCGCGGTGCACTATCCGTACGATCCGGCGAAGGCAAAGCAGATGCTGGCCGAGGCCGGTTACCCCAACGGCTTCGATACCGAACTCGTCACCTACGAGCTGCCGCAATGGGGGGGTGCCGTGCAAGGCTACCTCAAGGCGGTTGGCATCAACGCCAAGATCACTCAGTTGCAGGTTGCCGCGGTGGTGCAGCGCGGTCTCGCCGGCCAGAACCCGATGGAGCTGGGCTCCTGGGGCAGCTACTCGGTGAACGACGTCTCCGCCATCCTGCCGAATTTCTTCACCTTCACCGGCAACGACTACACGCGCGATCCCGAGATCAGGAAGCTGGTCGAGGAAGGCAGCTCGACGGTCGATCCGGACCAGCGCCGCAAGGCCTACAGCGCGGCCATCAGGCTGATCACTCAGAAGGCGTCCTGGCTGCCGATCTTCACCCAGACCGTGACCTACGGCGTTTCGAAGCAGCTCAACTTCAAGCCGTATCCGGACGAACTGCCGCGCTTTTTCCTGTGCAGTTGGAAGTAGCGGCATTGTGTCTGGCCGGCGCGTGATCGCGCCATAGGATGCGGCCCCGCGCAAGCGGGAGGAAACCATGGACAGCAGGACCGGCGCGACCAGGCGCGCCTTCATCGGCGGCGTTGCCGCAGCATCGGTGACGCCGATCGCCACACTGGCGCAGCAGCCGAGCGCCGCCACCGGTACGCCACCCTCGGTCATCACCAATCCGCCGCGCCAATGGGGGCGACACGCCCAGCCGGATATCTATCCTGATCCTGACATCATCGTGATCGACCCGTCGTTCAGGCAGTACCTGCTCGGGATCACGGCGATCCATCGTGTCGCGACCGGGTTCCTCTGGGCGGAAGGCCCGGCCTGGTCGAGCGAGGGCCAGTACTTCGTGTTCAGCGACGTGCAGGCAAACACGCAGTACCGCCTGTTGTGGGACAACCGTCGCGTCAGCGAGTTCCGCAAGCCGTCGAACAACAGCAACGGCAACTCCTTCGACTTCCAGGGCCGGCAGCTTTCCACGGAAGACTTCTTCCGCCGCGTGATCCGCTGGGAGCACGACGGCACGATGACCGTGATCGCCGACCAGTTCGACGGCAAGCCGCTGAACTCGCCGAACGATCTGGTGCCGCATCCGGACGGCAGCATCTGGTTCACCGATCCGCCCTACGGCGACACGCTTTCGGAAGGCCACCCGGACGAAGCCGGCGGTCCGACCAATCCGCAGGGCCTGCTCAAGCCCGCCGTCGGCGCCGAGAATGCCGGCGCGCTCGGCGGCACCAAGCGGCAACTGCCCAATGCGGTTTACCGCTGGGATCCGAGCGGCCGGCTGGATCAGGTCATCGCCGAGGACCAGATCAAGGACCCGAACGGCATCTGCTTCTCGCCCGACTACAAGACGCTGTACGTGATCAGCACCGGCAAGGGGCCGGGCGACACTCACTCGGGCGGCGATCGCGCAATCCATGCGTTCGATGTGCAGGGCAGCAAGGTCGCCAACGGGCGCCAGTTCCTCGACATGACGGTGGACGGCGTGCAGTGCGGACCGGACGGCATGCGCGCCGATGTGTTCGGCAATCTCTGGTGTAGTTCCAACGCACCCCTCGGCTATGCCGGCGTGCTGGTCTACAACGCCCAGGGCAAACTGATCGGCCGCCTCCGTCTGCCGGAGGTGGGCTCCAACGTCTGCTTTGGCGGCCCCAAGCGCAATCACCTGCTGATCTGCGCCAGCCAGTCGCTCTACATGCTGCAGGTGCAGACGCAGGGCGCCGCGCCCGGGTGAATCATGGCAGCCGCAGCGCCATCTCTCCCTTGAACGCATGGATGAGCTGCCGGCGCTGAAAGCGCCAGCCATCCGGCTGCTTCACCAGCACGTCGTCGTACACGCCGCACACCGACGGGAACGGCCCATTCGCGCCTTCCACCATCACCAGGTAGTTCGACCGTGCGGTGGCGCGCGTCGCGTCGCAGTCGATGATCGAGTTCATCACGTAATGCACACGGCGCGGCGACGCCGGCACCGACTGTCGCAGCCAGGCAGCGATGTCGGCCGGCCCTTTCGCGGTCCGGTAGGGCGCGATCCATTCGCCGTCCTCGCTGAACAGCGCGGCCAGTTCGCCGAACCGGCCCTCGTCCATGCAGAAGCAATAGCGATGCAGCAGCTCGCGAATTGCCTCCTTGTCCTCAAGCATCGGCACGGCGTTTCCCCAGTTCGGCCGCGAGTTGGATCGCGGCGATCAGGCTGGCGGGGTTGGCGGCCCACTTCCCCGCGATGTCGTACGCCGTGCCGTGATCCGGCGATGTCCGCACGATCGGCAGACCCAGCGTGACGTTGACGCCGCG
>DATBKQ010000286.1:0-2151 GCA_036555825.1 Acetobacteraceae bacterium | reverse complement strand
CGCTGCCGTGTTGCGCGTGTGGCGCATCGGCACGGCGGTGAACAGCGTGCGCAACGACAACGCGGCACTGTTGGAGGCGATCTGACAGCGCCCTGGCGGAGGGAGTGGGATTCGAACCCACGGTACGCTTCCACGCACACACGCTTTCCAAGCGTGCGCCTTAAGCCGCTCGGCCATCCCTCCGCGGCCGCGCGAAACCTAGCAGCGCCCTCCGGCGCGGAAAACCCCATCGGTTGCTTCCCGGCGATGCGACCCTGACGATAGCACGCATCGAGAGACACGGAGCTCCGCAATGAAACGTCGCCGGTTCATCGCCACCATAGCCGCTACGGCCCTGGCCGCTCCCGCCGTCCGCGCCGCCGGCGACCCGAAGCTGCTGAAGTTCATCCCGCAGGCTGACATCGCATTGCTCGACCCGACGTTCGCTCCGGCCCTGGTCACCCGCAACCATGCCTACATGGTCTATGACACGCTGTATGGCGTGGACGATGCCGTGCGTCCCCGGCCGCAAATGGCCGCGGGTCACGTCATCGAGGACGATGGCAGGACCTGGAAGATCACGCTCCGCGACGAGCTGCGTTTCCATGACGGCGAGAAGGTGCTGGCACGCGATGCCGTGGCGTCGCTCAAACGCTGGGCCAGGCGTGATGTCTACGCAATATCGGTGTTCGCCCAGGTAGACGAGCTCGCGGCGTTGTCCGACAACGTGCTGCAGTTCCGGCTCAAACGCCCGTTCCGGCTGCTTCCCGATCTGCTCGGCAAACCCAACCCGTTCGCGCCGGTGGTCATGCCCGAGCGGCTCGCTCTGACCGAACCGGGGCAGCAGGTCAAGGAGGTCATCGGCAGCGGCCCCTACAGGTTTGTCATGCGCGAACGCGTCCCGGGATCGCTAGCCGTGTATCAACGCAACACCGACTACTTCCCACGCACGGATGGCCCCGCGGCCGGCACCGCCGGTCCCAAGATCGCCAACTTCGAGCGCGTCGAATGGCATACGATTCCGGACCCGGGCACCGCCGCCGCGGCCTTGCAGTCCGGCGAGATGGACTGGTGGGAACAAGCGACCACGGACCTGCTGCCGCTCCTGCGCAAGAACCCCGAGCTTGTCGTCGATGTGATCGATACGCTGGGCTACTATGCCGTGCTGCGGTTCAACCATCTGCATCCGCCGTTCAACAATGCGGGCATCCGCAGGGCGCTGCTGGGTGCGTTCAGCGAGACCGACATGATGGCGGCGGTGGCGGGTGAGGACCGGTCGATGTGGACCGCCGGCGTCGGCACATTCACACCCCGATCGCCGCTTGCCAACGACGCGGGCATAGAAGTGCTGAACGGTCCGCGTGACCTCGCCAGGGTGAAACGCGAGATCGAAGCGGCCGGCTACAACGGGGAAAGGTTCGTGTTTCTGGTGCCGACCGACCTGCCCGCGATCAATGCCATGAGCGAGGTCGCGGCCGAGGTATTTCGCAAACTCGGCATGAACATGGACTATCAGGCACTCGACTGGGCCACGGTCGCGCAACGGCTCAATTCGCAGGCGCCGTTGGACAAAGGCGGTTGGAGTCTGAACGCCAATTATGCGCCAGGCTATTCGGCGTCGAGTCCCGCGGCGCATGGTTTCCTGCGGGGTCTCGGGCAGAAGGGGCTGTTCGGCTGGCCCGACATGCCTCGGATCGAGGAACTGCGCAGCGCCTGGATCGATGCGACCGATCCCGAGGAGCAGAAGCGGATCTGCCGCGAGATCCAGCTTCAGGCGTTTCGCGAGGTGCCATATATTCCGCTGGGCGCGTTCTTCTTCGCGTCGGCCTATCGGAAGGACCTGACCGGCATGCTCAAGGGCAGCGTGCCGATGTTCACCAATGTGCGGCGGGCGTAGGAATGTGAAACCATGGATGAACTCGGATGTCGATGTTTGTCCGCAGTCCCGAAGAGGGTCGCCTGAAGAGCATTTTCACATTTGCAAGGCAGTTTGCCGCAAGAGGCAGGATGGCAGCTGGGGACTGCGCGGCCTTTGCGGTCGCACTTGGCTGCACAACCGTATCCATCCGGCGACGACCGCGGATAGATTACAGGCGTCGGGTGGGATTGTAGGGGCTTGAGGGGTTGACATCGAGATCGACGGTTTCGACGCAGCCTTGTGGTCGTGCGTGA
>DATBKQ010000285.1:0-10243 GCA_036555825.1 Acetobacteraceae bacterium | reverse complement strand
GTCGTTCGGATACCGGTCATTGGTCGAGTTGACCACCACGCCGAATCCCTTGGCCCAGCCCGCCTCGGCCAGCAGCTCGTTGCGCTTGGCATCGTCTAGGGTCTTCGAGGCCTGGCCGATGATCGCATCGAATTTGGGATCGGACCAGCGGCCGTAATTGCCGGCACCATAGCCCTTTACCGGATCATAGGTGCCCAGCAGGTACTGCAACTGCGACAGCGGCTCGCCGGTATCGGTGGAATTGCCGCTGAGCAGCACGCTGAACTCCAGCTTGACGACGCGCGGGAAATACATCGCCTTGGGCAGCGTGTTCACCGTGGCCTTCAGACCAAGCCTTGTCCACATCTGCGCCACCGCTTGGTTGACCTGGCCGTCGTTCGGATACCGGTCATTGGTCGAGTTGACCACCACGCCGAATCCCTTGGCCCAGCCCGCCTCGGCCAGCAGCTTCCTGGCCCCTTCCAGATCGTACGGCGTCGGCTGCAGCTTCGCGCTGGTGCCCGGCGTGCCCTGCGGATTGAACTGCGCCGCCTGCACTGCCTGATCCTGCATGACCCTGTTGACCAGCGCCGCGCGGTCGATCGCCATCGACATGGCGCGCCGTACCCGCACGTCTTTCAGCGGATTGCGGCTCAGCGGCCTGCCGTCCTCGTCCGTGATCTGCGGCGAGACGTCGCGATCGACATCCAAGGTCCAGAAGTAGCAGCGGTTGCTCTCCATTGTGCCGAGAGTGATGTCCGGGTTGTGCTTCAGCCGTGCGATGTCGTTGCCCGGCACGTTGCTGATCAGATCGACATCCCCGCTCAGCAGCGCCGCCACCCGCGTCGCGTCGTTGGTGAGGGGCTTGTAGGTGACACGCTGCCAGTCTGGCCTGGCGCCGAAGTAGCCGTCGAAGCGTTGCAGCGTGATATGGTCGCCCGGCACCCATTCCATCTCGCGATAGGGTCCGGTGCCGACCGCCGCCTTACCTGAGTTGTAATCCGCCGTGGTGGCGTTCTCGCCGTTCTTGCGCGATACGATCCAGACGTTGAGAATTTCGTTCAGCAGGATCGGGTCCGGTTGATCGGTCTCGATCATCACCGTGTAGTCGTCCACCGCGGTGGTCTTCGCCACATGTTTGAGGAATTGCAGGAACGGCCCCGGGCTGTTCGGTACGTTGCGAGCGCGCTGGTAGGTGAAGACCACGTCGTCGGCAGTGAACGGCGAGCCGTCCTGCCATTTCACGCCTTCACGCAACTTGAATTCCCAATGGGTCGGATCGACATTGCGCCAGCTCACCGCCAGATCCGGGATCACCTTCAGATGGGCGTCCTGCGTGACCAGCCCACTGTAGATCAGCTTGTCGATCTCGGTGTTGGAGGTCAGGTGGAAGTAATGGGGATCGAGCGTCGTGACTTCCGACGAAACACCGAGGGTCAGATCGGCCGCCGATGCATTCCAGGACAAAGCCACCGCGGCCATCGCGGCCAGCCAATGTCGCATTGTCACGTCCCCCCCCCGTTTGCTTATTGCCGA
Organism: Acetobacteraceae bacterium; assembly: GCA_036555825.1. GTDB lineage: Bacteria > Pseudomonadota > Alphaproteobacteria > Acetobacterales > Acetobacteraceae > JAMXLO01. Next base: position 8,728 of record DATBKQ010000285.1, on the reverse strand, counting down.
TCAGGATAGTCGCGCGGGGACCCGGTTGCTGCAATGGTCTGGCGCGGAGGTATCGAGGTGGCCTATCTCTCGGGAACTGCTCGCCATAGTTATTCGGTCAGGTTGCTCGCTGGAGGATTGGCTTGGAAACGATCCGCGTGGTCTGTGCGCATGATTGCCCCGACATGTGCTCGCTGCTCGCACATGTCGAGAACGGCCGCGTCCTCAAGGTCGAGGGCGACCCCGACCAGCCGTTCACCGCCGGCTTCGCCTGCGCCAAGGTGAACCGTGATGCCGAGCTGGTGCACTCGCCGGACCGCATCGCCACACCGCTGCGCCGCACCGGCGCCAAGGGCGAGGGCAGGTTCGCACCGATCACCTGGGGCGCGGCACTCGACGAGATCACCGCGCGCTGGAAGTCGATTATCGCGGAATCGGGGCCGCTGGCGCTGCTGGGCTACTGCTACAGCTCGCACCAGGGGCAGATGAATCGCGGCCTGCCGAACGGGCTGTTCCACGCCATGGGTGTGAGCCGCCTGTGGGCCGGGACGGTGTGCGACAGTTGCATGGAGGCGGCGTGGGACGCCACCGTCGGGCCGATCGGCGGTGCCGATCCAGAGTCGGTGGCCGAGTCCGACCTGGTGATCTGCTGGGGCGCCGACCTGTTCGCCACCAACGTGCACTTCTGGGCCAGGCTCGAAGCTGTGCGCAGGCGCGGCGTGAAGCTGGTGGTGATCGATCCGCGGCGGACGCGTTCGGCGCAGAACGCCGACTGGCACATCCCCATCCGCATCGGCACCGATGCCGCGCTGGCACTCGGCATCATGCACATCCTGGTGCGCGATGGGCTGTGCGACCGCGACTATATCGCGCGGCACACGGTGGGCTTCGACCGGGTGGAGCGCGAGGTACTGCCGCGCTTCGCACCCGATCGCGTCGCGGCAATCACCGGCGTTGCGGCGGCCGACGTGGAGCGGCTGGCGGCGATGTACGGGGCGGCGAAGAAGTCGCTGCTCCGGCTGGGCTGGGGCATGACGCGCCACACCCATGGCGGCCAGGCATTGCGCACCGTCGCGCTGCTGCCGGGCGTTACCGGTGCCTATGGCCGCTACGGCGGCGGCGCGGTGAACGGTACGAATGCGTCGTTCGAGTTCAACTACGCCGCGCTGCGCAAGCCATCCGGCCCCGCCGCGACGCGGACGATCAACCACAACCGGCTGGGCGAGGCGCTGCTGGAGCTGAACGATCCGCCGATCCGCGCGCTGTTCATAGCCTCCAACAATCCCGCCGTCACCTGCCCGGACAGCGGCAGGACACGGCGCGGGCTGGCGCGCGAGGACCTGTTCACCGTGGTGCACGACCCGTTCCTGAGCGTGACGGCACGCTATGCGGATATCGTGCTGCCGGCGGCAACCTACCTGGAGACCGAGGATTTCTTCCGCGCCTATGGAACGTACTACATGCAGTATTCGCCGCGCGCGGTGCCGCCGCAGGGCGAGGCGTGGTCTAACCTGAAGCTGGCGCGGGAGTTGGCTGCGCGCATGGGTATCAGCGACCCGGTCTTTCGCATGTCGGAACCGGAGTTGCTGCGCGAGCTGTTCCGCGGCGCCAAGGGCGCGGTCGCCGCGTTCGACCCCGACACCGTGCGCGGTGCCGGGCCGATCTCGATCGCGATCAGGCAAGGCCAGGAGTTTCGCACACCATCGGGCAAGTTGGAGTTCTATTCCGAAGCGCTTGCCGCCCAGGGTTTGCCGCCGATGCCGGACTGGGAACCCGATCCCGCCGAGGCCACGCAGGGCGCGCGATGGCCGCTCCGGCTGTTAACTGGCCCCAGCTATTTCCTCAGCCACACGGCGTTCTCCGGCGTGGCTTTTCTGCGCCAACGGGAGGGCACGCCGTACTGCGTCCTGCATCCGCGCGACGCCGCGGCACGCAATCTGCGCGAGGGGGACCGCGTGCGGCTGGTGAACGATCGTGGCAGCCTCGGCTTGGTGCTGCATGTGCGTGACGAGATCCAGCCTGGCGTCGTCCTGGTGCCAGGACAGCGCCCCGACAACGAGGCATTCGCGGGCACGGTGAATATGCTGTGCTCGGACGCCTATTCCGATATGGGCGAGGGCGCGACGTATCAGAGCACCTGGCTGGACGTGCGGCCCTGGTAGTGCACAATCGGCCGCTCACAACGGAGCGACCGATGTCCGAGCAGATGGTCGAGTACGCGTGCAGCGAGCACATCGCCACGATCGCGCTAAACCGGCCGGACAAGCTGAACGCGGTGAACGACGACATGGTGCGGCAGATCGCCGCCGCGCTGCACCGCTTCGACACCGACGAGGACGCGAGCATTGCGATCCTGTGCGGGCGCGGGCGAGCGTTCTCCAGCGGTGCCGATGTTCGCCAGCGGCAGTTGCGCTCGCGCGAGGAGTTCGAACGCTACGGCGGTGCGCAGGCGCCGGACGCGTCCAGCCACGATCTGCTGTTGCGCGCGGTGAACTGGAAGCCGGTGATGGCGGCGGTGCACGGCTACGTGCTGGGTCTGGCGCTCGGGCTGATGCTGGAATGCGACCTGATCGTTGCGGAAAGCGGCACAAAGTTTCAGGTCACGGAAACGCCCCGCGGACTGTCCGGCGCCAAGTACTGGGCGCTGCTGAACTTCCGCGGCGGTGGCGCGCTGGCCAACGACGTTGCCCTGACGGGCCGGTTCTTCACCGCCGAGGAGGCGCATGCCGCGGGGATCATCGAACGCGTCGCCTCGGAGGGTGAGCTGATGGGGACGGCGCGTGCGCTGGCGGCCGAGGTGGCGAAGAACCCGCCGCTTGGCGTGCGCTCCACGATTCGGGCGCGGCGCTGGTATCTCGAACAGCTATCGCGCGAGGTGCTGTTGCAGGTGAACCTGGCGAAGCTGCATCTGACCGAGGACTTTCGCGAGTCCGCCCGCGCCTTCACCGAGAAACGCCCCGCCGGCCCGTTCAAGGGCCGCTGATGCTCGATCCTGATCGGTCCGATGGCGTCCGTCTCAGCGTCGCCGAAGCGCGTGCGCTTGGCGAGGCGTCGCTGCGGCGGATCGGTTTTCCCGCCGACGAGGCGGCGATCATCACCGACCAGTTGATCGACAACGCGCTGTGCGGGTACCGCTTCGCCAGCCTGCCGCGCATCCTGGCGATCGCCGAGGACGAACGCACCGGCAAGCCGCGGGCGCCTGTTCGCGTCGTGCGGGAGACGCCGGTATCGGCGCTGGTCGATGGCGGCAACAAGGTTGGTTATGTCGCGGCGTATCGCGGAGCGGAGATCGCGATCTCCAAGGCGCTGGCCAGCGGCATTGCGGTCGTAGGCGTGCACAACAGCTACTACAGCGGCCGCAATGCGTATTACGTGGAGCTGATGGTGCGTGCCGGTCTGGTGGGCATCCACACCGCCAGTGCCAGGCCGCATGTGCTGCCGCCCGGCGGGCGGCGCGCGGCGCTTGGCACCAATCCGATCAGCATCGGCTTTCCCTCGACGAATGGTCCCGTGATCTACGACATCGGTACCGCGTCGCTGATGTGGGGCGAGGTGCTGTTGATGGCGCGTCTCGGCCAGGCGCTGCCGGAGGGTGTCGGCTTCGATGCCGAGGGCGGTCCGACGCGTAATGCCGGCGCGGTGGCGCGTGACGGCAGTGTCACCGCGTTTGGCGGTCACAAAGGCTATGGCCTGTCGTTTGCGATCCAGGCGCTTGGGCTGCTGGCCGGCGCGGTTGGGCAGGACTATGGATTTCTGTTCATCGCGATCGATCCGGCGATACTGGTGGCGGATTTTGCCGCGCGGATGGCGGAGCTTGTCGCGCGCGTCAAGGCGACGCCGCGGCAGCCTGGCGTGGGCGAGATCCGCATTCCATCCGAGCGCGCCTTTCGCGAGCGCGAGCAGCGCCGCCGCGAGGGCATCGTGCTGGACCGCAAGGTGGTGGAGGCGCTGAATGCGCTGTAGAACCTTCACCCGCCAGACCCTCACCCGCCGCGCTGCGCGCGGCGACCTCCCCACTGCGTGGGCGAGGTGACTCTCGACAGGAGCACCGCATGCCATCACCGATTGACCAGATTAGCCACTATCACGCCGAACTTACGGCGATCCGCCAGGATATACACGCGCATCCGGAGCTCGGGCTGGAGGAGCACCGCACGGCCGAACTGGTGGCGCGCAAGCTGGAAGAGTGGGGTATCGAGGTGCATCGCGGCGTCGGCGGCACCGGGGTCGTGGGCGTACTGCGTTCCGGGAATGGCGAGGCCACCATCGGTCTGCGCGCCGACATGGATGCGCTGCCGATCATCGAGGCGAACGACTTCGCGTATCGCAGCCAGAACCACGGCACGATGCACGCCTGCGGCCACGACGGGCACACGACGATGCTGCTCGGCGCCGCGCGTTATCTGGCGGAGACGCGCGACTTCAACGGCACGGTGAACTTCATCTTCCAACCCGGCGAGGAAGGTGTCGGCGGTGCGCTGGCGATGCTGGAGGACGACCTGTTCCGGCGTTTCCCCTGCAATGCGGTGTACGGCATGCATAACCGTCCGGGCATGCCGGTCGGCAAGTTCGGCATCGCCCCCGGCACAGCGATGGCGGGTGGCGGGTTCTTCGACATTTCCATCGCCGGCAAGGGTGCGCATGGTGCACGGCCGGAGGAGTCGGTCGATCCGGTGCTGGTGGCCTGCCATATCGGCGCGGCGCTGCAGTCGATCGTATCGCGCAACGTGCCGTCCCGGGACATGGCGGTGGTCAGTATCACGAGGGTCCTTTCGGGCGACGCCTATAACGTCATTCCGCAAACCGCGACGATGGGCGGGACGGTGCGCACCATGAAGCGTGAGACACTCGCGCTGGTGGAGAAGGCGATGCGGCGCATCGCCTCCGGGGTTGCAGCCGGGTTCGGTGCAACGGCGGAGGTGAATTTCCGGCTGATCTTCGCGCCATTGGTCAATCACGCAACGGAGTTCGATGCGATCGCCGATGCGGCGGCTGAGTTGGTCGGAGATGCGAACGTGAACCGGGCGCAGGCAGCAGCGCCGGCTTCGGAGGACTTTTCCTTCATGCTGGAGAAAGTGCCTGGCGCTTACATCAACCTGGGCAATGGCGACTGCGCGCCGGTGCACAATCACCACTACGACTTCAATGATGCGGCGATCCCGTTCGGCTCGGCGCTGTTCGCCCGCCTGGTCGAGCGGCAACTGCCGCGCGGCACGGAATAACCCAACGGAGGCACGCATGTTGAAATTCGGCGCGGCGATGTTCTTCACCGACTATTCGATGACCCCGGGCGAGCTCGGCTCGGCGCTGGAACAGCGCGGGTTCGAGTCGGTCTGGGCGCCAGAGCACTCGCATATTCCGGCCTCGCGCAAGACGCCGCCCGCCGGCGGCGGCGAACTGGCGAAGAAGTACTACGACACCATGGACCCGTTCGTGACGCTGACGATGGCGGCGGCCGCGACCAAGACGTTGAAGGTCGCGACCGGCGTCTGCCTGGTGGCGCAGCGCGATCCGATCCAGACCGCCAAGCTGGTGGCGTCGATAGATCAGGTCTCCGGCGGCCGGTTCCTGTTCGGCATAGGGAACGGCTGGAACCAGGACGAGATGGAGAACCATGGCACCGTGTTCGCCTCGCGTCATAAGCTGGCGCGCGAGCGCGTGGAGGCGATGAAGGAGATCTGGACCAAATCCAAGGCCGAGTATCATGGCGAGTTCGTCAACTTCGATCCGATGATGGCGTGGCCGAAGCCGGTGCAGAAGCCGCATCCGCCGGTTATCGTTGGCGGCGCGTTTCCCTATTCGGCGCGTCGCGCGATCCGCTATGGCGACGGTTGGATCCCGCACGCGACACGCAACACCTACGCCGAGATCGCCGACATGCTCCCTCAGTTCAACAAGATGGCGAATGAGGCGAAGCGCGATCCGAAGTCGATCGAGATCACCGTCTGGGGGCCGAAGCAGGACGCGGATCTGATGAAGCGCTACCAGGACCTCGGCGTTTCGCGGGTGGTGTTCAACCTTGAGTCGGAGAAGGCGGATACCATTCTGCCGGTGATCGACGGCTGGACGAAGCTGATGCGGCAGGTCAACGGCTGACGTTGCGCTTGCCGTTCGGCCTGGATCGCCTGCCGCGCGATCCGACCGCCCGCAGCGTGGAGGTTGGTGCGGCACCGCTGCGGCTGAACACCGAGCCGGTACCGGCCGATGCGATGCCGCTTGCGACCGGGGATCACGCCGCGCGTGTGACGGCCGCACTGGCCTGGCTGGAAAGCCTGTGCGGCGACTATGCGCCGCTGCGGCGACAGTTCATCGCTGCCTATTTCCGCGTCGCGGCGGCGGCAATCGACACCCACCGAACGGAACTGACGGCCCGGCTCCGGCAATACGATGGTCTATACGCGCCCGAAGACTTCCTGTGGTCGGCGCTGCGCCCGCTGCCGCGCGGCTGGGTGCCCGTTGGCGATCACTGGTTGCCGGCCGACATGGTGTTCTGGGATGGCACGCAGGCGATCGCGGTCGAACTCGGGGGGCGCGAAACGGACCGGCAGCGGGCGCTGCTTGCAGCGGGTGTCGCCGCGCTGCGCATCGAGCCAACCGCGTTCGATCGGCTCGATGCACTATTGCCGCGCGGCCTTCACCGGTTCTGGGACTGTGAAACGCTACCCTCCAGTCCGTTCCGGCGACCAATCCCTGCTGTCCCTGTCACCGCGAGGAGCGAAGCGGTAGAGCAACCGCGATGATGCCGGCCCGAGATTGCTTCGTCGCCAGGCTCCTCGCAATGACACTGCGTCAGCCGCAGGCCAGCGCGTAGATGTCCTTCACCCCGTGCGGCAGGTTCATCGGCTGCCAGCTCTCGCCGCCATTTTGGGTGCCGAAGATCTCGCCGTCGTAGCGGGCGCCGATATACACCTGCTTCGGATCGGTCTGGTGCAACGCGACGGACATGACGGTGCCGTGCACCTGCACCTTGTCGAACCGCTGCCAGGTCTGCCCCTTGTCCTTGCTGCGATAGACCGCGCCGTCCTTGCTGGCCGCCGCAACACTCAGCGCCGAATACAGCGCGCCAGGCTCACTCGGCGAGGCCTTGATGTCGCGCCCGTACGTGGTGGGCGAGAACCGGCCGACCTCCATGTCCTGCCACGTATCGCCGCTATCGTCGGTGCGGAACAGCCCCATGCGCACGGCGACGATCACGGCGTCCGGATCCGCCGGGTTGATGGCGATCGCGTGGCCGTCGAGCATGCCTTCATCCGAGGTGTTGCTGACGATCTTGCTCTTCAGGTGCGGCAGTTGCGCCAGGCGGATGAGATCGGGGCTGCAATCCTTCCAGGTCTCGCCGCCGTCGGTGGTGCGCATCACCCCGCCGACCTCGAGTGCTGCGAAGATGGTGCCCGGCTTGCCCGGATGCTGCGCCATGCGCATCACCCGGCAGGCGAACGGCATCACGCAGCGTGTCGGCATGTTCGGTTCGGGCAGCCGACGCCACGTCTCACCGCTGTCCTCGCTGCGATATACCGCGACCGGCGAGCCGCCGGCGTAGATCAGCTTCGGATTGCCGGCATCGACCAGGAACGACCAAATCTCCATGTTCTTGTCGGGGAAGTTGGCGCGCTGGAAGGTCTTGCCGCGGTCGGTACTGCGATACACGCCGTCATGCGTGCCGGCGAGCACGATGTTCGGGTCGGTCGGATGCACGTGCACGACGTTGCTGCTGTACTCGCTCAGCACGTGCTCCCACTCGCCGGTCTCGGCCGGGCGGCGGAACACGCCGACCTTGCCTGGGTCCTTGTCGCTGCGGCCGACGGTTCCCGCCACGCTGGCATAGACATTCGCTTGTGCCATGGTCCGCTCCTCCATTGTTGCTATGGCGCAGGCTACGCCGGAAGCGCCGGGGTTGACAGTGGGGGTGCTTCCTCGCCTTGCTGAACCCAAAGCACCGGAGGGAAGCCATGCCGACCGTCTCCGCCGATCGCCTGATGGACATTGCCAAGGCGCTGCTGCAGGCTGCCGGTGCCTCGGCCGAGGAAGCGGCGACCATCGCGCGGTACAACATCGGCGCCAACCTGGTCGGTCATGATTCGCATGGCATCATCCTGATCCCCACCTACATCGATCGCATCAAGGCCGGCCACATCGTTCCTGGCGCGCCGTGGGATATCGTGCAGGAGACCGCGACCAGCACGGTGATCGACGGCAACTGGGGCTTCGGCTACGTCGTGACCGATCGCGCGATGCGCTACACGATCGACAAGGCGAAGCGGCAGCAGGTTGCCGCGGCGACGGTGTACCGACAGAGCCATATCGGCCGGCTGGCCTCCTATCCGCTGATGGCGGCGCGCGAGGGCATGATCGCGATGATCACCGCCGATTCGGGGCGCAGCGCCAAGGCGGTTGCGCCGTTCGGCGGCGCCAAGGCACGGCTCGGTACCAATCCGATCTGCTTCGCCGTGCCGTCCAACCTGGAAGGTCCGCTGTTCTTCGACATGGCGACGTCGGCAGCGGCAGCCGGCAAGATCAACGTCGCGACCGCGCGCGGCGAGCAGGTGCCGGCGGGATGGCTGATCGACGCCGAAGGCAAGCCATCGACCGATCCGCGCGTGCTGCGCCAGGGCGGCGCGCTGCTGCCGGTCGGCGGTTCCGAGGGCTACAAGGGCTATGGACTCGCAACCATCGTCGAAATCCTGTCCGGGCTGCTGACCGGGCTGGGCTACGGCGTCGAACCCACCGGCCGGCACAACGATGGCTGCTT
>DATBKQ010000284.1:0-1637 GCA_036555825.1 Acetobacteraceae bacterium | reverse complement strand
CGTGGCTGGATGCGGAATTGCACCGGCGCAAAGCTGAGCTGCTAAGTGGCGGTCCACCTGGAGATCCGGCTGCAGCCGAAGCCGAATTTCAGCGGGCGATCGGTATAGCGCGCAGTCAGTCGGCAAGGCTGCTTGAACTGCGTGCAAGCCTAGGGCTCAGTAGGCTTTTGTGTCGGGATGGGCGGCGCGACGAAGCCCATGTTCTCCTCCGATCCATATGCGGCTGGTTTGCCGAGCAAAGCGGCGCAGCCGATGTTGCCGACGCCCACTCGCTGTTGGCTGCACTGAACGTCCATACCGTGACGAATGCCGGCGACGCCAATGCGTGACGCACATCCTTCATGGCGCCGCCGCTCAAATCCCAAGAGATCACCCACGGAACGGCCATCATCGACGGCGCCCTCATGCGCTCCCACATTCCGGAGACCGACGCTCGCCGCACCGCGACGGCGGTCATGGCTCTTCGATAGCTGAGCAATACCAGCCGCGAGGAAGAACGCGATGTTCGTCGTCATGTTTGAAGTCCAGCCCAAGCGTGAGCGCTGGGATGAATATCTGGAGCTGGCGAAGCTCCTGAGACCCGAACTGGAGAAGATCGACGGCTTCATCGACAATGAGCGATTCGCCAGCCAGCGCACGGAAGGTCGTCTGCTGTCGCTGTCCACCTGGCGTGACGAGAAGGCGGTAATCCGCTGGCGGACGCTCGCGGTGCACCATCGGGTGCAGGAGAAGGGCCGCTTCGAGGTGTTTCAGGACTACCACTTGCGGGTCGGCGAGATTACCGCGGATAATCGCGTGCCGCAGGGACAGCAGTTGCAGCAACAACGCCTGGACGAGACCGAAGTGGGCGAGGCAAAGTTCGTCACGATCTCCGAGCTGTCGCCAGTGCCTGCCAAGGAGCTCGCCTCTGGTCTCTGTATAGCGCCGGTTGGCACGCAAGGCCTGCTGGATCGCGAAACATACAAAAGTATCTACAACGCAGACAAGCTGCTGCTGCTGGCTTCCTGGCGCGATGCCGCCGCGGCGCGAGCCTGGGTGCCGCGCATCCCGTCGCACGATGATCTGCGCCACCGGCAGGTCAGGGTCGTTCGCGACTACGGCATGTTCGATCGCCGGGAAGCTCCACAATACTATCCAGAGGTGCAACGATGACCAGCACAACCGACGCCCCCGACTGGACGGCGATCCCCGCACCGGCCGATGACGGTGCCGCAGGCCATCTGCGCGGTGCAAGGATCGCGAGCGTGCCGCTGATGGCCACCAACGGAGAGTGGGTAGATCTCGCGGCCATGGCAGGCCGGGTCATCGTGTATGCCTATCCGCGAACTGCCAGGCCCGGGGTCGCCAATCCCGCCGGATGGGACATGATCCCAGGCGCGCGCGGTTGCACGCCGCAGGCGTGCGCGTTTCGCGACCACTTCGCTGAACTGCAGGCCCTCGGCATTGCCCAGGTATTCGGTCTGTCAACACAGGGCACCGGCTATCAGCACGAAGCGGTGGAGCGCCTGCACCTCCCGTTCGCGCTGCTCTCGGATCAGCGGCTGGTGCTGACCCGGAAAATGCACCTGCCCACCTTCGATGTGGATGGGACGACGCTGCTCAGGCGCCTCACGCTGGTGATCAAGGACGGATTGATC
>DATBKQ010000283.1:0-10071 GCA_036555825.1 Acetobacteraceae bacterium | reverse complement strand
ATCGCCAATGTCGGGTTTTCGCCGACGCGATGGAACGGGGCCAGAAAGATGCCGAACTTCATGCCACGATGGGCCATCGGTGATCTCCACGTCTCGCACGCATATGGTGCAACGTCCGGCGGCGGTAGCCAAGCCGGACGGCTCGTGGCAGCCTCAGCGCGATCCTGGACCAGTGCCGCACTGGTCCGAGACATGAACTGAGACCGCGATTCACGTCTTCGGCATTCCGCCTCCGACGATCGCGGTCTAGTCGGGGAGGGAATGATGCGTCTGGAAGGCAAGGTGGCGATCATCAGCGGTGCGGCATCAGGGATGGGTGCGGCGACGGCGCGCAGGTTCGGCCGCGAAGGTGCACGGGTGGTGATCGCCGACGTGCTGGAAGACGAGGGCCGGCAGGTGGCCGCCGACATTACGCGGGCCAACGGCACGGCGGATTTCATGCGTCTGGATGTCACCAGCGAGGATGACTGGAAGTCGGTGGTCGATGCGACGGTGCAGAAGCACGGCAGGCTCGACATCCTGGTGAACAACGCCGGCATCAGCGGCAGCGCGGTCGCCGACATGCTGGATACCGAGGCGTGGGACAGGCTGATGGCGGTGAATTCGCGCGGCGTCTTCCTGGGCACGAAATACGCGGTGCTGGCGATGAAGCAGGTGGGCGGCGGGTCGATCGTCAACCTGTCGTCGATTTCCGGCGTGGCCGGGCAGACCATGACCCACATGGGCTACAATGCGTCGAAAGGCGCGGTGCGCACGCTGACCAAGTCCACCGCCGTGCAGTTCGGCCGCGACGGCATTCGCGCCAATTCGGTGCATCCGGGGCTGATGCCGCCCATGCGGACCTCGGGCGCGACGGCCGATCCCGAGGTGCGGGCTAAGATGCTGCAAGGCGTTCCGTTGCGCCGGGCCGGCGAGGTGGATGAGGTGGCGAACGCGGTGCTGTTCCTGGCGTCGGACGAAGCGTCGTACATCACTGGCGCCGAGCTTTATGTCGATGGGGGGTACCTGGCGACCTAGAGGATTGTGGAATGACACTGAGCAGACAGCAGCTTCACCAGTTCGACAAGGAAGGCTACCTGTTCCTTCCGGACCTGTTCTCGGCGGAAGAGATCGCGGTGCTGCGCACCGAGGCGGAAGCGATCTTCCGCACCGAGCGGAAGGAGATCTGGCGCGAAAAATCCGGTTCGCCGCGCACCGCATTCGCCGCGCACACCTACAGCGAGGCCTTTCGGCTGCTTGGCACGCATCCGCGGCTGATACGCCCGGTGGAGCAGGTGTTCGGCGAATCGCTGTACATGCACCAGTTCAAGATCAACGCGAAGTCGGCGTTCGATGGCGAAGTGTGGCAGTGGCACCAGGACTACGGCACCTGGGCGCGTGACGATGGGATGCCGGAGCCTCGGGCGATGAACATCTCGGTGTTCGTTGACGAGGTGCTGCCGATCAACGGCCCGCTGATGCTGGTGCCGCGCAGCCACAAGGAAGGCGTGCTGAAGGCGGGGCACGATATCGCCACCACGTCATATCCGCTGTGGACGCTCGACAACGCGACGGTGGAGCGCCTGGTACGGCAGGGCGGCATCGTCACACCGACCGGCAAGCCCGGTGCCGTGCTGATGTTTCACGGCAATCTGGTGCACGGCTCGGCCGGCAACATCACGCCGTATCCGCGCAAGATCGTGTACCTGACGCTGAACGCGGTCTCCAACCACATCCGCACGCCGACCCGGCCTGAGTGGATTGCGCATCGCGATTTCCGGCCGATCGAACCGGTGGCGGACGATGCGCTGCTGGGTTACGCGCGTACTTGTCAGGCGGCGGCCGAATAGGTAGGCGAAGGGCGGCAATCGACCGCAACGGAGGGACCATGCCATCGGGACTTGTCGTGCCGCGCCGCCGGGCGCTGCTTGGCGCCGCCGCGCTGACAGCAACACCGCTGGCGATGCCGTTCATTGGCAACGCTGCCGCTGCCGACACGATCAGGGTCGGACTGCTGCTGGCCAAGACCGGCGACATCGCCGCGCAGACGGAATACCTCGCCAACGGCACGTATCTGGCGCTGGAGGAGCGTGGCAACAAGATCATGGGTCAGCCGGCCGAGCTGATCTGGCTGGATGAGCCCTCGCCGCAGGGTTCGCAGCAGAACATGCAGAAGCTGGTGCAGGAGAACAAGGTCGTCGCCGTGCTTGGCGGGTCGCTCAGTTCCAATGGCCTGGCCGAGCAGGCGACGGCGGCGCAGTTGAAGATCCCGTTCGTCTGCAACAATGCCGCGGCCACGGACATGAGCGGCAAGAACTGCAATCGCTACACGTTTCGGTTGAACACCCCAGTCGCCGTTCAGGCAGCGATGTTCGCGCCCTACATTATGGGCTATGGCAAGAAGTGGTACTTCCTTACTGCCAATTATGCCTTCGGCCAGGATATCGCCAAGTCGTTCAAGCAGATCCTGGCGCAGGCCGGCGGCACGATCGTGGGCGACGATGTCGTACCGCTGAACACGCCCGACTACAGTTCCTTCATTCTGAAGATCAGGCAGGCAAAGCCGGACATGATCCTGGGCGGCGTGCCGGCGGGCGATCTTTCGACGTTCCTGAAGCAGTGGAACGAGATGGGGATGAAGGGGTCTATTCCGATCTGCGAGATCGCCATCGGCGACACCGACATCTGGGCGGTCGGACCGGAAGCGGCCACCGGGCTCTATACCGCTCTGTGGTGGTACGACAACCCGAACAACCCGCCCGAGGAAAAGGCGTTCGCGGAGGGCTACCAGAAGAAGTACGGCAAGCCGGCAGCGGACAAGGCCTGGATGGGCTGGATCGCGGCGAAGTCGCTGTTCGAATCGATCGAGCTGGCGAAGTCGACCGAGCCGGACGCGATCATCCACGGGCTGGAAAGCTGGAAGGGTGGGTCGGCCAGCAATCCCTACTACTGGCGCAAGGGCGACCACCAGATGCTGCTGCGCAACCTGGTGGTTCAGACGAAGCCCAAGATCACCGACAAGTGGGACTATTTCGATGTGAAAGGCGTGGTGCCGGAGAACCTGGCGGACCTGGACAAGGTGTTCGGCTCGCCGGAAGCCAACGGCTGCCACATGACCTGATCCGATCGTGCTTGACGTCATTCTGTCGCAGGTGGCCGCCGGGCTGGTACTCGGCGGTCTCTATGTGCTGATCGCCATCGGGCTTTCCATCATCTTCGGCCTGCTGGGGATCGTGAACTTCGCCCACGGCAACTTCTTCGCACTGGGGGCGTATTTCGCGCTGACGTTGCTGCAGTATCTCGGCTGGCCCGGCGTGCTGCTGGCACCGCTGTTGGTCGGCGCCGTCGGCATGCTGGTGGAACGCACACTGATCCGGCAGCTCTACGACAAGGAACCGCTGGTCAGCCTGATTGTCACCTTCGCTCTGGCGCTGATGATCGAGGCGCTGCTTCGACTGATCTACGGCGGCATCGGCCAGCCGTTCAGCCAGCCGCCGTTCCTGTCGGGCATCTATCTCTGGGGGCCGGTGCTGATCACCAAGTACCGGCTGACGGTGTTTGTCACCACCGTCGCGCTGCTGATCGGCCTGTGGGCGTTCATGCAGTTCACGCCGTATGGCCGCATCCTGCGCGCCGGGTCGCGCGATCCGGAAATGGTGGGGCTGCTCGGCATCCGGCTCCCGCGCGTTCTGACCGCGGTGTTTGGTCTGGGGTGCTGCCTTGCGGGCGTTGCCGGGGTGCTCGCCGCGCCGCTGTGGACGGTGATCCCGTCGATGTCCGAGAACGCCATCATGCCGGCGTTTGTCGTGGTGGTGATCGGGGGGCTCGGCTCGTTTGCCGGCGCGGTGATCGCCGGATTACTGGTGGGGGTGGTCATCGCGCTGACCATCCAGTTCCAGCCGGATGCCGCCAATGCCATGATGTATGTGTTCATGGCGGCGGTGTTGCTGGTGCGCCCGCGCGGCCTGCTGGGCGAGCGCTGGGAGCGGTTCGAGTGAGGGGGCGTGTCATCTGTCCTACGGCCCCCTCCCCCTATCCCCCTCCCGCGGGGGCTGCATGACGATGATCCGCCATCCGGTTCTGTGGGTGCTGATTGTGCTGGTCGCGCTAACGCTGGCGTGGGATGCGATCGGTGCGCCGGTTAGCCTGATCACGCAGATTGCCGTCTATACGCTGTATGGCGCCGGCGTGAACCTGCTGGTGGGCTACACCGGCCTGGTGCCGTTCGGGGCATCGGTGTTCTTTGGGTGCGCCAGTTACGCCGTGGCGATCTCGATGCGCGGCTTCCTGCACAACGAGGCCGAGGCGCTGGCGTTCGCTTTGGTATTCTCGCTGCTTTTGGCCGCGGCGATCGCACTGATCATACTGCGCCGGCGCGGCTTGTACTTCTCGTTGTTGACGCTGGCGTGTTCGCAGATCGCGTTCGAGGTAGCCTACAAGTGGACCGATCTCACCGGCGGCGAGAACGGCCTGCAAGGCGTGCCGCGGCCGTGGCTGGCGAGCGACTGGTCGTTCCACCTCTTCACGCTGGTTACCGTGACGCTGGGGATGTGGCTGTTGTGGCGCATCGCCCACGCACCGTTCGGCCGCGCACTGCAGGCGCTGCGCGACAACGAGCAGCGGGTGCAGAGCCTGGGGTATTCGACGTTCCGCCTGAAATTCGAGGCGTTCGTCATCATGGGGGGCGTGATCGGCTACGCCGGCGCGCTGCTCGCGCTCATGCTGCGCGGGGCCTATGCCGACAATCTGGGTTGGCAACACGCGGGCGATGCGCTGCTGATGACGGTACTGGGCGGCGTCCACCAGTTTCTTGGGCCGCTATGGGGTGCCATTGCCTTCACCCTGCTGCAGGACCGGCTGAGCGCGATCACCGAAAGCTGGTGGCTGATGTTCGCGCCGATCATCATGGTGTTCGCGCTGGCCTCACCGGAAGGCATGCAAGGGCTGGTGCTGCGCCTGTTCGGGCGCAACGACTGGACGCTGACGCGACGCGGCGTGCCGCCCCGCCCGGCTTACATCGAACCGTATCGCGGCGGTGGGGATGCGCATCTGGACGCCGGCAAGCCGGTGCTGGAGGTCCGCGGGCTGCACAAGCGGTTCGGCTCGCTGATCGTGGCGGGCGACGTGCATCTGGACGTGCATCCGTTCCGGCTGCACAGCCTGATCGGACCGAACGGCGCGGGGAAGACCACGTTCTTCAACATGCTGACCGGGCTTTTGCGTCCGGACGCGGGCAAAGTCCGCTTTGCCGGGCACGACATCACGCATCTGCCGGTGCACCGGCGCATCCGGCTGGGAGTGAGCCGTTCGTTCCAGATCCTGAGTGTGTTCCGCAACCTGACCACGTTCGAGAATGTCCGCGTGGCGGTGCAGGCGCAGAGCGGACAGCGGCATTCGCTGTGGCGCGACGCCTACGGGCTTGCCGATGTCAACGCGCGCACCTGGTCGTTGCTGGCCGCAGTCGGGCTGGAAGATCGCGCGGCAGAACCCTGTGCCAACCTGTCGCATGGCGAACAGCGGCTGCTGGAGATCGCCATCGCGCTGGCGACCGACGCGAAGCTGCTGCTGCTGGACGAACCGCTCGCGGGCCTGGCCGAGGCCGATCGCGAGGTAGTGGGCGCGCTGGTCCGCGCGCTTGCCGCGACGCATGCCGTGCTGCTGATCGAGCACGACATCGACCGCGTACTGGCGCTGTCGGATCGGATCACCGTGCTGCACCAGGGGCGGGTGATCGCCGATGGCGAGCCGGCGCAGGTGGCAAACGATCCCGAGGTGATCACGGCGTATATGGGGACGGCGCGCGCGGGCGGACCACGGCCGGCGGTGCGTACGGAGGCGGCGGTGCGGTCGGTGCCGGTGCGGCAGCCGCTGCTCGCGTTGGAAGGTGTGCGCGCCGGGTATGGCGGCAGCCTGGTGCTGACCGATGTCGATCTGGTCGTGCACGAGGGGGAGGCGGTGGCGCTGCTCGGGCGCAATGGCGTGGGCAAGACCACGCTGCTGCGCGCAGTCACCGGCACGGTGCAGAAGAGCGCCGGGCGCATCTCGATGGATGGCGCCGATATCACCCTTGCGCGCTCGTACGAGATCAATCGCCGCGGCATCTCCATTGTGCCGGAGGGACGGCGGCTGTTTCCGAACCTGACCGTGACGGAGAACCTGCGGATTGCCGCGCGGGCGGGCGGCGCGTCGTTCGACGAAATCTTCGAATTGTTCCCCAAACTCCGGCTGCTCAATCGCGCGCGGGCCGAGAGCCTGTCGGGCGGCGAACGGCAGATGCTGGCGATCGCGCGGGCGCTGACCGTGCCGAGCAAGGTGATCCTGCTGGACGAGCCATTCGAAGGGCTGGCGCCGTCGATCGTGCAGGAGGTGATGGACGCGCTGGTGCGGCTGCGTGGCAGGGTCGCGATGGTGCTTGTCGAGCATCATGCGGAGACGGTGCTGCCGATCGTCGATCGCGCCTATGTCCTGGTGAATGGGCAGGTGGCATATGAAGGCAGTGCCCGCGCGTTGGAGCGGGACCACGCGCTGCAGGCGCGGCTGCTGGGGGTGGTGCAGCAGGAGGTCGCGGTGGCGGAGTAGGCGGCGCCCTCTCCCGGCGCTTCGCGCCGACCTCTCCCACTTCGTGGGCGAGGTGTACTATGCGCTACTGGAACAGCTTCAGCGAGTTGAGCACGGTCTGGATCACGCCCCAGGCTAGCGGGATGCCGACGAAGCCCCAGGCGAGCGCCAGATGCAGCGGTGTGGTGGTGCGGCCCATGTGACCTCCTTCAGTCCGCCATGCCCATCGCGTCGGCTTCCTCGTGCGGCATGTGATGCCGTTCGTGCACCTCGCGGATCAGCAGGTTGCAGAAGAAACCGATCACCAGCAGCACGGCCATGACGTACATCGTGACATTGTAGGCCGCCGCCTTGGCGACGCCGTGTTCGACATTGTACTGCCGGATGTAGTTGACCAGCACCGGGCCGAAGATGCCGGCCATCGACCAGGCGGTCAGCAACAGGCCGTGGATCGCGCCGACATAGCGGGTGCCGAACATGTCGCGCAGGTAGGCGGGTACGGTGCTAAAGCCGCCACCATACATGCTGATGATGATGCAGAAGCACAGCACGAACATCGCGACGTTGCCGGCCGCACCGGTCTGCGGGACCAGGGCGTAGAGCAGCACGCCCAGGAAGAAGAACACGAAATAGGTGTTCTTGCGGCCGACATAGTCGGACACGGACGCCCAGAAGAACCGGCCGCCCATATTGAACAGGCTCATCAGCCCGACGAATCCTGCCGCGGCGGTCACGCTGACCCGGCCGGGGAACATTTCCTGGCTCATCGCGGAGGCCTGGCCCAGCACGCCGATGCCGGCGGTGACGTTCAGGCACAGCACCCACCAGATCAGCCAGAACTGCGGGGTCCTGAGCGCCTGATAGACGAATACATTGCGTGTGGTGATGAGCTTTTGCGGTTGCTCGGGCGGCACATAGCCCGCCGGCACCCAGCCGCGCGGCGGCAGGCGCACGATCGCGGCCCCGACCATCATGAAGCAGAGATAGATCAGCCCGAGTACGATGAAGGTTTCGGCGACCCCGACATGCGTCGGCGTCGAGAATTGCCGCATCAGCCAGACCGAGAGCGGCGAGGCGATGAAGGCACCGCCGCCGAAGCCCATGATCGCCATGCCGGTGGCCATGCCTGGCCGGTCGGGGAACCATCGGATCAGGGTGGAGACCGGCGAGATGTAGCCGATGCCCAAGCCGAACCCGCCGATGACGCCATAGCCCAGATAGATCAACCAGATATTGTGCACATAGACGCCGACCGCCGACAGCAGGAACCCGCCGGCCCAACACAGGCCAGCGGTGAACATGGCGCGGCGGGGTCCGCCTTCCTCGACCCAGCGTCCGAGCAGTGCGGCGGAGGCGCCGAGAAAGAAGATCGCGATGCTGAAGATCCAGCCCAGATCGGTAAGTTTCCAGTCGTCCGGTGCCGATTGGGTGATGCCGATCAGGCGCGTCATCGGCAGGTTGAACACGCTGAAGGCGTAAGCCTGACCGATGCACAGATGCACGCAGAGCGCTGCCGGCGGCACCATCCAGCGGCTGAAGCCGATACCGGCGATGGTCCGCTCGCGGTTGAGCAGGCCGACCGCCGCTTGTGCAGTGGTAGAACTCATGGGTTACTCCCGAACCTAGCCTTCGGACATCGCGCTATTGTTCGCGCGTTCTGCACGACTAGCCGCGCAGGTTTTCAACCGCTTCCTGCACCAACGGATCGAGCTTTGTCTTAACAGTATCGTAATCGGCGACAATGGTGCGACGCATCCTGGGGTCCCAGAACAGCTTCAGGTGGTCGGTGATCGACGCCACCGCCTTCTCATGCGGTTCATGGGCGAAGAACTTGCCGATCTGGTTTGCCATGTAGGCCAATTTGTCAGGCGACATCCTGCACCTGCTGCGAAACGATCCGCTCGGGGCGGGTGAACACTTCGAAGCCATCGCTGCGGGCGATGCCGACCAGCGTGATGCCCGCCTCGTCCGCCAAGCGGACCGCGAGCGCCGTAGGCGCGGACACTGCCGCGACGATCGGCGCGCCCAGCATGGCGGCCTTCTGCACCAGTTCGACCGATATCCGGCTGGACAGCAACAGCAATCCATCGGCGGCGGCACTGCCCTGGCGCGCGAGGGCTCCCGCCAGCTTGTCGAGTGCATTGTGCCGGCCGACATCCTCGCGCAGCGCCACAAGTCCGCGCTGCGGGTGCCAGAAGCCCGCCGCATGCACCGCGCGCGTTTGCTGGTTGAGCTTCTGCGCCGGCGCAAGGGCGGCCATCGCCGCATGGATCGCCGAGGGTGCGAAGCGCGCTTCGGAGGCGACGTGCGGCGGCGTGCGCACGGCATCGGCGAGACTTTCCAGGCCGCACAAACCGCAACCGCTGGGTCCCGCGAGGCGCCGCTGGCGCATCGTGATCGCGTCGGCGCGCTCGTCCGACAGCCACATGCGCAGTTCGATGCCCGTGTCGCCTGGCACGATATCGAGTTCCTCGATCTCGGCCGGCGACTGGACGATGCCTTCCGTCAGGCTGAAGCCGATGGCGAAGTCTTCCAGATCGGCGGGTGTGGCGAGCATGACAGCATACGCGGCACGGTTGTAGGTCAGCGCGATCGGTGTTTCCTCAGGGATGGCGCGCGTACCCAGCGCCGCCTCGCCGCCGCGAAGGGCGGTGCGCACCACGGTCCGGACAGGCTGCGGCAGCGTCACTTCGCCGGCACGGCCTCGATCCGCCGACTGCGCTGGGTCAGTTCGCGGTACTCCTCCTGCCATTCGCTTGGCCCGTTGCTCGGCGTGACCTGCACCGCGGTCACTTTGTATTCCGGACAGCTCGTCGCCCAGTCGGCATAGTCGCTGGTAACCACGTTCGCCTGCGTCGCCGGATGGTGGAAGGTGGTATAGACGACACCCACGGCCACCCGGTCGGTGATCCTGGCGCGCAGCGTGGTCTCGCCGGAGCGCGATGCCAGGCGCACCAGGTCACCGTCGCGGACGCCGCGCTCCTCGGCGTCGTGCGGATGGATCTCCAGCACGTCCTCGGGGTGCCACGCCACATTTGCGGTGCGTCTGGTCTGCGCGCCGACATTGTATTGCGACAGGATGCGCCCGGTGGTCAGCAGCAGCGGGTAGCGCGGCCCCACCTTCTCGTCGGTGGGCACATATTCGGTAACGATGAAGTTGCCCTTGCCGCGCACGAAGCCGTTCATGTGCATGATCGGTGTGCCGTCCGGCGCCTTGTCGTTGACCGGCCACTGCATCGAACCCTCTTGCTCGAGCCGCTCGAACGTCACGCCGGCGAAGGTCGGCGTGGTGCGAGCGATCTCGTCCATGATCTGCGAGGGGTGCGTGTAGTTCCAGTCGGCTCCCATGGCGCGGGCGATCGCCTGGGTCACTTCCCAGTCCTCCATACCGGCGCGCGGCTGCATCACCTTGCGCACCAGGTTGATGCGCCTTTCGGCGTTGATGAACGTGCCGTCCTTCTCGAGGAAGGTCGATCCTGGCAGGAAGATATGCGCGAAGTTCGCTGTCTCGTTCAGGAACAGGTCGTGCACCAC
>DATBKQ010000282.1:0-11956 GCA_036555825.1 Acetobacteraceae bacterium | reverse complement strand
GCCGTTCAGCCGGTCGCGGATCGCACCCACCGGAATGTCGAGCACGGGCGAAAAAAACGTCTGCAATTGTGCCGGCGCGACATCGGTCCAGAACCGGCCGGTCAGCAGCGCATGCGCGTTATAGGCATGATAGTTGCGCAGGTCCCAGTCCGTGTCGGTCCCCGTCCGGCTGGCCAGGACCGCGAACAACACGGCAATGGCTAGCAGCCCAAACCAAGGTCCGCGGCTGGCGGTCAGTATGCGCGGCATGACCCGGTGCACGCGCCCCGTGGACGCCCGCTCAGTGGTTGTTGCGCGACTCGCCGCGCGTTTCGAGCACGTTCAGATACAACGTCGCGGGCTCCAGGCACGCGCCGGTCCCGAGCTGTCCCACCATCGAGCGATAGATCTCCTCCCACGGCGTCATGTGCTTGAGGTCGGGCGGCCGCCACGCGGCGCGGCGCGTTTCCAGTTCGCCAGCCGCCAGCAGCACATCGACCGTGCGCCGGTTCAGGTCGATGCGGATGCGGTCGCCGGTCTTCAGCAGTGCCAGCCCGCCACCCACCGCCGCCTCGGGCGACACGTTCAGGATGGAGGGCGAGCCAGACGTGCCCGACTGGCGGCCGTCGCCCATGGTCGGTAGCGCCATGATGCCGCGCTTCAGCAGCGCGGCCGGCGGCTGCATGTTCACCACCTCCGCGCTGCCGGGATAGCCGACCGGACCGCAGTTGCGGATGATCAGCACCGACTGTTCTTCCACGCCGAGATCGGGATTCTCGATGCGGTGGTGATAATCCTCCGGACCCTCGAACACGATCGCCTTGCCCTCGAATACGTTCGGCCGCTCGGGATTCGACAGGAAGCGCCGGCGGAAATCCTGGTCGATCACGCTGATCTTCATCACCGCGCTGTCGAACAGATTGCCCGACATAACGACGTAACCGGCTGCCTCCTTCAGCGGGTCGCCGTAGGCGCGGATCACCTCGCGGTCGCCGTCCGGCACATCGCGCAGGTTCTCCGCCAGCGTCCTGCCGGTGCAGGTCATCACGCCGCCATGCAGCTTGCCGGCGGCGAGCAGCTCCTTCAGCACGGCGGGCACGCCACCCGCGCGATGGAATTTTTCCCCAAGGAAGCGCCCCGCCGGTTGCAGATCGACCAGCAGCGGAATGTCGGGACCGAGGCGTTGCCAGTCATCCAGCGAATGCTCCACCCCCATGTGGCGGGCGATTGCGACCATGTGGATCGGACAGTTCGATGATGCCCCGAGTGCCGCGGCGGCAACCACGGCATTCTCGAACGCCTGCTTCGTCATGATGTCCGATGGCCGCAGGTTCGCCTGCACCATCGCGACAATGCGCTTGCCGGTTTCATACGCCATCCAGCCGCGCTCGCGATACGGCGCCGGAATCGCCGCACAGCCGGGCAGCGACATGCCCAGTGCTTCCGCCAACGAGTTCATCGACGTCGCCGTGCCCATGGTGTTGCAATGCCCGATCGACGGCGCCGAGGACGACACCATCTGCATGAACTCGTCGTACCCGATCTTGCCCTCGGCGTAGAGCTTGCGGCCCTCCCAGATGATGGTGCCGGAGCCCGACAGGCGACCCTGCCACCAGCCATCCAGCATCGGACCGCCCGACAGCACGATCGCCGGGATGTTCACCGTCGCCGCGCCCATCAGGCACGCCGGCGTGGTCTTGTCGCAGCCGGTGGTCAGCACCACGCCATCGATCGGATAGCCGTGCAGCACCTCGACCAGCGACAGATACGCGAGATTCCGGTCCAGCGCCGCCGTGGGCCGCTTGCCGGTCTCCTGGATCGGATGGACCGGAAATTCCAGCGGCACGCCGCCGGCGGCGCGAATGCCGTCGCGCACCCGGCTCGCCAGCTCGATGTGATGCCGGTTGCATGGCGACAGGTCGGAGCCGGTCTGCGCGATGCCGATGATCGGCTTGCCGCCGCGCAGTTCGTCCGGCGTGATGCCGTAGTTCATGTAGCGCTCCAGGTAGAGCGCCGTCATCGCCGGGTCGGCGGGATCGTCGAACCACCGGCGGGAACGCAGCCGCCGTCCGTTGCCCTCATCCGCCATGTTCAGCCTCCGTGCGGAGCGGCACGGCCGCGCCGGCGGCCGCGCCTCATGTTTTCAGGATTGTGCCCCCTCTATGATATCGCCGAAACGCACCCAGGTCTTGCCGTCCCACTTTATCAACTGCATCGCCTGGATCGGATGATAGTTGGTCGGGCTGGTGTTGATCTTGATGCCCGGCAGCAACAACGGGTTGTCCACGTCGTGCAGGTTGGTCGCCTGCTTCATGATGTTCTCGCGCGTGAAGTCGCCGTTGCACTGCTTCAGCACCTTCAGCATCGTGTCGCTGACCGCATAGGCGGCGATATAGCCGCCATCGGTCTGATCCGCACCCGGCATGTACTTGTCCATGAAGGCTCTCCATTCCTTCATGCCCGCGTCGTCCTTCCAGGCCGGATCTGTCGGATCCTTCAGGTAGCCGGCACTGATGATGCCGATGGCATTTTCCGGCCCCGCCGGGTTGATCACCGCGCCGACCGAGATGGCGACGTTGGTCAGGAAGAACATCGGCTTCCAGTTCAGGTCGTGCACCTTGCGGATCGCCTGCGCGGCGAATTTCGGCGTGGCCACCACCAGCAGCACGTCCGCCCCCGACGCCTGCAGCGTGGTGATCTGGGTATCCACGGTCGGGTCGGTCACCTCGTAGGTGGCCGTCTTGACCATCTTGTCGTACTTGTCGCCCAGCACGTCCTTCACGCCGGCCGGATAGTCCTTTCCGAAGTCGTCGTTCTGATACAGGATCGCCAGCTTCATGTCCGGCTTCTGCTGCAGCATGTACTTGGTATAGATCTGCGCTTCGGTCCGGTAGCTCGGCTGCCAGCCGATGGTCCACGGAAACTCCTTGTAGTTGCCCCACTTGTCGGCGCCGGTCGCGACGAACAGTTGCGGCACCTTGTGCTGGTTCATGTAGCGCTCGATCGCGCTGTTACTCGGCGTGCCCAGCGTGTTGAAGGTGAACGCCACCTTGTCCTGTTCCACCAGCTTGCGGATCTGCTCGACGGTGCGCGGCGGGCTGTAGCCGTCGTCGTAGGAGATGAAGTCGATCTTGTGACCGGCAACACCGCCCTGTTCGTTGACCATTTTGTTGAAATATGCCTGTTCCAGCTTGCCCAGTACGCCATAGGCCGAGGCAGGGCCGCTGTATGGATTGGTGTGGCCGATCGTGATCTCGGTCGCGGTGACACCTGGCGTGTCGGCGGCGGCCGGCCCAGCCACGAGAGCAGTGCATATCATGGCAATATAGAAGATGCTTCTCGGCATAAAACGTCGGTCCTCCTTGTCGGATGGACTACTTGGCCATGGCGCGCCACCCGATGCAACAGCGCTCAGTGTGCCGTGGCGCCCTCGGCAAATCCGACCAGGAGCTGACCTTCGACGACGCTGTCGCCGACCTGGCACGACACGGTCGCGACCACGCCGTCGGCCGGTGCGGCGAGACGGAACACCGTCTTCATCGCTTCCAGCACCACCATGACCTGGCCGCGTTTCACCGGCATTCCAGGCTCCGCCGACACCTGGGTGACCTGACCCGGAATCGGCGCGATCAACCTGCCGCCGGCATCGTCTTCCTCGGCCACGGCAGCCATCGGGTCGGGCAGTTGCAGGCGCCACGTCTCGCCGTTGCGCCGCACGGTGACCGTCTCGCCCATGCGCATGGCAAACACACGTTCGCGCACCCCGTCCAGCAGCATGTCCAGGCGCCCATCCGGTGCGCCGGTTGCACTGCCGGCGAGGATCCGATCCTTGATGCCGAGTTGCCAGGCGAGGCGACCGCGCCGCACCTTGACCGGCAGGCGCAGTTCACCGGACACGAACGGCATCTCCCGCTCGAGCGCAACATTCGGCCACCACTGGTCGCGCACGTGCCAGGGAGAATAGGGATCATGGCTCGTCGCCGCGGCCAGCGCGGCCGCCACGGCCTCCGCGTTCAGCACACACAGCGCGGCGGCGGCCAGCACCTCGACCGGTGGCTCGCACTCGACGCCTAGCAGCGCCTCCCGATGCTGTTCGATGAATCCCGTATCGACTCCGCCGGTGACGAACGCCGGATGCGCGACGATGCGCCCCAGCAGATCGACATTGCTGGCGACCCCGACCACATCGGTCTCCGCCAGCGCCCGACCCAATGTCCGTAATGCCGCATCGCGGCTGGTGCCGTGACAGATCAGCTTGGCCAGCATCGCATCGTAGTGCACGGACACGAGATCTCCGGAGGCAAACCCCGTATCGACCCGCACGCCCTCCGACGGTGCCGGCGTTCGGAACACCGCCAGACGTCCGCTGGATGGCGCGAAGTCGCGCTCGGGGTCCTCCGCGTAGATACGCGCCTCGATCGCATGACCGCTGAGGCTGACGGTCTCCTGGGTAAGCGGCAACAGTTCGCCCGCGGCCACTCGCAACTGCCATTCGACCAGGTCGAGACCGGTGATCATCTCGGTCACCGGATGCTCGACCTGAAGCCGCGTGTTCATCTCCAGAAAGTAGAAGCCATCGGCATTGGCGACGAATTCGACTGTGCCGGCCCCCTCGTAGCCGACCGCGCGTGCCGCCGCCACCGCGGCGTTTCCCATCGCTGATCGCCGGTCGGCGTCGAACCCAGGGGCCGGCGCCTCTTCGATCACCTTTTGGTGTCGCCGCTGCACCGAGCAATCGCGCTCGAACAGATGGACCGCGTTGCCGTGCCGATCGCAGAACACCTGGACCTCGATGTGACGTGGATGCGTCAGATAGCGTTCCAGCAGCACGCGGTCGTCGCCGAAGGCCGATTCTGCTTCCTGGCGCGCCGCGTCCAACGCTGACCGGAACTCGCCCGCTTGCCATACAATACGCATGCCGCGGCCGCCGCCGCCGGAGACCGCCTTTATCATCAAGGGTAGGCCGATGCGGTTCGCCTGGTCGGCGAGGAAGGCTGCATCCTGGCACCCGCCATGATAGCCGGGCAGCAGCGGCACGCCGGATTGCTCCATCAGCGTCTTCGCCGCCGACTTGGATCCCATCGTGCGCATCGCCGATGCCGGCGGGCCGACAAAGACGATGCCCGCTGCGGCGCAAGCCTCGGCGAAGGCCGGATTTTCCGACAGGAACCCATAGCCGGGATGAATCGCATCGGCACCGCTGTGCTGCGCCGCTGTGATAATCCGGGGGATGTTCAGGTAGCTCTCGCGCGCCGGCGCCGCGCCGATCGGAACAGCACGATCGGCGGCCCTCACGTGCAGGGCCGCGGCGTCAGCATCCGAATACACCGCGACGGTAGCAATGCCCATGCGACGCGCGGTCCGCGCGATCCGGCAGGCGATCTCCCCGCGATTGGCGATCAGCAGCGTCCGGAACATCGCTACATCCTGAACACGCCGAAGCGCGTTGGTCCGATCGGCGCATTCAGCGCGGCGGACAGCGCGAGGCCAAGCACGCGCCGCGTGTCCAGCGGATCGATGATGCCGTCGTCCCACAGCCGCGCCGAGGCGTAGTATGGATGGCCCTGGCGCTCGTACTGCGCGCGGATCGGCGCCTTGAACGCCTCCTCCTCCTCGGGAGTAGCATCGCGGTTGCGGCGCACCTGCGCCAGCACCGTCGCCGCCTGCTCGCCGCCCATTACCGAGATCCGTGCATTCGGCCACATGAACAGGAACCGCGGCTCATAGGCGCGCCCGCACATGCCGTAGTTGCCCGCTCCGTAGCTGCCGCCGACGATGACCGTAAGCTTCGGCACAGATGTGGTGGACACCGCGGTCACCAGCTTCGCGCCATCCTTCGCGATGCCGCCCGCTTCGTATTTGCGCCCCACCATGAAGCCGGTGATGTTCTGCAGGAACACCAGCGGAATGCCGCGCTGGCTGCACAGCTCGACGAAATGCGCCCCCTTCAGCGCCGATTCCGAGAACAGGATGCCGTTGTTCGCCAGAATGCCCACCGGATAGCCATGGATATGCGCGAAGCCGCACAGCAGCGTCGTGCCATACAGCCGCTTGAATTCGTCGAAGTCGCTGCCATCGACGATGCGTGCGATAACCTCGTGCGCATCGTATGGCGCGCGCAGGTCGGCAGGTACGATGCCGTAGAGCTCGGCTGCGTCGTAGCGCGGCGGCTGCGGTTCGCGCAGCGCAATCCGCGGCTGCTTCACATGGTTCAGCCCCGCGACAATCCGCCGGCACAGTGCCAGCGCGTGCCGGTCGTCCTGCGCATAGTGATCGACCACACCCGATGTGCGCGCGTGCACATCGGCGCCGCCCAGATCCTCGGCGCTGACGATCTCGCCGGTCGCCGCCTGCACCAGCGGCGGCCCGCCGAGGAAAATCGTCCCCTGTTTGCGCACGATGATCGTCTCGTCGCTCATTGCCGGCACATAGGCGCCACCGGCGGTGCAGGAGCCCATCACCGCGGCGATCTGCGGGATGCCTTGCGCGGACAGATTGGCCTGATTGAAGAAGATGCGGCCGAAATGCTCGCGGTCGGGAAAGATCTCGTCCTGCATCGGCAGGAACGCGCCGCCGGAATCGACCAGATATATGCAGGGCACCCGGTTGTGCAGCGCGATCTCTTGCGCACGCAGGTGCTTCTTCACCGTGATCGGGAAGTAGGTGCCGCCCTTCACCGTGGCATCATTGGCGACGATCACGCATTCGCGGCCGGAGACGCGCCCGATGCCGGTGACGATGCCGGCCGATGGAACCTCGTTGTCGTACAGCCCATAGGCAGCGAGCTGCGACAGTTCCAGGAACGGCGCACCCGGATCGATCAGTCCCGCCACCCGGTCGCGCGGCAGGAGCTTGTTGCGCGAAAGATGCCGCTTGCGCGCCGCCTCCCCACCGCCTTGCGTCACTTCTGCGACGCGTGCGCGCAGGTCTGCCACCAGTGCACGCATCGCCGCAGCGTTGGCGGCGAATTCGGCCGAACGCGGGTCGATGTCGGTGCGCAATAAAGTCATGGTGCCGGCTGCCGCAATGGAAGGTTCCACACGGAGGACACAGAGAACCACGGAGGACCACTGAGGAAGAAATGGCACTTCGCGCGAGGCGCTCTTCCTATCCTCCGTGGCCCTCCGTGCTCCTCCGCCCGCTCCGTGTGAACTCTTTCCTTCATGCGGTCTCGCGGAACAGCTCACGCCCTATCAACATCCGCCGGATTTCGCTGGTGCCAGCCCCGATCTCGTACAGCTTGGCGTCGCGCAGCAGCCGCCCCGTCGGATAGTCGTTGATGTAGCCGTTGCCACCCAGGCACTGGATCGCCTCCAGCGCCATCCAGGTCGCTTTCTCCGCCGCATACAGGATCGCCCCCGCGGCGTCCTTGCGCGTCGTCTCGCCGCGATCGCACGCCTTGGCGACCGCATAAACATAGGCCTTGGCCGCATTCATCGTGGTGTACATATCGGCGAGCTTGCCCTGCATGAGCTGGAACTCGCCGATCGGCTGGTCGAACTGCTTGCGCTCGTGCACATACGGCACCACGACATCCATGCAGGCCTGCATAATGCCCAGCGGTCCCGCCGCGAGCACGGCACGCTCGTAATCCAGGCCGCTCATCAGCACGCGCGCGCCGTCGTTGACGCCGCCCAGGATATTCGCCTCCGGCACTTCGCAATTGGCGAACACCAGCTCGCAGGTGTTGGATCCGCGCATCCCCAGCTTGTCCAGCTTCTGCGCGGTGGAAAACCCGGGGAAGCCCTTCTCCACCAGGAGCGCGGTAATGCCGCGCGGCCCGGCCTGTGGATCGGTCTTGGCGTACACCACCAGCACATCCGCATCGGGCCCGTTGGTGATCCACATCTTGGACCCGTTCAGCACGTACCGGTCGCCGCGCCTGTCCGCCCGCGTGCGCATGCCGACGACATCCGATCCCGCGCCCGGTTCGCTCATCGCCAGCGCGCCGACATGCTCGCCGCTGATCAGCTTCGGCAGATAGCGCCGCTTCTGTTCCTCGCTGCCGTTGCGACGGATCTGGTTGACGCACAGGTTGGAGTGCGCGCCGTACGACAGGCCGACCGAGGCGGAGGCGCGGGAAATCTCCTCCATCGCCACGACATGTTCGAGATAGCCCATGCCGGCCCCGCCGTACTCCTCTTCCACCGTCACGCCGAGTACGCCCAGATCGCCGAGCTTGCGCCAGAGATCCATGGGAAACGCATTGTCACGGTCGATCGCCGCGGCGCGCGGCGCGATCTCGTCGGCGGCGAAGTTCTCGACTGTCGTGCGCAGCATGTCCGCCGCCTCGCCAAGATCGAAATTCAGGCCCGGAAGCCGGTTTGACAACTGCACCATGCTGGAACAATGACCGAGCGGGAGCGGGGCGCCAAGTGACACCTGCTCGACGGAGGACGCCGCCATGACAATCGAGCGCATGCTGACCGAGGAACAGCCCGCCGCCGACCTGGTCGGGCGCGTGCTGCAGGAAGCCGGCATCGAGTACGTGTTCGGCATCTCGGGCGGCCATACCGGCCGCATCGTCTCGGGCCTGCGCAAATATCAGAACTCCCTGCGCATGGTGCTGGTGCGCGAGGAGTCCCTCGCCGGCGTGATGGCCGAGGTCTACGGCCGGCTGACCCGGCGGCCCGGCGTCATGATCGGCCAGGGACCGTGGGTGCTGGGCAATGGCCTGATCGGCACCATCGAGGCGTTCCTCTCCAGCTCGCCGATGCTGCTGCTGACCGACTTCAGCGACGCGACGCGCTTCCACCTGCACGCGCCGTATCAGCAGGCGACCGGCGACTACGGCAGTTGGGACGCCCGCCGCGCATTCAGCGGCGTCACCAAGCAGGTGATGCAGGCGCACGAACCGATCGCCGCCGTGCAGGCGACACAGCTCGCCATCAAGCACGCGCTGTCCGGGCAGTGCGGCCCGGTGGCGGTGCTGTTCGCGCAGGACTCGCTGTCGGGCACGGTCAGTCCTGATGCGCAGCCCGGGCTGTATCCGACGCGCTACTACCTGCCGGCACCGCCACCGCCGGCAGACCCCGCGAAGGTGACCGCGGCAGCCAAGGCACTGCTCGCCGCACAGCGCCCCGTCGTGATCGCCGGCAACGGGGTACGCATCGGGCAAGCATACGAGCCGCTGCGCGCCCTGGCCGAAGCAGCGGGACTGCCGGTGGCGACCACCGCCGCCGGCAAGGGCTGCTTCGCCGAAACCCACAGCCTGGCCCTCGGCGTGTTCGGCACCTTCGGCACCGAAGCGGCCAACGCCTGCGTTGCCGAAGCCGACCTGATCCTGGCGGTCGGCACGAAACTCGGCCCCAGCGACACCGCCTGGGAGAACCGCGACCTGCTCGACCCGACGCGACAGAGCTTCATCCAGATCGACATCGAACCGCGCAACGCCTCCTGGACGTTCCCGGCCGAACATGTGCTGCTGGGCGACGCGGCGCAGGTGCTGCGGCAGTTGCGGGACGCGGTCGGCAACGACGGCGCACGCCGCAAGGGGGCAGAAGCCCGCGTCGCGGAATGGCGGCGCGAGAAGGGCTACTTCGACCAGCCGGGCTACTCCGCCGACGACACGCCGATCCTGCCGCAGCGTGCGATCGGCGAGCTGATGCGCGCCCTGCCGGACAACGCCATCGTCACCTGCGATGCCGGCGAGAACCGCATCATGATGACCCACTTCTACCAGACCAGGCAGGCCGGCGGCTTCCTGCAGGCGGCCGGCTCGGGTCCGATGGGATTTGCCATCCCGGCCGCACTCGCCGCCAAACTGGTACATCCGGACCGTCCCGTGGTCGCGGTGTGCGGCGACGGCGGCTTTGCCATGACGATGAACGGGCTGATGACCGGGATCGAGCAGGACATTCCGATCATCGTCGTCGTGTTCAACAACAAGGCACTCGGCTGGGTGCTGCACGGCGGCGGCCCGTTCGCCGCCGAGTTCGCCGACTTCGACCACGCGGCGATCGCCCGCGCCATGGGCTGCAACGGCGTCCGGGTGACCGAGCCCGCGGCCCTGGGCACCGCGCTGCGCGAGGCAATGAATGCCCGCGTCCCAACCGTGATCGATGTCCGCACCTCGCTGGCGCAGTCGTTCGCCGACATCACCTCGCCGCTGGCGGCCGCGGCGTCGCCTCGCCGGCGGTAGCGCGTGATGACCAGAGGCGGAATCGCCGGAGGTCTGAATCACGCGCTCAACCAAAATGGCCCAGCGGGTATTCAACCTCCGCCGTGTAGACCGGCTGTTCGTTGCCCAGCGCCGAGCTGAACAGCGTAAAGTGCTCCACGGCGACGGGCTCTGCCCGGAACAGGTTGTGCGCCTGCACGAACCCCGCCAGCTTCGCCTCGGCCGCGCCGTCCAGCCGCGCCAAGGTGACGTGCGGCTGAAACTTCCGCCGTTCCGGCTCCAGCCCGCAGCGCTGCAGCGCCGTTTCGATCTTGCTCCGCAGCCGTTCCAGTTGCTCGCTGCGCTCCACGCCCAGCCACAGCAACTGGCTGCGGCCGCCCTTCGCGAATGTGCCGATGCCACCCAGCGTCAGCGCGAATGCCGGTCCCCTTAGCGCGGCGAGCGCGTGGTCGATCTCCTCGGCCAGGTAGCGCGGCGTCTCGCCGATGAAGCGCAGGGTCACGTGGTAGTTCTCCGGCGGCACCCAGCGCGCGCCGGGAATCCCGGCGCTCGCCAGCAGCGCGATCCGCTGGCGCAGCTCCCACGGAAGCTCGATGCCCACGAACAGTCTCATGCCGGCCTCGCCTCCGCCAGCAGCTTCTCCACCAGCGGCAGCAGCCTGGACACGATGTGCCGCACGCCCGCGGCATTCGGGTGCAGCCCGTCGGCCTGGTTCAGTGCCGGCGCCTCGGCCACGCCTTGCAGAAAGAACGGGTCGTACAGGACACCCGGCCGCTTCCCGACCCGCTCGAACACTGCGTCGAACGCAGTCGCGTAGTCCGCTCCTAGATTGGGCATGGCGTACATGCCGGCCAGCAGCACGGGGATATGCCGCGCCGCCAGGCGGTCGAGGATCGCGTTCAGGTTCTTCTCGACCTCGCCTGGATCGACGCCGCGCAGCCCGTCGTTCGCCCCCAGCTCGACGATCGCCGCATCGGCGCCGTCCGCCAGCGTCCAGTCGAGCCGCGCCAGTCCGCCCGCCGTCGTATCGCCGGACACCGCGCCATCGACGATCCGCACGTCGTAGCCGCGCCCGCGCAACGCCACGGCGAGCTGCGCCTCGAACCCCTGATCATGCGGCAACCCGAAGCCGGCGGAGAGCGAGTCGCCCAGCACCAGCAGCCGGACCGGCGCCGCCTGTGCGGCGATTGGCAGTCCCAGGGGCAGCGCCACGGCAAGGGCGGCGATGGCTTTCCGCCACCGGCTGCGGACGCCATATGCTGCCGCCATGGATGCCACTCCGCCACCTCGGGTTCCGCTGGTGCAGGTGCGGGACCTGCACCTGACCGTGCCGTCCGCCGCCGGGCCGGTCAACATCCTGCGCGGTATCGATCTCGACATCGGCGCCGGCGAGGCGGTCGGCATCATCGGCCCCTCCGGGTCCGGCAAGACCAGCCTGCTGATGGTACTGGCGGGGCTGGAGCGTGCCAGCCAGGGCAGCATCGTTGTGGCCGGCCACACCGTGACCCGCATGGACGAGGACGCGTTGGCGCGCCTGCGCCGCGACACGATCGGCATCGTGTTCCAGGCGTTTCACCTGATCCCGACCATGACCGCGCTGGAGAACGTGGCGGTGCCGCTGGAGCTGGCCGGCACCCGCGATGCCGCCGTCCGGGCGCGGGCGGCGCTGAACGCCGTCGGCCTCGGCCACCGGCTGACGCACCTTCCCGGTCAGCTTTCCGGCGGCGAGCAACAGCGCGTCGCGCTCGCCCGCGCCTTCGCGCCAAGGCCGCGGCTGCTGCTCGCCGACGAGCCGACCGGCAATCTGGACCAGGCGACCGGAGACGCGGTCATGGACCTGCTGTTCCGGCTGCGCAC
>DATBKQ010000281.1:0-10081 GCA_036555825.1 Acetobacteraceae bacterium | reverse complement strand
CCGAGGTCAGCGCCGACCACGTCGAACATGGCCACTTCCGCCATGGCTCCAGGCTGATCCGCTGGCGCGAGGACAAGAATCCGCGCGCCTGCACCGCGGATCAACTCGCCGGCGCAGCGGCGGCAGGGGTCAGAACCGGGTGAAGCTGCTCGGCTCGACGCCTGGGCCGCCCACGACATTCGACAGCAGTTGAAGGTCGGTGCCCGACACCAGCAGATCGGCACTGACGCCGCAGTCCGCGGTGCCCACGCTGGTCGGGCCGCCGGCCCAGTGCACCCGGAAGCCGCGCGGATTGGTGAACCGCTCCTCCACGACGAGGCTGCCGCCATGGGCCGCCATGACGTCGGGCCGCAGACTGCACGCGGCAGCATTTGGCGCGGAGCGGGTAACCGCAAACGCCCAGTCAGCCGGTACGCGGGCACCGTGCCGGAACACCAGGATGTCGCCCACTTTCGGCCCCAGGTCGAGCGTGGTCGCGGCTGCGACCATGGCCACGCCACCCGCCAGCAAGCCGGCGACCAGGCTGGCCATGATGGCCGTCCGGCCGATGCCGCTGCCGGCCTTGTCCAGCCACCCTCGTCCTCTCATCGGTCGCGGCCGCTCAGGCCGCCGGGATGGTGCCCGTAGAAATCGATGGAACACAGCGAACCTCATCATCGTCAAATCGCGGGGTTCTGCCCCTTGGACCAATTCTCCCGAGGTTCTGCGTCAGCAATATTGCCCTTCAATTCGCAAGCGCAGCATCACGTCCTAGTGAGCTTGACCGCTTCGGAGAGATAGCCGATCTGCAAACCCGTCGAACACCAGAGGGCCGCCATGCCGGGACCGTTGCACGGGTATCGCATCGTTGACCTGACCTCGATGGTGTCCGGCCCGTCGGCCACCATGCTGCTGGCCGACCAGGGTGCCGATGTGATCAAGGTCGAGAACCCGCAGGGCGGCGACCACACGCGGACAGCAGCCAACCGGCGCGGCGGCTTCTCGGCCTCGTTCCTCAACAACAATCGGAACAAGCGCTCGATCATACTGGACCTCAAGGCGCCGCGCGGGATCGAGGCATTGCGGCGGCTGATCGCCACCGCCGATGTCTTCATCCAGAACTTCCGCACCGGCGTGATCGACCGGATGGGCTTCGGCGAGGCGGCGGTGCGCGTGCTGCGCCCGGACATCGTCTATGTGTCGATCAGCGGCTTCGGCGAGCAGGGGCCGTACGCCCAGAAGCCGGTCTATGACCCGCTGATCCAGGCGCTGTCGGGGCTCGCCAGCATCCAGGGCGGGTCGGACCGGTCGCGGCCGCGGCTGGTTCGGACCATCGTGCCGGACAAGCTGACGGGCGTGGTCGCGGCGCAGGCGATCACCGCGGCGCTGCTGGCGCGCGAGCGAACCGGGCAGGGGCAGCATGTCCGGCTTTCCATGCTGGACGCGGTGGTGGCGTTCCTGTGGGGCTCAGACATGGGCAGCCAGACGTTTGTCGGCGACGAGCTGCCGCAGCAGGAGGCGGCGAGCTTCATCGACCTGATCTACGAAACGCAGGACGACTACATCAGCGCGGCGGTGCAGACCGACCGCGAATGGGCGGCGTTGACCCGGGCGCTGGAGCGGCCCGAATGGCTGGACGACCCACGCTTCGCCACCCCCGCACTTCGGCACCAGCACATCAACGAGCGGCTGGAGATGACGCAGGAGGTGCTGCGCACGCGCCCGGCGGCGGAGTGGCTGGAGCGGCTGACGGCGGAGGGCGTGCCGTGCGCGCCGGTGCTGACCCGCGGCCGCATGATCAGCCACCCGCAGGTGGTGGCGAATGGGATCGTGATCGAGACGGAGCATCCGGCCGCCGGGCGGCTGCGTCAGGCGCGGCCGGCGGCGCGGTTCTCGGCCACGCCCACCGGTGTGCTGCGTGGCGCTCCGGCCTTGGGCGAGCATACCGAGGAGATCCTGGCCGAGATCGGCGCCACCGTGGACGCGGCCCCATGATCGACTTCTACTACTGGCCGACGCCGAACGGATGGAAGGTGTCGATCATGCTGGAGGAGTCCGGGCTGCCGTACCGCATGGTGCCGGTGAATATCGGCCAGGGGGACCAGTTCAAACCGGAGTTCCTGGCGATCAGCCCGAACAACCGTATGCCGGCGATCGTGGACGATGGCATGCCGGTGTTCGAGTCAGGCGCGATCCTGCTGCACCTGGCGGAGAAGGCTGGCCGGTTCATGCCGACCGACCCGATCGGCCGGAAGGAAACGCTGGAATGGCTGTTCTGGCAGGTCGGCAACCTTGGGCCAATGGCGGGACAGCTCAGCCATTTCGTCAATTACGCGCAGGGCGAGCACCCCTATTCGCATCAGCGCTATGCCGACGAATACAACCGCTGCCTTGGCGTGCTGGAACGGCGGCTGCGGGGGCGGGACTACATTCTCGGCGAATACTCGATCGCCGACATGGCGTCGTTTCCCTGGGTGCTGATCTCGAAGCCGCTTGGCCAGGCGCTGGATGAATTCCCCAACGTCGCCCGCTGGCGCGAGGCGATCAAGCAGCGGCCCGCGGTGCAGCGCGGCATCGATCTGGGCAAGGAGCTGCGCCGGAGCGCGCCACCAACCGACGAGGAAAGAAAGATCCTGTTCAACCAGACAGCGCGGAGCGCGCGGCCGGCCTGACCGATTGCCGCCTCTTTCGATCTGCGGCAGAACGCGGCGCAGGCAGGGAGGGGAACATGCGGACCGCCACATCTTTCATCTTGGCCGTGTGCATGGCGATCGGCGCCGCGGGCGCGGCAATGGCCCAGACGGTGAAGCTCGGGGTTGTCGATACGTATTCCGGTCCGTTCGCCGCGGTCGGCGAACTGCTCGACCGCGGCATCCGCCTCTATGTCAAGCAGCACGAGAAGGACCTGCCGCCGGGCGTCAAGCTGGAGATCATCCGCCGCGACGACACCGGGCCGAACCCGGAAGTCGCCAAGCGGATGGCGCAGGAACTGATCACCCGCGATCGCGTGCAGTTGCTGGCGGGGGCGATCTACACACCGAATGCGCTGGCGATCGCGCCACTGGCAACCGAGGCGAAGGTGCCGTTCGTGGTGATGAACGCCGGCACGGCGATGATCACCACGAAGTCGCCGTATATCGCGCGCGTGTCGTTCACCATGTGGCAGTCGAGTTATCCGCTCGGTGCCTGGGCGGCGAAGAACGGGCTGAAGAAGGTGTTCGTCGCGGTGACCGACTACGGGCCCGGCATCGACGCGGAGGCCGCGTTCAGCAAGGGCTTCACCGATGCGGGCGGGCAGATCGTCGGCTCGGTGCACATGCCGCTGCAAAACCCCGACTATGTGCCGTTCATGCAGCGTGCGAAGGATGCGGCGCCGGATGCGGTGTTCGTGTTCGTTCCCGGCGGCAAGGACGCGACCGCGATCATGAAGACGTTCGGCGATCTGGGACTGAAGGCGGCTGGTATCAAGCTGATCGGTCCCGGCGATATCTCGACCGACGAGGAGCTGGCGAACATGGGTGACGTGGCGCTGGGTGTGGTGACGGCGTTCCACTATTCGGCGGCGGGCGACCGGCCCGCCAACCAGGAGTTCGTCAAGGCCTACAAGGCGGAATACGGCGCCGATCAGGAGCCGGCGTTCGAGGTGGTCGGCGGCTACGACGGCATGGCCGCGGTTTTTCACGTCATCATCGAGCAGAAGGGCAAGATCGATCCGGACAGGACGATGGAACTGCTGAAGGGGTGGAAGGACGCCGATAGTCCGCGCGGGCCGATCATGATCGATCCGGATACGCGCGACATCGTGCAGAATGAATACATGCGGCGGATCGAGAAGGTGAACGGGCAGTTGCGGAATGTCGAGTTCGAGACGATGCCGGCGGTGAAGGACCCGTGGAAGGAGATCAACCGGCAGAAGTGACCTGGTGTCATTGCGAGGAGTGGAGCGACGAAGCAATCTCGGTCAAATGATCACCGAGATTGCTTCTCTTCGCTCGCAATGACACCTGGTGCTGACGATGGAAGCGCTGACATCGATTCTGTTGCACGGGCTGGCCTACGCGATGGTGCTGTACATCGTTTCGGTCGGTCTGTCGGTGACCATGGGCCTGATGGGGTTCGTCAATCTGGCGCATGGTGTGTTCGCCATGGCGGGTGGTTACTTGACGGTGACGCTGATGAACAGCCATGGCGTTTCATTCGGTCTGGCGCTGCTGGCTGCGTTCCTTGTGATGGCGCTGATCGGCGTGGTGCTGGAGCGTACGCTGTATGCGCGGCTGTATGGCGCGGGCGAGCTGGACCAGGTGCTGTTCACCATCGGCCTCATCTTCATGTCGGTGGCCGTGGTCCGCTATCTGTGGGGTCCGCTGCCGCAACCGGTGCATCTTCCGGCGATGCTGAATGGGCAGCTCGATCTCGGCTTCCGCAGCTTCCCGATGTACCGCGCGTTCCTCATTCTGGTGGGCTTCGTGCTGATCGCGCTGCTGTGGCTGGGCATCGAGCGCACCAGCTTCGGCGCGCGGCTGCGCGCCGCCGTCGATAACCGGCGCATGGCCGAATCGGTCGGCATCGATACGCGCCGGCTGTTTTCGCTGGCCTTTGCCCTTGGCTCCGGCCTGGCCGCGCTGGGCGGCGGACTCGGCGCGGATATCCTGGCGATCTATCCAGGCTACGCCACCGAGTATCTGGTCTATTTCCTCATGGTGGTCGCGATCGGCGGCCTGGGCTCGTTGCGCGGGCCGTTCGTCGCCGCATTGCTGCTGGGCGTGGGCGACACCGCCTGCAAGTACCTGGTGCCGCAGCTCGGCGCCTTCTTCGTGTTCGCTGCCATGATCGCGCTGCTGCTGTGGCGTCCGGCTGGCCTGTTCGGTCGCGCCTGAATGTCGCCGGTTGACGCGCTGATCCGCCGTCAACGCCTGCGCGCGATCGAGCTGCTGCCGTGGGTCATTGCCGCCGGTGCGTATTTCGTCTTCGGCGATTACCTGCCGCTGGGCAGCCAGATCCTGATCATGATCCTGTTCGCCCTCTCGCTGGATCTGGTGCTGGGCTATGCCGGGATCGTCACCCTCGGGCATTCAGCCTTCTTCGGTGCCGGCGCCTATGCCGCCGGAATCTATGCTGCGCGCATTTCCGGCGAGCCGTTGTCGGGGCTGCTGATCGGTGCCGTGGCGGCGGCTGCGGTCGGCTGGGCATCGGGGCTGGTGATTCTGCGCACCCATGGACTTACGCTGCTGATGCTGACTCTTGCCGTCACCGCGATGCTGGCCGAGGCCGCCAACAAGGCGAGCTTCGTGACCGGTGGCGCCGATGGCCTGCAAGGGGTCGAGATCGATCCAATATTCGGGCTATTCCGCTTCGATCTGTTCGGCCGCACCGCCTATCTTTATTGCGTCGCAGTGCTGTTCCTGGCCTGGCTGTGCGCGCGGCGGTTGGTGCATTCGTCGTTCGGGCAGTCGCTGGTCGGCATCCGCGAGAACACCGCGCGCATGCACGCCATCGGCTCGCCGGTGCGCCGGCGCTTGCTGACCATCTACACGATATCGGCGGCGCTGGCGGGGATCGCCGGTGCCCTGCTGGCGCAGACCACGCAGTTCGTCGGTCTGACCGTGCTCGGGTTTCAGCGCTCCGGCGAGATTCTCATCATGCTGGTGTTCGGCGGCGTCGGCCGCCTGTACGGCGCGTTCGTCGGTGCAACGCTGTACATGGTCGCGCAGGACCAGTTGGCGAAAATGGATCCGGAATTCTGGTACTTCTGGATCGGCCTGCTGCTGGTGCTGCTGGTCATGTTCGCGAGCGGCGGCGTGCTGGGGCTGTTCGACCGGCTGGCGCGGCGATGACGCCGGCCCTGCGGACGGTCGGTCTGCACAAGCGCTTCGGCGCGCTCGTGGTCGCCAACGACATCGATTTCAGCCTTGAGCCTGGCGCGCGCCACGCGCTGATCGGCCCCAACGGCGCAGGCAAGACCACCTTCATCAACCTGATCACCGGGCGGCTTGCGCCATCGGCGGGTCGCGTGTTTCTCGCTGGGCACGACGTGACCATGCTGTCGCAGGCGGAGAGGGTACGCCGCGGCCTGGGGCGGACGTTCCAGATCAACGCGCTGTTCCGTGGCCTTTCCGTGCTGGAGAATGTCGCACTGGCGGTCGCCGAACGGTCAGGCGCCGGGGGCGACATGGTTCGCGGCGCCAGCTTCCGTCGCGGCGTGCTGGAACAGGCATACGCGCTGTTGCAACGCCTGAGGATCGAATCGGACGCACTGACGCGCGTGCAGGAGCTGCCGTACGGCAAGCAGCGCCTGGTGGAGATCGCCATCGCTTTGGGACTGGCGCCGGCGGTGCTGCTGCTCGACGAGCCCGCGGCCGGAGTGCCATCGGCGGAAAGCACCACCATCTTCGAGATGGTGGAGCGACTTCCGCGGGAGATCGCGGTACTGATCATCGACCACGACATGGAGCTGGTGTTCCGCTTCGCGCGCCGCATCACGGTGCTGGTACAGGGGCGTATCCTGGTCGAAGGCACGCCCGCGGTAATCGCCGCGGATGCGCGGGTACGCGAAGTGTATCTCGGCGAACGGCAGCATGGCTGACTGCCTGACGCTGCGAGAAGTCGCGGCCGGTTACGACGAGACGGTCGTGCTCGAGCGGGTTTCGCTCAACCTGCGCGAGGGGGATACACTGGCGGTACTCGGCCGCAATGGCGTGGGCAAATCGACACTGCTGGCCACCGTACTGGGCCATACGACGCTGCATGCTGGACAGATCGTGTTCCGCGGCCAGAGACTGGATCGGCTGCGGGTGTTTCAGCGGGTGCGCCTCGGCATCGGCTACGTGCCGCAGGAGCGCGAGATTTTCGCCTCGCTGAATGTGGAGGAGAACCTGGCCGTCGCGGCGCGCTCGGGCTGTCGTTGGACGCGCGAGCGCGTTTACTCGCTGTTCCCGTCGCTCGCCGAACGCCGGCGCAATCTGGGCAACCAGCTTTCCGGCGGCGAACAGCAGATGCTGGCGATCGGTCGCGCACTGATGGGCGATCCGACGCTGCTGTTGCTCGATGAGCCGTTGGAGGGACTGGCGCCGGTGATCGTCGATGCGCTGCTCGCCGCGCTGCATCGGCTGCGCAAAGACGATGGGCTGACGATGGTGCTGGTCGAGCAGCACGCGCGGCTGGCGCTGGAATTCGCGCCGCGGGCCGCGGTGCTGAACCGCGGCAGGGTGGTGTATCACGGTCCAAGTCAGGTGTTGCTGGGCGACCCCCAGCGGCTCGCGCGCTTGGTCGGTCTGGCCGATCAGTCGATCAGTGCCTGATAGATCAGCACACGCAGCTCGCGCCGGATCGGATAGGTGGAGGACGGCATGAGCTGGGTCAGCATGATCACCGCCAGGTCCTCGGCCGGGTCGATCCAGAACGCCGTGCTCGCCGCACCGCCCCAGGCATATTCGCCCGGTGTCCCCAGGATCTGCGCCCGTGCCGGATCGAGCATCACGGAAAAGCCCAACCCGAAGCCGATGCCTTCATAGGACGATTCGGAGAAGCGCGGCTGGCCCATCGCGGCCATGTCGCCGCGCAGGTGATTGCTGGTCATCAGCTCCACGGTCTTGCGGCCGAGCAGCCGTACGCCGTCGAGCTCGCCCTTGTTCAGCATCATCTGGCAGAACCGCATGTAGTCCGTCGCAGTGGACAGCAGGCCGCCGCCGCCGGAGCAGATCTTGCGGGGCGCCCCGAAGATGCTCTTCTGCGGATCGTCGATCAGCATCAGCCGTCCGTCGGCGCAGGTATAGTTCGCGGCGAAGCGCGCGAGCTTGTCCGAGGGCACGTGAAACTCGGTGTCCACCATTCCCAGTGGGCCGGTCACGCGTTCGCGCAGGAACTGATCGAACGGCTTGCCCGAGATCATCGCCACCAGGTGGCCCAGCACGTCGGTGGCGACGCTGTAGTTCCATTCCGCACCCGGCTGGGCGATCAGTGGAATGTCAGCCGCGATCTCCACCACCTCGGCCAGGCTCTTGTCCGAGGTCTGGAAATCCACGCCCCGTTCGCGGTACTGCGCATCGACCGGCGTGGCCTCCATGAACCCATAGGTAGGCCCGAGGTGTGCGTCAGCAGATCGCGGAAAGTGATGTCGCGTTCCGCCGGCACCGTCTCCAGCTTGCCGCGCATGCCACCGACATAGACCCGCATATCCTTGAAGCACGGCAGGAACCGCGTGATCGGGTCGTCGAGCTGGAAGCGGCCTTCCTCGTACAGCATCATGATCGCGGTCGAGGTCAGCGGCTTGGTCATCGAGTAGAAACGGAAGATGGTATCCGGCGCGAGGCGGACCTCCCGCTTGATGTCGGCCATGCCGCAGACATTGCAGTGAACCAGCTTGCCGTGACGCGCCACCATGGTGATCAGGCCTGGCAGCTTGCGCTCATCCACCCCGCGCTGCGCCCAGGCATTTACCCGGGCCAGGCGTTCCGAGGACAGACCCACATCTTCCGGTTTCGTCACCATGTCTCACCTCTCGTTCAGGCCGGCGCGACGCGGCGCGCGCCACGTGTCAGCAGGGCCAGAGCAATACAGGCGTTGAGCAGGTTCCACAACGCGCCGTTGGCGAACGCGGCGCGGTACGACCCGGTGGCGTCGAAGATCACGCCGGAGATCCAGCCGCCGAATGCCATGCCGAGCAGCGTTGCCATGATGATGACGCCGAAGCGCATACCGGCCTCGCGCGCCGGCAGGTATTCGCGAATGACAATGGCGTAGCTTGGCACGATGCCGCCCTGCACCAGGCCGAACAGCGCGGAGACGAGGTAGAGCGAGCCGAGACTGCTGAAGGCCAGATACAGCAGCAATGCCAGCATCTGCCCCAGGGAACCGAGCAGCAGCGTCGGCAGCCCGCCGATCCGGTCGGCGACGAAGCCGGAACCGACCCGGCTGATGATACCGAGGCCCAGCATGATGGACAGCATCTCGGCGCCGCGGCTGATGCCGTAGCCGAGATCGCCGCAATAGGCGACGATGTGCACCTGTGGCATGGACATGGCGACGCAACAGCAGAAGCCGGCGACCGCGAGCACGGTTTGCAGCATGGCAGGCGACAAACCAAGCGAGCGTTGCGCCGAGGCCGCGCGATGCACCGGCTCGTGCCGCTGTGGCGGCGGGTTCCGCCGCAGCGCGAGTGCGAGTGGGACCATCGTGAGCGCGCAAGCGACGCCAATGCCCAGATGCGTTTGCCGCCAGCCCGCGGTCTGCACGAAGTGTTGGATCAGCGGCGGCCAGATGGTGCCGGCGAGGTAATTGCCAGAGGCGGCGATCGCGACCGCAGTGCCGCGCCGGCGGGTGAACCAGTGCGAGATATCGGCCACGACCGGCCCGAACGATGCGGCACCGCCGAACATCGCGATAAGCACCCCCTGCGCCAGGGCGAATTGCCACAGAGTCGCGGCATACGCGGCGGCGACATAGCCCAGGCTGAGCGCCGCCGCGCCGATCAGCATCGGCGGCACGATGCCGCGGCGATCGGCGAGCCGGCCCATCATCACGCCGCCAATGGCGAAGCCGATCATGGTCAATGTGTAGGGCAGGGAGGCGGCGGCACGATCGACGCCGAACTCCGCCTGCACCGCGGGCAGCACGACGACCACCGACCAGAGGCTGATCCCGCCGAGCGTGCTCAGGACGACGCAGATGGCGAGGCGCAGCCAAGCATAGACGGACTCGGCGCCCACGGCAGGGGTCACGGGGATGCTCCTTCAGGTCGAAGGAGCGTCTAGCGCAAACGCAGGCTGACTGCGAACGCGGTGCCTCGCCCCGTGTCATTGCGAGGAGCGAAAGCGACGAAGCAATCCTGGTTGAAATTGCTTCGCTGCGCTCGCAATGACACTGGGGCAGTGCGTCTCATATACGGTGAGGGTGAACCTGCTCTAGGCGAAGGCGGCCTCCACGG
The DNA here is from genome assembly GCA_036555825.1 of Acetobacteraceae bacterium. Taxonomy (GTDB): domain Bacteria; phylum Pseudomonadota; class Alphaproteobacteria; order Acetobacterales; family Acetobacteraceae; genus JAMXLO01. The sequence continues at coordinate 180 of DATBKQ010000281.1, read as the reverse complement.
CCACCGTCCATTCTCGGCGCAACCAATCGTACCACTGCCGCATGCCTTCGCCGGTGCGGGCCGAGAGGCACAGCGCCGCGATATTCGCGTTGGCCTCACGGGCGTTCGCGATGACGCGGTCGAGGTCGAACTCGACGTGCGGCAGCAGATCGAGCTTGTTGACCAGCATAAGCGAGGCGG
>DATBKQ010000280.1:0-5648 GCA_036555825.1 Acetobacteraceae bacterium | reverse complement strand
GTATGACCGAGCCCGAGGCGGGGCACAACGTGGCGTGCCATCTGACGACAAGCCAGGCGGGGCTCGCCGTCACGCCTTGACCAGCGGGCAGCCGCCTTCGTGCAGCGGACGGAACGCCTCCTCCATCGGAGTTGTGGCCAGCACCTTCGCGACATCCCACGGCTGCTTGCTCTCGGAAGGCTTCTTCGCCTCGAACAGGTAGCAGGGATGCAACGCCCGGCCATCCTCACGAATTCGCCCAGGGCCTCCGCTGGAGCGAATCATACTACTGGGACCTGAACGACCGCACCCGCGCATTCAATGACCGTGTCAAGGGAAAGACGCCGAACGGCATCTATCCGAACATGACGCAGGCGGGGAATTACGGTGCGGTGTTTCACTATCTGAAGGCGGTCGCCGACATGGGAGTTGCGGCAGCGAAGGCGGACGGGCGGGCGGCGGTGGCGCGAATGAAGGCAATGCCGACCGACGACGACTGTTTCGGCCCCGGCCGCATCCGCGAAGATGGTCGCGCACTGCATCCCTGCTATCTCCTGGAGGCGAAGAAACCTTCAGAGAGCAAGCAGCCGTGGGATGTCGCGAGGGTGTTGGCGACGACGCCGATGGAGGAGGCTTTCCGCCCCCTCAGCGAGGGTGGGTGCCCCCTGGTAAAGGCGTGATGCGGTAGGAACATCGCGACGCTGTCACCCAGGCCGGCGCGCGTGCTGCGCGGGGTGGTCGCCAAATGACAATCAAACGTAACAAGGGTTGAGCCATACGGTGGCGGATAGCTGCCCACGGAGGTCCACGCCTTGGCTTTGTTCGCCCGACAGCCCACGCCCGAGGACTGCATCGACCGGCTCGTCCGGATCGTCGATGAGCTGCCGGCCGTCATGCAGATGATGGATACCGTGACCAGGACGCGAGACTACGAGGCGGACTGGAACGCCAACCGGACCTATGCCCGCGACCATCTGATGGAGGCGTGGTACAGCGCGGGGCGCGCCCTGAACGGGCTGACCGTCAGCAAGCGCGAGCCGACCTGGGACGGCCGGGTCGCCACGGTCGAGACGCAGCGGAAGCACCTCGTCGCGCTGCGGGCGGAGGTAAAACGCCTGGTGGAGGCCCTGGCGGTTGCCGAGACCCGCGCCGCGGCCGCGGAAGCGGAGACCGCGCAGCGTGCCGCGTCGAACCCCCGCGGCGGCGAAGAGCTGGCGCGCAAGCTGCGTCTCGTCGTGATGTGGGCGGTCCATCCCGACCGGGCGGCGGACGCCGCGGAGCGCAAGTGGCGCACGCAGCTGTGCCAGACGCTGTTCCCGGAGATCGACCGGGCCATGGATGGGGCGTGAGGGCTCGGCCGCGGCGGCCTGTGCCGCCGCCGCGACCGGCCCGGCCTATGGCATGTCCCAGTAGGGCTGGGCGCCGTAGTAGTCGTAGACGCGCCGACTCCAGGTCTGGTCTTCCCAGCCGGCCGTCTCGTTGTCGGCATACGAAGGCGCCCCTTCCAGCTTCTGTCGATCGAGGTCGACGACGAAGCCGCCGAGTTTCGTGTCGTATTTCAGCTTCTCCCACGGCAACGGATAGTGCCGGTTGCCGATGCCCAGGAAGCCGCCGAATCCCGCAACGGCATACGCGATCTTGCCGCTGAGCTTGTCGATCATGACGTCCTCGACCTTGCCCAGGCTTTCTCCTGCGCGATTGTAGATGCTGGTGCCTTCGACCTGGTCGGCTGCGATCAGCCGCCCCGAGGTGTCGTTCGGGTCCTTGACGCTGGCCATGGGGGGATTTCCGTCGTTGCTGTGGGTGCCGACAACGCGGAAGGCGGGGCACAGTTGCGCGACCGCCGAATCCTTACATGAACCTGACCCGCGCTTGTTCCGGTCGAGCGCTGCCGCCATGCATGCTCGACTGTTCGATGAGTACTGCCGCCCCACCGACCACGACCAGAATGCATAGAGCCAGCCGGCCAATGCTGCGCGGCAGTGGACGGCGCCTCGGAAACGGCCGTTCTCCGTACCAGTAGTCCTCGAACCACCTGGGATCGACGTGGACCGGATGCATCGTCCTGCCCCCCTTGACTGCGTTGCCGGCGCTCGGGTTTTCGAGTGCCGCGCCATTCATCGGGGGCAAGTGGACCCGCCGGTATGAAGCCGTTCACACCCGGCTGCATCACGGTTCAGCAGCGAGGGGCCTGGCGGGGAGGAACGGGCCACTGGTTCGGGCGTTAACCCATGGCTGCGAACAGAAAGGAGCCGCTTATGGACCGCGAACACGTCAAGGGCGCTGCCGACAAGGTGAAGGGTGCTGTCAAGGACACGGCCGGCAAGGTGCTGGATGACGAGAAAATGCAGGCCGAGGGCAAGATGGATAAAGCCAAGGGCGCGGCGCACAACGCGGCCGGCGATGTCAAGGATGCCGCGCGCGATGTAGGCCGATGATTGTTTGAGCGTGTGATTCGCGCCTTCGGCGGTTTCGCTTCCGGCCATCATGCGCTGGCTTTTGTTTGGGCGCGTGATTCAGACCTCCGGCGTGCCGCCTCCGGCCATCACGCGCTGGCTTTTGTTTGGGCGCGTGATTCAGACCTCCGGCGTGCCGCCTCCGGCCATCACGCGCGGGCTTTTGTCTGGGCGCGTGATTCAGACCTCCGGCGTGCCGCCTCCGGCCATCACGCGCCACGCTACGGCGGACAGACTGCCGGCGAAGGCCGCCCGCTACCCGGGCGGCCTTCCGTGTCTTCTGTTACAGCGCTGCTCTCACCGCTCGGCGTCCCCCAGTTGGGCGACGTGCAGCGCATGCCACCTCGAGGTCTCCCGCGCGACGCGCCGCCGCTCGTTCGCCTCTTGCCTCCCTTGCAGTTCGTGCAGCCGCCGGACGGCTGCCTCCTCGCTTGGGAAGCAACCGATTGGCCGGCGTTCACCCTCGTCATCGACGGCTTCGATCCAGTAGCTGCGGCGGCGCGGAATTATCGCATAGACAACCATGTGCGTACCCACGCACAGAGCATGCCACGGCCATATTCGCGGCAGCGCCGCAACCCGGGTCATGCAACGCCATGTCCTGGCTGCAAATCCCGCGATCGCATTGCGCGTCGCGGCCGGCGATGGCACGTTCCAGTCACGTTAATCGCCCGTCTGAAGCCACGATGCACGGCAACACGAGAGCCCAAGTCCACGCGACGGCCAAGCATCCGGTTTTTCGTAACCAAGTCATTGCTGCCTTGTCAGACGGCGTTGCGCCACAATGTTTCCTGTCCAGGTCATGAAAACCCGTGGAAATGTGCCGGTGGTCGTCGTGTCTGCGCTGCTCTGCATCGTACTCGGCGGCTGCGCCGCCTTGCCGCCCGCATCCGGCATTCCGGTCGGCTATCGCTACCAGGATGGCAACCACCCTGGCGGCATCGCACAGGCATCGCCGCAGGCGCTGTACAATGCCGCGCACGGCGTCTGGCTCTGGCCGCCGCAAGAGACCGACTGGCCGTGACGGGCATGCCCTATCCCCGCTGGATCAGTTCGATGGAGACGTTCTGAGGCGCGGTCAGGAACGCAATCCGCACCCCCGGCCGGATGGTCTTCGGCTCCATGGTGAACAGCACCCCCTTGGCCTTCAGTTCCGCCACCGCCGCGTCGATGTCCGCGACCGTCAGGCCGAAATGATCCAGGCCCATATAAGGCGTCTGCGGCGACGGGCCGGTCGCGCCAGGATCCGCCTTGGCGATGAAGATCTTCTGGCCGGTCAGATCGAGATCGTAACGCGTCGAACCGTCCGGCTGCGGCGTGCGGATGATCTCGGCGCCCAGCTTGTCCCGATACCACGCGGCGGTTTCTGCCGGATCGGGCGAACGCAGATGGATGTGTTCCCAGGTGAACTCGGTCATGGCTTTCCTCCGCTCGGAGGCAGCATTAATCAGCCAGCCCGGCGGCCTCGCAAGTCTGGCCTTGCGAACCCCGTTTCCGCGCCCAGAATACCCCTATGTCCCGGCGCACCGTTGAGATCACCGCCGACCTCATGCTGCGAGCCTATCGTCACGGCCTGTTTCCGATGGCGGAGACCCGGCGCGGCGATCGGCTCTACTGGCTTGACCCGGAGAAGCGCGGGATCCTGCCGCTGGAGCGCTTCCACCTGCCGCGCCGGCTCGCCCGAACGGTGCTGTCGCAGGCGTTCACCGTGACGGTGGACCGGGACTTCCCCGGCACGATCGCCGGCTGCGCGGAGCCGGCGCCCGGCCGGGACGACACCTGGATCAACCCGCAGATCGAGCGGCTGTTCGGCGAGCTGCACCGGCTGGGTCACGCGCACTCGGTCGAGAGCCGGCGGAATGGCCGCCTGGTCGGCGGGCTGTACGGCGTCGCGATCGGCGGGGTGTTCTTCGGCGAGAGCATGTTCAGCTTCGTCCGCGATGCCTCGAAGGTGGCGCTGGTGCACCTGGTCGCCCTGCTGCGGCTCGGCGGATTCCGCCTGCTGGACACCCAGTTCGTCACCGCGCATCTGGCGCAGTTCGGGGCCGAGGAACTGACACGCGAGGAGTACAAATCGCGGCTCGCCCATGCGCTGACCGTTCCGGCCAGCTTTCTGGCGACACCGGTGCCGGCCGAGCTCGAGGCCGAGATCCGTCGCCTGAGCGTCGCGCGCTGAACCGATGCGCGCGGGTGTCCTGTCCAGCGCCGCCTGGTTGTTGCTGGCGCCGGGAGCGGCGGCGATGGCCGAGCAGCCGCGGTTGCGCCCGAGCCGCGACGTCGCCGTGGTTTATCGCGCACCGGGACCGCACGGAACGGCTGTCGAACAGCGGGTGCGCTGGCTGGCCGCGGCTGAGACCATGCGCATCGACCCGCCGGATCACGATCTGCATGTAATTATCGACTATGCCGCGAGACGAATGAGCGTGGTCAATGATGCAACCAGATCGGTGGTGGAGATGGCGGCCCCGGACGGCGCGAGCGCGATAGCCGGGGCGGATGCGGCGGGAAGTTTCAGCCGCGTGGGCCAGGGCGCGGTTGCCGGCCGGCCCTGCACCGAATGGCGGACGCTGGATCGCCAGGGCCGGGCGGCACTGATCTGCATCACCGAGGACGGCGTGCTGCTGCGCGCCGGTACGCCGGAGACGGTGCGGGTGAGCGCGACTTCGGTGGAATATGCGCCGCAGGATGCCGCGGGGTTCCGCGTCCCGGCCGATTACACCCGGGTCGGGCCTGGAGCGTCGCGATGATCCTGCCCTGGCGCGACCGGCATGGGCGGTTCCTGCCGCTGAAGGCGGCGGTTCTGGCGGCCAGCTTCATCCCCGGCGCGGTGCTCGCCTGGTGGTGGGCGCGCGGCATGTTGGGCGGGCGGCCGGTGACCGAGGTGCTGCACGGCACCGGCGACTGGACGATCCGCTTCCTGATGATCTCGCTCGCCATCACGCCGGCGGCGCGGGTGCTGGACTGGCCGCGCCTCTTGACCGCGCGCCGGATCGTCGGCCTGACCGCCCTGGCGTACGCCGTGACCCACCTGTCGCTGTACGTGGTGCAGCAGAATTTTCATGTGGGTTTCGTGGCGTTGGAGATCGCGCGCCGCTTCTATCTGACGATCGGGTTCGCCACCCTGCTGGGCCTCGCGGTGCTGGGCTGGACGTCCACGGACGCCTGGGTGCGCGAGCTTGGCCGGCGGTGGAAGCTGCTGCACCGGAGCATCTA
>DATBKQ010000279.1:0-6266 GCA_036555825.1 Acetobacteraceae bacterium | reverse complement strand
CAGGTTTCTTTCCAGCAGCGCATGGTCGCCGGTGGCGCGCCAAGCCGCATGCAATGTGATCAGGTAGAGCGCCGTCGCATCGGCGGTGCCGTAGTACGGTGTATGCGGGATCAGCCTGAAATGCGCCAGCTCGCCGTAGCGCAGTTCGTGCATGATCTTGCCTGGTTCGGCGTCGCGGTAGTCGTCCCGCTGCCTGGCCTGCCATCGCCCCAGCACATCGAGTGCGCCCCTGGCGAATTCGGGATAGATCAGGATGTTCTGTATCGACACCACAAGGCTGTCGCGCCCGAACGGTGCCATGAACCAGGGAAGCCCGGCGGCGGGCACGAACATCATGTGGTCGGTACCGGCCAGTGGCAGGCGCAGTGCCGACATGTCCTCGATCGCCTGGCGGTAGCAGCGGTAGAATTCCTCGTTGCTGCTGTGGATCTTCAGCACGGTCTGCTGCCACGCGGTGTCGCTGTCCTGCTGGTGCACGCAGTCGTGCGGCGCGTGGAAATTGCGGTTGCCGTCCACCAGCTCGTAGAGCAGGCAGCAATGCCAGGTGGCTGCGGGATCGAGCTGCACCTCGAAGCTGAGCCGCCCGTTGGCGTAGGCGGCGGCATGTTCCTGGTCGCGCGCGCCGACCTGCACACCGCGCACAAAGTCCTGGTTGCGGTAGGTGGTGTGCAGCTTCTGCGGCGCATGCGTCCATTCGGTGGTGATGCGCCCACGGCGGACGATCCGGTTCTGCTTCACCTCGAACACGTCGGCGAAGTCGGACCGGATGGCGATCTCCAGGTTGAAGCGGACGTGCTTGCGGCCGTGATTGGTGATGTCAAGGTCTTCGTGCATGCCGCCGCCGAGCCGGCGGCCGATCACCAGGCCGAGGCTGCGGGGGGGGATGGTGCCGTCCTCGGTCGGGATGCTGCGGTTGGTGAGGTGGATGCGCGCCTTGTGGGACGTCACCGCGCCGCCGTTCAGCAGGTCCCACTCCTCGCCGTTGGCATAGATCGCCCAGGCGGAAATCACCCGGGTGTCGAGAAAATACAGGCCCTTCTCCGACGGCCACCGCACCTCGCCATTGCTTTCGGTGATCAGCACCGTCTGCGCGTGGTGGATGGCGATCTGCGGCGGGCCGACTTCGACCTTGAATGGCATCGCGGGGCGACTCCTCGGCCATGGAGGGGACTGACGCCCCCTCTATAGCCGGTTCGCCCAGCGCGCACGCCTCTTCTTTAGGCGGAAACGAGTTCTTTGTTACTTGGCCGCCACCGCCGATTCGTGGTTGTGCACCAGCCCCTCGTCGTCGCCGCGGTGTACCTCGGTGGCGGATGGCGCGGGGTGGAATTGCGCCGCCTCGGTGCTGCCGGAGAACGCCGTGGTGGACGAGAGGCCGCCGGATGCGGCGGTGGCCACCGCATCGAAGTAGCCGACGCCCACCTCGCGCTGGTGCCGCGTCGCGGTATAGCCCGCCGCCTCCGCGGCGAACTCCGCCTGCTGCAACTCGGCATAGGCCGCCATGCCGCGGGCCTTGTAGCCGCGCGCGAGCTCGAACATCCCGAGGTTCAGGCTGTGGAAGCCGGCCAGCGTGACGAACTGGAATTTGTAGCCCATCGAGCCGATGTCGCGCTGGAAGCCGGCGATCCGCTCGGGCGACAGCTTCTTGCGCCAGTTGAAGCTGGGCGAGCAGTTGTAGGCCAGCATCTTGCCCGGGAACCGCCGATGGATCGCCTCGGCGAACCGCTCGGCCTCGTCCAGGTCCGGTTCGCTGGTTTCCCACCACAGCAGGTCGGCATAGGGCGCGAAGGCCAGGCCGCGGGCGATCGCGTATTCCACGCCGAGACTCGGCCTGATGCGATGGAAGCCCTCTGTGGTCCGTTCGCCCGAGAGGAACGGATGGTCGCGCTCGTCGATGTCGGTGGTGAGAAGCTGCGCCGAGTGTGCATCGGTGCGGCACAGCAGCACGGTGTCCACGCCTTCGACATCGGCGGCCAGCCGTGCGGCGTTCAGCGTGCGGATGTGCTGTGCGATCGGCACCAGCACCTTGCCGCCGAGATGGCCGCACTTCTTCTCCGACGCGAGCTGGTCCTCGAAATGCACGCCGGCCGCACCCGCCTCGATCATCGCCTTCATCAGCTCGAACGCGTTCAGCGCGCCGCCGAACCCCGCCTCGGCGTCCGCGACGATCGGCGCCATCCAATACGTATTGTCGTCGCCCTCGGCATGCGCGATCTGGTCGGCGCGGCGCAATGCGTTGTTGATCCGCCGCACCACGTTGGGGACGGAATCCACCGGATACAGCGACTGGTCGGGATACATCTGACCCGCGGTATTGGCATCGGCGGCGACCTGCCAGCCAGACAGGTAGATCGCCTGCAGCCCCGCCTTGACCTGCTGCACCGCCTGATTCCCGGTCAGCGCCCCCAGCGTCGGCACATACGACTCGGTCTTCAGCAATTGCCACAGCCGGGTCGCGCCCATCTCGGCCAAGGTGTGGCGGATGCGGAAGCGACCGGACAGGCGCCGCACGTCCTGCGGGTTGTAATCGCGGCGGATACCGTCGAACCGGCAAGGGTCGGGAAGGAGGTGCATCTGGCTGCTCCTGAACTGGATCGTGCGTGAAGAATTGACATTGCAGATGCGAAGTGCACCTGAAATCTGCCAGAATGGTGGGAAATCCTGTCGTCGGCTTCACTGCGGAGGATCGCGATCTGTAAAGTCTGTAAACCATGGCTCGCACGCTGATCGGCCGCACGGTCCGCCGCCTGCGCGCGGAGCGGCGTATGACTCAGCAGGCGCTGGCGGTTCGCCTGGGCATCTCGGCGAGCTATCTGAACCTGATCGAGCACGATCAGCGGACGGTGACCGCCTCGCTGCTGATCAAGCTGGGCGAGACGCTGGGGGTGGACCTTGCCACTCTGTCCGGCCGCTCGGAACGCCAGCTCGAGGTGGCCCTGCGCGAGGCCTTCGCCGACCCGCTGCTGTCGGCCGACGCGGTGCCGGAGGCCGAGATCGCCGAACTGGCCGCCACGGCACCGAACGCGGCGCAGGCGGTGCTGGCCTTGTATCGCGCCTGGCGCGTGGCGCGCGAGGACGCCGGCGGGATCGCCTTGCCCTCGGGCCGCCGTGTGCTGCTGCCCAACGAGGAGGCACGCGACCTGTTCGACGATCGCGGCAACCATTTCCCGGCGCTGGAGACCGTTGCCGAAGCGATGGCGGCGGAACTCGGGGCGAACCCGGCCGAGATGAACCATGCGATCGCCGAGCGGCTGCGGCGGACGCACGGCGTGACCGTGACGGTGCAGCCGCTGGAAGGCGCGCTGCGCCGCTACGATGCCACCGCGCGTGCGCTGGCGCTGTCCGAGATGCTGCCGCGGGAGAGCCGCGGCTTCCACATGGCATTCCAGCTCGCGCTGCTGGAGGCGCGCGATCCGGTCGAGGCAGTGCTGGCCGAAGCCGCGCCTTCGTCGGCCGAGGCCGGCATGCTGATCCGCGTCGGGCTGCTGAACTACGTCGCCGGTGCCCTGCTGATGCCTTATGCCGCGTTCCTTGCCGCAGCGCACGCGCTGCGGCACGATGTCGAGGCGCTCGCGTCGCGCTTCGGCGTATCGTTCGAACAAGCGTGCCACCGGCTTTCGACATTGCAGCGGCCGGATGCGCGCGGTGTCCCGTTCTTCTTCGTCCGCCTCGATCCGGCGGGCAATGTATCGAAGCGGTTCTCGGCCGCGGGCTTCCCCTTCGCGCGCTATGGCGGGTCGTGTCCGCGCTGGGTGGTGCACACGGCTTTCTCGCAGCCCGGCGTGGTGCAGGTGCAGGTGGCGGAACTGCCCGATGGCACCGCCTATCTGTGCTTTGCCCGCACCGTGGTGCGGCCGGCGCGCACATTGGGCGATCCGCGGCCGATGCATGTGGTGGCGATGGGCTGCAGCCTCCCGCACGCCGATGCCGTGGCGTACGCGGACGGACTCGACCTGGAGCGGGCGAAGGTGGGTATCGGCCTGTCGTGCCGGCTGTGCGACCGTCCCGATTGCCGCAGTCGGGCCTTTCCGCCGCTGGAACACCGGCTGGCGCTCGATCCGCAGACCGCCACCGCGGCGCCGTACCGCTTCGAAGCGCGGCGAGGATGACGATGGAACCGCTGCACGACATCCTGGCGGAATGGCACGATTTCTTCCTGCTGCTCGGCACGGCGGCGGGCACACTGGTGGGTTTGCTGTTCGTTGCCGCCTCGGTCAGTTCCGGCGTGTTCACACTCGGCCGGCGGGCGCCGTTGCGCGTGTTCCTGACCGCGACAGTGGTGCATTTCGCCAGCGTGCTGGCGGCGTCACTGATCGTGTTGCTGCCGCTGGCGAGCTGGCTGTTGCTGGGCGCTCTGGTGGTGATCTGCGGGCTGGTAGGACTCGGCTATTCTGGCCTGGCGCTGCGTGATTCGGTGCGCGACGGACTGATCAACAACATCGATTGGGAAGACCGGACCTGGTACGGCTTGCTGCCGTTCGTCGCCTATGTTGCCGAATTGTCGGCCGGCATCGTCCTGGCCCGCGGCGCCCAGGCGGGATGCGCGGTGTTGGCGGCATGCATGGGACTGCTGCTGGTGGCGGGCATCCACAATGCGTGGGACATCACTGTGTGGATCATTACGCGGCGGCAGTGACAAGCGGCCTGATCAGTCCCAGCGGTTCGCATTCTTTGGGAAACCCGGGCGCTGCACCCGTACTACGCAGAAACGCTGACCGGTCGGTGCCTGCATCACCACCCAGCGCTCCAGGCGGCTCACCACCGTGGCACCCAGCTTGCCGAGCCGCTCCACCTCGGCCGGGATATCATCGGTCTCGATGTCGATGTGGACGCGACTCTCGTGGTCCACGCGCTGGATCTCCACGATGGGCTCGTCGAGCGGGGTTCCCAACATGCGGTAATTGCCCCGGCTGCCCGGATGGTCCAGGTCCACCGGGCGACCGAGCGTTTCGCCCCAGAAGCGTGCCGCCGCATCGACATCGGCGGTGTTGCAGTCGATCAGCACAGCGCATAGGCGGGAATGGTGCATGCTCGTGCCTCTCATGCGATCCTGTTGAAGTCTGCGATCAGAGAACGTCGAGAGTGCTGCGTCAAACGCGATCCCGAGCTTGGCAGGAACGAGGTACCGGCAAAGCCGCTTGATCCGCGCGGAATGTGTATCATATGGTCGCAACTTACACACAAGGTTGCGATGCGTACCAAAATCGAGATCGACGACAAATTGCTGCGGGCGGCGATGAAGGCCACCGGCCAGACCACCAAGCGCGCGACGGTCGAGGAGGCGCTACGCCGCGCGGTCAAGCTGCATCGTCAGAAGCTGGCTGGCAGGGATCTTGCCGGCATCGGGTGGGAAGGCGATTTGGACGCGATGTGGCGGGACTGGCGCTGAGGCGATGGCAACGCTTGCTGGTCAACGTGCGCAGTTCACGTGGGCCTTAAATCAGTACAATTTGGCTGAAGATGATGAGAAGCAAGCTTTCTATGCGCAGCGCAAGGCGAAGTATATCGCCGCGGCACCAGATAATGGATTTACCGTCGAACAGGTTGCGCAGAGCCAACCCTATCCTGCCGCGGAAGTGGAACAATATCTTCACCGACCGGGCTCTGATATAGGTCCGGAGATCACCGAGAGCCAAGCGCTCCACGCGGTAGAAGAGGCAGTGGACTCCTCTGATGTCATTCGTCTGGGCGAAGGACAAAGCGTCGTGTATGCGTACGGCTATCGCTGTGCGCCCGACCGGTTAAAGATCGGACTAACGACTGGCGACACTATTCAGCGAATTGTCGCGCAGATCAGTACCAGTACGCCGGACAAACCCGTTCTTCTGCTTGAAATTCGAACGCATGATTGCAGCTCGTTCGAGCGAGCGATTCACCCGATCCTGGAATACCGGGGCGCCAAGATCACCGGAGCCGGGAAGGAGTGGTTCAAAGCGTGTCGCGACGACGTTATCACGATCTACCGTTCGATCGAGGAAAAGACCTCTAAATTCTGAAGTGAGACACTGCCAAGAGACCGAGCTCTCGTTGTGATTGTTCAAAATGGCCATTCGTAGGAGACGCGCTTACCACCTCGACGCGCGCCGGCTATGCTCCACCACAGCACGCGGAGGAGACGCCATGAAGATCACCCGGACCGAAACCGCCATACTGCGCATCCCCGAGGACGACCCGCTCGCCGACATGCCGGAAGAAGCCGACCGCCTGCGTCCCATCGTCACGCTGCGCCTTCAGACCGATGCCGGCATCGAAGGGATCGGCATCAC
>DATBKQ010000278.1:0-5961 GCA_036555825.1 Acetobacteraceae bacterium | reverse complement strand
CGCCGGCGGGGCGTTCTGTTCCGGCGGCGACGTGCGGGTACAGGCGAAGGTCGCGGCGGAGGGAACCGCGGAGACGCCGGAGCAGCGGACCGATCTGCTGCGCCGCTCGATGGAGGCGTCGCGGCTGCTGCACGAGATGCCCAAGCCGACGATCGCCATGGTGAATGGCGTGGCGGCGGGGGCCGGGATGTCGCTCGCGCTGGCCTGCGATCTGCGTATCGCCGGGCGCAGCGCGCGGATGACCACGGCATTCGCCAAGGTGGGACTGTCGGGCGATTACGGCGGCACCTGGTTTCTCACGCAACTGGTCGGCACCGCCAGGGCGCGCGAACTCTATTTCCTGGCCGAGGTCCTGGACGCCGCGCGGATCGAGGCACTGGGTCTGGCCAACCGCGTGGTGGCGGATGAGGCCCTTGCAGCGGAGACGATGACCCTGGCGACCAGGCTGGCGAACGGGCCCTCTGTCGCGCTGCGCTACATGAAGCGGAACCTGAACGTGGCGGTGGGCGGCACATTGGCGGCGGGCCTGGACAGCGAGGCGTATGGCATGCTGCGGGCGCGCGCGAGCGAGGACCACAAGGAGGCGGCGCGGGCGTTCGTGGAAAAGCGCGCGCCGGTGTTCCGCGGCCGTTGACACCGCCGCTCGCTCAACCTGTCATTGCGAGGAGCGAAGCGACGAAGCAATCTCGGTCACGTCCGGCGTGGTCAGGAGCGAAGCGACGAAAGCGAAATTGCTTCCGCTCCGATTCTCCCGCGCCCGAAACGCCCGCCTGAGCGGCAGCGCGAAGCGGGCTCTGTACCATCCCGGAAAATGCGCAGTGAACAGGGCGGCAGCCAGCGTGAACGCGTACCGGCGTACTTCGAGAGCGCGATCGGCTCGTTCGACAGGTGCCGATACGCCGACACCAGCGCCGCGAGGAAGAAGCTGAAGCCCTAGACCGCGGTGATGTACTGATTGACCCGGATGAAAACGGGCGAATCTCACCGCTCCGGCGCGACCCGCTCGCGCGCATACTGGATGGTGAAGGGGATGCCCGCGAGCAAGGAGCCTCAGGCGATCGTCATCAGGGTCAGGTTGACCAGCAGGGACATGTATGTCGCAAGTGCCATCCAGCGGAACACCACGATCCCCAGCACCATGCAGGCGAAGAAGGCGAGGGTGACGCTGTCCAGGATCTTGGGTATGCCGCGGCGTTGACAAACTTCCGCGTAGAAAATACTACCAGCCGGTAACCGCAATGGAGCCGCGCTGCATGCCCGCAGGGAAATCGCCCGCCACCTACGACGTCGTCATTGTCGGCGCGGGCTTCGCCGGCATGTACATGCTGCACCGCCTGCGCGGCCTCGGCCTGTCGGCACGCGTGTTCGAGGCAGGCAGCGAGGTCGGCGGCACCTGGTACTGGAACCGCTATCCCGGCGCGCGCTGCGACGTCGAAAGCATGCAGTACTCCTATTCCTTCTCGCCCGAGCTGCAGCAGGAGTGGGCGTGGAGCGAGCTGTTCGCCGCGCAGCCGGAGATCCTGCGCTACGCCAACCACGTGGCGGACCGGTTCGACCTGCGGCGCGACATCCGGTTCGACACGCGCGTCACCGAGGCGGTGTTCGACCGCGCCGCGGCGCGTTGGACGGTGCGCACGGATCGCGGCGACGAGGTTTCCGCGCGGTATTGCGTGATGGCGACCGGATGCCTCTCCACGTCGCGCGTGCCGGAGTTTCCCGGCATCGAGCGCTTCACCGGCCGGACGTATCACACCGGGCGGTGGCCGCACGAGGGCGTCGATTTCACCGGCCTCCGGGTCGGCGTGATCGGCACCGGGTCCTCGGCGATCCAGGCGGTGCCGGTGATCGCGCAACAGGCGGCGCACCTCTTCGTGTTCCAGCGCACGCCGAACTTCTCCATCCCGTCACGCAACGGACCGATGCCCGAGGCGTATGCCCAGTCCTGGAAGCAGGACTATCCGGCACGGCGCGAGCAGGCGCGGCAGGCGCGCACCGGCATCCTGAACAACCCGAACGACGTCTCGGCACTCGAGGTATCGGCGCAGGAGCGACGCCGCATCTACGAGGAGCGCTGGGCCGCCGGCGGCACCAACTTCATGGCGGCGTTCAACGACCTGATCACCGACCGGCGCGCCAACGACACGGCCGCCGACTTCGTGCGCGACAGGATCCGCGAGACGGTGCGCGAAAGGGCGGTGGCGGAGCTGCTGGCGCCCACGAACCATCCGATCGGCACCAAGCGGATCTGCGTCGACACCGACTACTACGGCACGTTCAACCGGCCGAACGTCACGCTGGTCGATGTGCGTCGCACGCCGATCCGCGAGATCACCGCGCACGGTGTGCGCGCGGGCGATACCGAGTACCCGCTGGACGCCATCGTGTTCGCCACCGGCTTCGATGCGATGACCGGCGCGCTGCTGAACGTCGACATCCACGCCGGTGGCACGACATTGCGCGAGAAGTGGGAGACGGGACCGCGCACCTATCTCGGGCTGATGACCGCCGGCTTCCCGAACCTGTTCATGATCACCGGCCCAGGCAGCCCGTCGGTGCTGAGCAACATGATGGTGTCGATCGAGCAGCACGTGGACTGGATCGCCGATTGCCTCGGCTGGCTGCGCGCGCACGGCGTGGACCGCATCGAGGCGACACAGGCCGCGGAAGACGCGTGGGTGGAGCACGGCAACGAGGTGGCGCACAGGACGCTGTACCCGCTGGCCAACTCCTGGTACATGGGCGTCAACATTCCCGGCAAGCCGCAGGTGTTCATGCCCTACATCGGCGGCGTCGGCGCCTATCGCGACATCTGCGACGCGGTGGCGGCCGAAGGGTACCGCGGGTTCGCTCTGGCGGCGCGCGTGGAGGCGCTGGCGGCGGCGGAGTGACGTTTTTCAACGCAAAGGTCACAGAGGACACAGAGTTCGCAGAGAAGGAAATGTTGGCGCTTTCGCGCAAGCCGCGGGTGATCGGCGCGAAGGCGCCTTGATCCGTCTCTGCGACCTCTGCGTGTTCTTTGCGCACTCTGTGTTGAATACGCAGCCTCCACGCCGTCATGGCCGGGCTTGCACCGCGTCCGGCGGCAGATCGTGGGCGCGCCCGACAACAAAGACAGACGTCTGTTCGGTACTGACAGCGAAATCGCGAACCTCAAAGGCGCGGCGCCGTCCTCCATCTGCCGGGCCCGCACGCGCAATTACGTAACAGCGGCTGGAATCGAGGGGGAACACGCCCATTATGGTGGACTCGATAACCAGCTCCTGCCGCGACAATCGCAGCCAATCATCACCGCCGGACGAGATCATCTGCATGCGTGCCAGCATGCGAACGTCGCCGACCCTCTCGCAGAGGACTCTTATCTCCGCCTCCTCAAGGCGTCCGCTCTCCAACCATTTGCTCTCGGCCAGCGCCAGGTGCGGCGCAACGAGCACCGTCGCCATACCCAAGCAAAGCGCGCGCATCGACCCGCTCCGCCATCAGCATATGCGAAAATACAGTCGAGGCGATGACAGAAGCATTGATCGAGATCAAACCCCGACATGGCCAAGCCGGATGCAACAGCGATCCACGCAGGTGACGGACGGGCAGATCAACCAGTTCCTTCGGGATTGTCCCATCGGCGCCGTTGGTTGTCGTTCCGCTCCGTGTAATCCGTGCCACCTCCGTGCAATCCGTGTTATTCTTTCTTCCTTCCCCCCCGCCACGGCGAAAATCGCTTGCCACCGCTGTCGCGTTCTGTTAGAATTACTGCCGTGACCCGTGACGCCCCCGCCACTCCCTGTCCCCCGCAACCGGATCAGCCCCCCGCCACCATCCCCGAGCGGATCGCGCCACTCCTGCGCGTCGTTCGCGTCCTGCTGGGCTACGGTCGTCACCTCGCCGGCACCATCCGGCACCGCGCCGCCGCCCCCGGCTTCGCCGCCATCGCCGCCTGCTTCGGCACCGCCGATCTCTCGGTTATCCTCGCCCACCTGCATCGCGGCATCCTCCGCGCCACAGCGCTCGAGCGCGTCCTGCTCGCCCGCGCCGCAAGCGGCCGTGATATCGCGTGCGCCGTGCCCCGCATCCGCACGGCATCCCCCCACCGCCCCGCCGGGGAGCAGGCGACGGGGGAGGTGGGGCAACCCGGCAACTTGCGCATCGCCGCACCGCGACCGGCGCGCAGTCTCCTCGGCCGCGACCACCCGGCCGAGTTTTACACTCCGACCTTGGAGGAACTCGAAGCCCAGGTCCGTCGCCGTCCGCTCGGCCGCACCATCGTCGACATCTGTCTCGATCTGGCCGTCGTGCCCGGCCTCTGCACCGGTGCATTCTGGAACGAACTGTTCGACCTCACCCGCTGCCACGGCGGCAGCATCGCCACCCTCATGCTGGAGCGATGGCGTCGCGAACAGGCGTTCCATCAGCAGCAGGAAAGGCATCCGACGCACGACTGGACCTGGCTCAACGCGTCGCGTGAAATGCTCCGCGAACTGCTGGGATTCTTTATCGGCGAGGACCCGGTCGCTCCGGCCGCGGCGCTCGCCACCGGCCCGCCCTAGTACCCGCTATCAGTGGCATGCTCGCGTGCGAAGCAATCTCGTTCGGGCGTGCTCACGACCGAAGGCGGAAATCACGCGCTCAAACAAACATCATTCGTGGATGAACCGGTCGATCTTGCGATAGCGGAACCGCCAGCCCCCGTCCTGCTTCGCCACATCGTCGCTGTAGCTGCCGGCCGAGCCGATCCTCGGCCCCTGCGCGCTGTTCTCCACCGTGACCCAGTTGGAAAAGCACTTCGCGCTGGCGCCCTGCAGCGTGATCACGATGTTCGTCACATGGTGGATGACGCGCGGCCGCGGCTCGCTGCCGCGAATGCGCCGCACCAGCGCCTCGATCCCAGCCTGCCCGGTGCCCTTGCCGAACGCGGTGTCCCAGGTGCCGTCGGCGGTGAACAGCGCCGCCATCTCGGCGAACCGGTCGTTGTCGAGCCGGAAGCAATACTCCGCCATCAGCTCACGGATCGCGTCCTTCTCCGCCAGGTCGCTCATGCTATCCTCCCGCGATGTCGTACACCGCGATTGCACGCGAGAAGGCGGCGGTTGTCGAGCGCACCGGGCTGCTCGGCGAAGGCGAAGCCGGCCGCCACCTCGTGCGCCGCTTCTTCATCGAGCGTTTCGGCACGCAAGAGCAACGCGGACGCTGGCTGCCGCTGCTGGCGGCTGTGGCGATCTCCGAGCCGCGCGTCGGCGCGCACCCCAAGCTGCTGACCACACACGCCGAAGCCGACACCGGCGGCTGGCGCATCCACGGCGAGAAGGCGTGGGTGACCAACGGTCCGCTCGCCGACGTGTTCATCGTGCTGGCGATCACCGCGATCGAGGCGGGACGCAAGCGCTACAGCGCCCTGTTCGTCCCGCGCGACACGCCGGACCTCGCGATCGACGAAGCACCGCACTATCGCGCGCTGGCGCCGTCGCGGCATTGCGGACTGAAGCTCGACGGCTGCCGCGTGCCGCATTCGGCGCTGCTGGGCGAGCCGGGCGCCGCATACGAGACCATGGCGCTGCCGTTCCGCGACGTGGAGGACGCGGTCGGCACGTTCGGCCATCTCGGCGCGTTCCGGTTCGCGATGCGGCGCCTCGCGGTATGCGCCGAAGGCGATGCGGCGACGCTGTCGCTGGGCGGCCTCGCGGCACTCGTGGCGGTGTTCGCCGCTGCGGCCGGCGCGGTGATCGCGGCGCTGGATGCCGGCGAACTGCCGCGGGCCGCCAGCGCGCTGGTCGGGCTGCGGGTGCTGGCGGCCGACATGCTGACGCGCGCGCGCGACCATCGCGACGCGTTCGGTCCTGCCGCCGATGCGGCGCTCGATCGGCTGTTCGCCGACCTGGACACATCGCTGTCCGTGGCGCGCGGGCCCCGGCAGGCGCGCCAGGTCCGCCTGGGTCAGGCGGTGCGGATGGCAGGTCAGCCGCCGTGAAC
>DATBKQ010000277.1:0-5319 GCA_036555825.1 Acetobacteraceae bacterium | reverse complement strand
GCTCTACCAGGCTGAGCTACACTCCGGCCAGGGCGCGCATATAGACCGGGGCACTGGCTCGGGCAAGGCGGCACGGCGGCTCGGGATGTCTCGCAGGCGTCAATCGTCAAAGCCGGTTGGCCGCCGCGGGAGGGGCACTTGCGAGCGCCCTGACGCACTCGACCACGACCGATACATCGCCGGTCACCTGGAACAGGTTTCGCACTTCCGGCGGGGCAAAGCCTCGACTGATCGCCGCGTCGATCGCGCGCAGCACCGGCGACGCGGAGCCTGCGACATCGCACAGGAAGATCGGTTTTTCATGCAATCCGAGCTGACGCCAGGTGATCACCTCCACGGTCTCATCCAGAGTGCCGATACCGCCCGGCATGGAAACAAAACCGTCGGCAACCTCGAACATGCGCTGCTTTCGGGTGTGCAGGCTGTCGGTCACCTCGACATCGGTTATGCCGGGGTGGAGGCGTTCGCTCTGCACCATGAAATGCGGCACGATGCCCAGAACCTCACCACCGTTCGCCAGCGCGGCATCGGCAAGCGCCCCCATCAGTCCGACGCTGCCGCCGCCGTAGGCGATGCGGACACCTGCCTTGGCGAGGCCGGCGCCCAGGGACTGGACCGCCTGCAAGTACCGCACGTCCCGGCCGAGTTGGGTCCCGCAGAACACGGTCACCGTCCGGCCTTTGCCCTCGCCCAGCATCGTCAGGTCTCCCGTCCCATGTCAGCGCCCGCGCGCAACATCGACGCAGGATATGCTGGTCAGGTGCGTTTGTCGCATACCGAGACGTGCGCTGGCGGGCCGCACGTTTCGCGCATTGCCCAGGCCGGCGGAGCGCTCCTAGGATAGCGATGGTGCATCGATCGATGCTGCGTCGCAACGCGGTCCGAAGCGATCCCGGACGGGAGGGCCGTGCAAGGACCACCACCGGCGCGTGCGGGTCAGCACGTGCGGATTTCGGAGCGGAACCGGGACTTTTGCAAGTGACCGGGCGTCCATGCCACAGGAGAGGGGAACAGCATGACAAGGGAGCTATTGCTCGCTGCGGTGTTGGCGTCCGCCACCGCAAGCGCCGTTCAGGCGCAGGAGTTCAACTTCATCGAGACGCGTCAGGCCGGGCAGGATCTGCTGAGCGGCAATTTTGCCGGTATTCGCGCCGTGGTTGCCGCCAAGGGCGACGTGACGAAGCTCGAGGACCCGGCGAAGGCGATGGCGCGGTGGATGAAGCAGTTCCCGACCACCTTCCCACCTGGAAGCGACAAAGGCCGTCCGACCAGGGCGTTGCCGGCCGTGTGGTCCGATCCCGCGGGTTTTCACAAGGCGGCGGACGACTTTGTGGAGGCGGCAGAAAAGCTGACGCAACTCGCCAAGACGGGTGACGCCGAGGCCGTGGCGGCACAGGTCAAGGTGGTGGGCGATGCCTGCGCCGCGTGCCATCGGACATATCGCCAGCGCTGAGTTGCGACGGCTGACGTGGCAAGCGGGTTATTCGCCCTGCTCGAATGCCGGCGCGCCGGAGATCAATCTCGCGAGATAACCCTCGACCCCGCGCGAGGTCAGCATGGTGCGCATGACCGCCGTTTGCTAGCCTAGTGTGGACGGTGTATACATTGAGGCGCGATGGCGCAGCAGGACCGTCAGGCCGGCACCAGTATCCGATCGCAGAGGAGCGTGAGTCGCGGGCGACGCACGATCCGCCGCGTGAATCGGATACTAAACCAAAGACCGACGTGTCGACTTTCTATGAAAGTCGACACTAGGCGGAGGAATCCATTCATGCAGACCCAACCGTACCTGTTCTTCGACGGACGTTGCGAGGAGGCAATCGACTTCTATCGCAAGGCACTTGGCGCCGAGGTCGGCATGCTGATGCGCTGGAAGGATTGCCCGGAAAAGGCGCCGGGCATGACCCAGCCCGATGACAAGGTGATGCATGCCACCATAAAGATCGGCGACACGACGGTGATGGCATCAGACGGTGAGTGCAAGGGACATCCCAGCTTCCAGGGATTCTCCCTGTCGCTCGACGCCGGTTCCGATGCCGAAGCCGAGAGGCTGTTCAACGCGCTGGGTGAGGGCGGCCAGGTGCAGATGCCACTGGCTGCCACGTTCTTTGCGTCGAAGTTCGGCATGGTTGCCGACAAGTTCGGCGTATCGTGGATGATCATGCACGAAAAGAGCTGACTCATCCGCCGATGGCGCGCGTCGCGTTCACCGCGAACCTGCAGCGGCATATCGACTGCCCGCTGCAGGCCGCGCCGGGGCAGAGTGTGCGGGCCGTGCTGGAGCACGTGTTCGCCGCGCAGCCGCGGCTGCGGTCCTACATCCTGGATGACCAGGACCGGGTGCGGAGGCACGTGGCGATCTACGTCAATGGCGAGCGTATCGCCGACCGCATGCGGCTCAGCGATCCGATCGGCGACGAGGATGAGCTGTTTGTGTTCCAGGCACTGTCGGGTGGATAGTCCATGAGCGATCGACTGCTGGTCGGCACCAGGAAGGGCCTGTTCGAACTGCGGCGAGGTCGCGACAACTGGTCGATCGCCGCAACACACTTTCTTGGCGACCCGATCTCCATGACGTTCGCCGACCCGCGCGACGGAACGCTGTATGCGGCCGAGGCGTTGGGACATTTCGGCGTCAAGCTGCAACGCTCGCGCGATGGCGGGGAAAGCTGGCAGGAACTACCGGCACCGGCCTTTCCCAAGACCGACATCGACGGGCCGAGTGTCTCCTACCTGTTCTGTCTGGAAGGCGCGGGTGCCGACCGGCCCGGATGGCTCTGGTGCGGCACCATTCCGGGCGGGCTGTTCCTGTCGAAGGATCACGGCGAGTCGTGGACGATGAACCAGGCGTTATGGGACCTGCCCGAACGCAAGGACTGGATGGGCGGCGGGTTCGATCACGCCGGTGTCGCCTCGATCTGCGTCGATCCGCGCGATTCGGCGCAGCTCACCATCGGCGTTTCCACCGGCGGTGTCTGGCGATCGGACGAGGAGGGCGCGAGCTGGCGCGCCGCATCCGAGGGGCTGTACGCCGAGTACTATCCGCCGCCGCGCAATCTGGCGCCGGAGGTGCAGGACATCCACCGGCTGGTGCAATGCCCCGCGGCGCCGGACACGATGTGGGTGCAGCACCACAACGGCGTGTTCCGCTCCACGGACGGCGCGCGGTCATGGCGGGAAGTCACGACCATCCGTCCGGCCAAGTTTGGCTTCGCCGTTGTGGTGCATCCGCACGATCCCGAAACCGCCTGGTTCGTGCCCGGTGTGAAGGACGAGTGCCGGGTGCCGGTGGATGCCAGGCTGGTGGTCGCGCGCACGCGCGATGGCGCACGATCGTTCGAGGTGCTGACCGAGGGATTGCCGCAGCAGCACGCTTACGATCTGGTGTACCGCCACGCGCTTGCCGTCGATGATACCGGAGCACGGCTCGCGATGGGATCGTCCACCGGGCATTTGTGGGTCACGGAGAATGGCGGCGACGCCTGGGCACTCGTCGCCGGTCACCTGCCGCCGATCAACTGCCTGCGGTTCGGGTAGACCCCCTCCCGGTGCTTCGCGCCGACCTCCCCGGCGAAGCGGGAGAGGTGTACCGGCAGGGCCACGTGCGGTGACGTTCCCTACATATTGAGCATGGCGCCGACCAGCGCGCCCTTGGCGGTCGCGTTCAGCGGATCCTTGGCAAGCGTGACTTCGCCGATCGCGACCGACAGTTCGCCCCGATCGATGGCCGACTTGAGACCGGCGAGGAAGTTGCCCGCCATTGCCGTACCGCCGGCGCACACGATCGGAACCGGTCCGGTGAAGCGTGGCAGCATCTTCGATTCCGTCATCGCATTCCGTAGCGCGGTAACCGCGGTGTCGATGACGTCCGCATAGTAGACCGAGAGGGCGCGGTCGATCGCCCCGCCCCCGGCACCGTTCAGCGCGAAGCCACTCTCGGCGGCATTCTCCTTGTGCAGGCGCACCGTGGTCGGCGTCTCTCCTGTGACCGAGGCGGCGCTGTGATCGATGTAGTCGCCTGCCCGGGTCGTCGCGACCGTAAGTACCGGCAGGCCGAGATAGGCGAGGCAGATGTTGCACATGCCGCCGCCGAAGCTCATGCCGATCCCGGTGAAATCGGCGTCCTTCAGCTCGGAATAGACGATGGCCAGTCCTTCGTTGACCGGCTGTGCCTGGTAGCCGAGGTTCTCGACAATGCCCTGCACCGACCGCTCGTGGTAGATCAGATCGGAGCCGTGCTCGGGCGGCGCACTCGGCACACTCAGACACAGCTTCTCGCCATCGCTCGCCCTGCCGCACAGGCGGCCGAGCAGCAGCTCGATCATCTGCAGATTTTTCGGCTCGGCCGGGTTGAGCAGACCGCTCTGCATCGGCCGGCGCGTATCGCCATCGAGGAACTTGGCGAATTCATCGGCCCGGTTGCCGTAGGCATAGATATGCGTTCCCTCGACCTCGTGCAGGATGTTCTCGCGCGCGAGCATCTGCTCGGTCATTCTGCTGTAAGGGATATCGACGAAGGCATTGAGCTGGGGGCTGAAGTTGACCTTCGGCCCGTTCAAGGTCGCGAGCACGATGCGGCTCGTGCCGATATCCAACCCCTTTACGGCGTGTTGCGGCGAGGCTGCGGTGGCCATTGCAGGGTCTCCTGATCGGGAGGGGCGAGTGATTGCGCATGCGCGTGCGGCGCATCGAGGTCGATGATCGCGCCATCATTGCCGGGCACTGCCGGATGCATCGGCTCGCGCCCGCCAGGGACGGCGCGGAACCGTTCGAGCAGGCGCAGAAGTATATCGAGGACGGGCCGGAGTTGGCTCTCGAGGGCCGCCGTCACGTCGCGGACGATCGCCTCGCGGTCATGCCCGTTCGCGGGGGACGCGGCGCCGCGCGCCTGCTCGTGCTCGATCACCTTGAGCAGGGCTACCACCCGCTGGTTGAGCTGCGCGTTCTCGTGGAGCAGGCGCTGGATTTCGCTGTCGCGCAAGCCGGCGACATCGGTCCCCCCGGCTGCGGCGATCCGTCCATCCGTAGCCGCGAGCGGAGCCTGATTGTCGTCGTACCGGCCGCCGATCACGGCAAAGGGCAGCGCACGGCCGGCGGCCCGTCGCGTCTCGCGCAGTGCCACGACGATCTCCTCCATGGTCGGGTCGCGCTCGGCTCGATCCACCATGGCAGCGTCGATTGACGCAGCGGCCTTAAGGTTCGGTTAAGACGACCCCTCGCCTGCCCTCGGTCAGCCGGACACGACGACCGCACCAAGCCATGCGGCCAGGGTCCAAAGCGTCAGCAGGACGACATAGCTGCGCGCTGTCAAAGGCGGCA
>DATBKQ010000276.1:0-7367 GCA_036555825.1 Acetobacteraceae bacterium | reverse complement strand
TATAAACGATCCTGTCCCCGGCAAAGATCCGGTCTGCCACAAACAGGTGCCCGGAGGGTCCCGGTTTGACATGCTTGATATCGAGGATCTGCCGCGCCGCCTCGGCCCATTTGTTGCGGGCGGCTCGGAACAGCGAGTCGGCAGTGTCAGGTTTCGTGTCGTTCGACAGCACGCAAAGATCGTGGCGGAGCTGAAATGCCGCGAGCAGCACCGCGAGCTTGGGTATATCCTTCACGTCGACCTGGTCACTGTGAGCATATCCGGCAAACTGCACCTGCGAGTCGCCCTTGGTCAGATCGACCACGGCGGCCTTCATGTGCGGAAATTTCGCATTCATTACCTCGGTCAGGCAGGTCTGGAGCGCGAGCGCCGGGTCGATTTTGAACTTGTCGGGCCCATCATAGATCGGCAGCGTGAGGCTGGCAGGGATCAGCTCCACCTCACGGCCATTCCTGCGCCAGGAGTGCGGCAGCAGGGCCAGATTCACCAGCTTCCGATCCAGCCCCTTGGCGTCTTCATCTTCCCAGGTGACACCCTGTGTCTCACGATAGCCTGCCGCCTCGCCTTCGAAGGCACGCTGGAACGGACTGGCGATGATCCGCTCGGGCAAGGTTTCGCGTTCGTCTCCGCCGCTCTCGAACGCTTCGCTCGCCAGCGGGGAGCCGAGTTCGGTGCGGCGTTTCGCGCCCCCGCAATCGCTGCGATCCATGGCTTTGACCTTTTGCGTCGGCTACGACGTTGCCACCTTGCCGGCCTTCATGTCGCGGCCGCTGATTACCGAGTAGTCGGTGATGATCACACGCAGATCTGCTTCCACCGCCTGGCCTGGCGTGTACAGGGCAGGCACGGCACCGACCGTGTTGTAGGTGCCCATTTCAAGCGCGATCAGGATGTGGGAGATGGGTTGGGAAATATCTAAATAGGCTTTCGCGAACTGGTTGGCCGGCAGCGTGACTTCCTGGGCGATCTTGAACAGCCGCTCTTCCGGGCTGGCGGCCTCGGCCCGCAGATCGGTGATGATCGGCAGATCGCTCAGCAGCGTCAGGTGAAACCACTGCATCATACAGATCCAGACGAACTCACCCCGCGACCCCGTGCCATAGATCCGCCGCGACCGCAGCATGTCGTGCAGCCTGGTCGCGAGGTTGGCGATCTTCGCATCATCGGTCGGCTTGGGACCGTTGATGTTGGAGACGTTCGCCATCCCTATCCAGACTTCCCGAAGAAACTCCTCGAACATCGAGATGAAGTCCTTGTTGGCGGCATCGGCTTTCTGGTACGGGTACGGTGCGCCGCTCTCGGTGCCGTGGTTGAGATCCATGCCGAACATCCGCTGATACGCGTTCCGGCGCGTGGCGCTGAGATCCGGCCGGATGTGGCTTTGCACCGCGGGGATATAGAACGGCGCAGGATCGGAGTACCAGAGCTGCTCGGTGTTCCGCAGCCATTTCTGCGTTGCTTCCCTGGCGAGGCCGAACTTTTCGCCGTGCAGCATCTGGTCGAGTACGCGACGGAAGATGTCGTAAACGCGGGTGTTCTCCACCATGTACGCGTAGATCAGGTGTTCCCACTGCAGACCGCCGGTGCGATCCTGGATCGCCTGCATGCCGTTTACCAGCGGCGCGATGGCGGCGGGAGGGGGAGTGTTCAAGTACTGACCCATCCAGGTCCCTCCCATACCCGCTAGGTCGCTGCGACGGCGCGGATCGCCGGTCTGGAAGGCGGGGTCGTTGAGCCGGTGATCCCATGCGAATTCCAGCAGAGCGATCAGATCGGACGGATGCAGCATCACGATATCGGCCGCTGGCATCAGGTTGGCAAAAGCTAGGAACATGTCGTTTCCCCCCCGCGGCTCACCTGGCCGGCCATATTCCGACATTCAACGCGAGACAGGCCTGCATCTCCTCGTA
The DNA here is from genome assembly GCA_036555825.1 of Acetobacteraceae bacterium. Taxonomy (GTDB): domain Bacteria; phylum Pseudomonadota; class Alphaproteobacteria; order Acetobacterales; family Acetobacteraceae; genus JAMXLO01. The sequence continues at coordinate 5,457 of DATBKQ010000276.1, read as the reverse complement.
CGCTCGGATGGCGTCCCGCGCCGCAGGGTGAAGTGGCGGCGGGGCGCCGTGCGCCTGAACCGTTACTTCGCCCAAAATCGATTGCAGCAGCAGGACGACCTCCTGGCGCGTGCGTTCTGTGTCGGGATCGTAGCCGGCTTGGTGCCGTACCTTTTCGGTCATCTTGGGGTTCCTTTCATGCGGCCTGTGCCTGACCACCTAGCCGCAGCATCCAGGCCTGTTGTTGACTGATGATCTCTTCAGTTCGCGCCGGCGTCATTGCGATGCGCAGGCCGCCGAGCGCCAGCAGCCGCAGTGCCTCAGTCCAGATCCAGTGGGTGGACGTGTAGAGTGCATTTCCGAGTTCGGCCTCCATCGCCAGCAGGCGAGATGGCCGGACGCGTTCCGGATCGACCAGATCCGCGATGCAACGGCCGCGAAATCCCCGCATTGGCTGACGCAGGGACAGCTCCGCCAGTTGCGGAATGACCGGGAGCGATGCCCTGATCAGCGCTGCCGCCTCGGGCTCGGCGTGCCGGAGATCGCGAAGTTCCCGCCAGGCAATCGCCAGATCGTCCCACGGTCCGGCGCCGAAGCTTTGCCGGCACAGCTCCACTCCGAGCAGGACGCGCAGATACGGAATGGGATGCGGGTCGCCGGGAATATGGCGAAACACCATGAAATCTTCGCCGGCGACCACGTCGTGCAAGGTCGCGACCGATGCGAACCCGGCATGGACGAAGGCGTGCGTGTCAGCGACAATTTCAGATGTCCAGCCGGCCCAGGCGTCGGTCACAGCGGAAAGCGCCGCCAGCCGCGAGCGGAACGCCGAAGCGAGCTCGTCCGCCCAGCCGGTGAGCTGCGCGACCTGGTGCCCGCTTTCGTGCAGCAGCGATGGGCCGTGCAGGTTGTGCCGTGTGACCTTGATCGCCGCGACAGGACAGTCGGTGCCGTCCCACAACGGCAGCCCGGCTTTAAGAATGGAAGCGCCCAGGCCGCCGACCAGATAGGTCAATGCCGACGGCGTGCGCTTGTCCAACTGGTCCAGTACCAGGGACATGCTGCGATACGCAATGGTGTCGCAGGCCCGCAGCAGCGCGCCAAGAGCCGCGTCTGTGCGCGTGCGGATCGCGTTGGCGAAGAACTCCAACGTTGTTTCCGTGCGCAGATAGCGGTGGCGGAACTGCTGCAGCAGCCGGTTGACCGCCTCTAGCTCCACCAACGAGGAGGCCGCGGAGAGCGCTGAGGCGAGCAGTGCCGCGTGTTTGTCCAGACGCGCCGCGGAACCCGCCAGCTCCCGTCGCACGGTCAGGCCGAGATAGAGTTCAAGCTGGCGCCACGCAGCAGCCGGGGCGAGTTCGTCGGCATCGGCAAGGCGTGACGCGGCCGCCGTCCAGTGCTCCACCTGGCGGCGGAGCTGCAGCCGGATCGCGGTGTTCAGATCAGCCATGAACATGACCCGCCGCGACCGTAACGTCCACCTTCGGCAGCATGGCTGCCGGCGGTGGCCCGGGCGGGATCGGCTTGCCGCTGAGTACGTCACGCAGCACGGACAGGATCGGTGGGTCGTGGAAGACGGTAACGATGGTAATGCCGTCCGCCCGGGATTCCACCGCTGCCTGCACCAGTTGCGGCTGGCTCTTCAGGAAATCCTGAAGAGCCAGCAGCGCCCAGGCTAGAAGCTGGGTGCGGAGCACGCCGGTGACGGCTGGGGGCAGACGGTGCAGCGCGCCGCCGGCGGCCTGATGCGGCGGCACGTCGGGGTGGATGATCCTGACGCCGCCATGCGCGGTCGGGCGCAAAGCCGCGTCCAGCTTACGTTCCAGGATGTGGCGGAAGCGTGCAAGGATGCTGCCCAGATGCCCCTGATCGCGCAATGTCGTCGCCAGCCTCTGGGCAACGTTCTCGGCCAGGTAAAGTCGCAGGTGAATTTCGGAGGTCTTGAAGTTGAGCAGAATCTTCAGCGAACTGTGCCGCCGCAGGCGACGGTGTCCGGTCGCGCTGATAGCTGGGCGCAGACCGTGCACGTTCAGATGGTACAATCGCTGGCCTGGCCCGATGGCGTGGCGTCCCGCTAGGCTTTCCGGCGACATGTGACGGCCGAGGCCGGGCTCGCCCAGCAGCGTTCCGGCCGCATGATGAGTGAGTGGATGCAGGCGTCCCCAGGCGGCTTCCTCGGAACTGCCGAGGCCCGGGGTGGACTCCTCCATGCGGGTGAGCTCCGGCAGCAGCGTGCCCGGCATAACCTCGTACAGATGGACATCCGCTTCAAGCTCTGCGCCCGGCGGCTGGCCGAGCTGCTCTTCGAGAAATTCGCCCAGGGTCGCACCGCCAAAGGTTTCGATGACCCGGGCCTTTTCCGGCGTGACGCGGATCCGCAGGACTCGGCTGTATTTCTTGTAGCGGCGGCGGTGATGCAGCGGCAGAGCCACCCAGGTTCCGCGAGCATGCGAGCTTTCGCGCAGATCCGGCCTCGCGAGGTAGGTCTCCGGACCCAGCACCGGAGGGAGGTTGGCGGCGGCGGCCTGCTCGAAAGCCTCTAGCGCCGCGCCTTCCAGCAGTTCCTGATTGCTCAGGATCCCCTCTGGCAGCATGGCGACCCGGCCGACGGTTTCCTCGACGGTGGATGTCACGGCGGATCGCGCGGCCTCGGCCGCGTCCTCGGCCGAAATTTCCAGGCCGAATAGCCGCAGGCCGGCGTCCACGATCGCTCTCGCCAGCGCCGGCGCGAACTGGGGCCCGATGAAGCGTTGCAGCAATTTACTAAGGAGTTTGGCAAGGAACGAGAGGATGTTCTCGCGTCCAATCAACTTCTCGCCGAGCTTGAGCACCGGAAGCAGGGCCGGGAGGAAGTTCTCGAATGCAGGGCCGGCATCCTCGCCTTCCTTGAGCTGGCCCAGCCGATCGGAAAGCTCGTTCCGGGCAAGGTCCAGATCGGTCAGCGCCTTGTCCCAGTGCGTAGCTGAACCGCTTGAAATACGGGCGACCTCCAGGTCACGCTCCACATCGCTTGGTGCCAGCAGGAGGTCGGCCGTGCGCTTGTTGAACTCCCGCTGGATGGCGGTGACGCAGGTCGATGGCATCGCCTCGGCAGCCTGCTCGTCCTCAAACTCCTTGAGCAGACCTAAACGGCGGGCGAGCAGGGTTGCCGGCGGGCGCAACACTTCAGGCAGGCGCGAGATCGCGGATGTCAGCACATGTTGCAGCAGCGGCCAGACCAGCGCCTTCAGCTTGGCCAGCAGCGGTTTCAGTGTCACCGATGCCAGTGCGCCGATACCGCTTTTGGCAAGGCCGACTGCCGTACCGGCAACTTTCTTGATCGCCTTCAGAATGCCGCCGAACAGGTTCTCGAATGCCGGATGCAGAGCTTTCGGTGAGTAGCTGTCGAAGAAGGCCGCAGTTTCGTTCTCATTCAGCGTTGCGAGCGGAGTGTCACCGAAATGCTCGCCGGCCGCATCTAGCACCCGTTCTAGTTCCCGCTGTACGGCTGAAAAATGCTGCTGAAGAACGCGCTCAGCGCCAGGCGGGTCTGTATCTCTGGAGGACCGGTCGTACAGCTCCGCAGCGCCACCGATCGCCTCGAAGATCGCTTCGTCCAGTTCGTCGTCGTGCAGTTCGGTAGCCAGCATGCCCCGCGCGGTCGCTGCAACATCATCGGGATTGCGCCACTCGTCCGCCTCATAGACAGCGAGGAACGGCGTCGTGGAGAATGACCCCGACGATGGCACTCTTGGCAGTTCACTTTCCGGGGGCGTGAAGCTCTTCACGTCCAGGAATGGCGATGAGCTCAGCCCGGTCGGCATTCAACCCTCCTCCAGTGACCTTCTAAGACTTGTCTGAAACTCAATATCTGACCTGCTCCCCCGAACCTTCCCTAATCCATAAGCGAGGCACCCCTTGTGAGCCTTCTTTGGACCACTTTGAATGAGAATCTCCCGCCTGTCTTGCGTCAGGGGAGGCATGTCTAACCTGACGCAAGAGCCCGCGCGATCGAGGTTGGGTTGCTGATCGCGCCGTACGGACGAACCTCATCGTAAGTCTTCCGCCAAGCCTGGCATTTCAGGCGTGCATCGTCTAGGTGAGGAACCAGTAGGCAGGTCATCGAATTCCGACTGTTAGCCAAGACCGTGGCGGCAACGAAGCTGTTATAGTGGTCGGTGTACGAGTTCGATGCACACCATGGCGAAGGCGTTGACGGGACACTGGTCTGATCGGCATCGGTCTCGTCCCTTGTGTCTTCGCAGGTGGGAGTTGGTTCGACCTGAACCGGGTGAACAGTAGCAGATGGCCGCGGCGATGAAGACACGTCCAAGTGTGGCGGTGAACCAGGCCTGCATCTGCTCGCTGAAATGGGCACGCTTCTCTGGCACATGCTGCCGCTGGTCGGGCCGCTTGCCGACGACGCTCACGCCCGGTGATGATCTCGATCGCTGCTCCGGCCAATGACCTCAAGCTCCGCTTTATGCATAGCTTTAAGGTCAACAGCCTCGGTCACACGCCCGCCTGGCGGAAGGCGTGGCTGACCGGACGCTTACACCAACAGGAGGAACCACACCGAGCGCAGCCACACGCACCACCAGGAGCTGACTACGGTGCCGTTGCGTCGGCGAGCAGGTCGCCCACCGTCATGCGTTCCTTGAGAGACGTGCCAGGTGGGGCGCTCGGGCTCCTTCAGCCAAGGCAACCTCATGCGCAAATTGTAACCTATTTTTGAGAGTTCGCTCTGCTTGTGCGACCGTGCATCGGCGCACACCTGAGCGCCCATGCCACCGAAACGTCGCGTCCCCGCCGAGCATTTCCGCAAGGACGGCGCGGTGTACACGAAGTACGGCGCCATGCGCCTCAAAGAGCTGCGGCAGCGGTTCGGGCCACTATTCGCGCGCGGGCACGACGAGACGCATCTGCTCCGCGATGTCTTCGAGGCGCTGGATGAAGGCTCGATGCTCCAGCTCATCCATGATGCAGAGAAGTAGCCGCCGCCTACCACTCATCGCTCTGGACCCTGACATCCCAGTCCGCGCGCAGCACGACATCGATGATCTCGCACTCCGGGTAACGTTCAAGGTCGCGGTGCGCTTGCCGGAGGCGCCCCGAACGGATGCGGCGGCGTACTCCTTCGTCGCTCGGCCGCCGGTCGGGCCGATGATCTCCACGACGTAGACCATGACCTTTCCCCCTGTAGTCCGGTTCCCCCTGTAGTCCGGGGCGGTTATTTTGGGCGCAATGCTGGAACGACCGCGACAAAAGTCGATGGCGCTGCCCGGCGGCCAGCTTGCGGTCGCCAGCTTTCGAGCTCACACGCCTCCCACAGAGCCACGCGCTCCGGCGAGAGAAACGTTTTCACCAAAGCATCATAATGCGCCTTGTTGGTAAGCGGCGCGGCGTAGACACGTGTGTGAGTGATTGAAGCGGAGACGTTGCGGCCGGATAGGCTGTGATAGCGAGCTACTCTGTGCTGGCGGTGGCGAGTGGGCGCCA
>DATBKQ010000275.1:0-6268 GCA_036555825.1 Acetobacteraceae bacterium | reverse complement strand
CCGAGAAGCCTGAGAAGAAGGCGCCCGCCATGCCGCCGGGCGCTGGCGGTATGGGTGATATGGACTTCTGATTGCTAACGGGCGGACCACTGGTCCGCCCTCACTTTTCCCGTCATGGCCGGCCACCGTGCCGGCCTTCTTGGCCGAGTGGGAAATGGCACTGCACTTTACCCGCGAAGAATTTGCCGACCGCAGGCGCCGTGCCTGCGAGTCGATGGCAAAGGCCGGCCTGCATGGTCTCCTGATCTTCCGCCAGGAGAGCATGTATTACCTGACCGGCTACGACACCAGCGGCTACAGCATGTTCCAGGGCATGTACCTCGGCGCCGACGGTGCGCTGGCCTTGCTCACCCGCTCCGCCGATCAACGGCAGGCGCGCATTACCTCGGTGATCGAGGACATCCGCATCTGGGTTGACCGTGAAGGCGCCGATCCGGCGGGCGAACTGCGCGACATGGTGGCGGACTACGGCGGTCGCGGAAGGCGCATCGGCGTCGAGTATCACGCCTACGGCCTGACCGCTCAGCGCGGCAAGATGGTCGATGCGGCGTTCGCCGGGTTTTGCGAACTGGTCGACGCGTCGGATCTCATCCGGTTGCTGCGCCTGGTGAAGAGCCCGGCGGAACTAAGCTATCTGCGGCGAGCAGGCCAGCTTGTCGACGAGGCTTGTGCGGTGTCGCAGCGCATGACCGCGCCCGGTGCTCCGGTCGGCGCCATTTACGGCGAGATGATGAGCACGATCATGCGCGGGGATGGCGATCCCAGCGCCAGCCGCTGGCCGATGGGCGCCGGCGAGGAGGCGCTGCTGGTCCGCTACCATACCGCGCATGGCACAGTCGGCGCGCGCGACCAGGTGCAGTTCGAGATCGCCGCCGCCTACCGCCACTATCATGCGGCGCTGATGTACGTAGTGCTGACCGGCGAACCGGACGCTCGCCATCGACGCATGTTCGATGCCTGCGCCGATGCGCTCGATGCCTGCGAGGCAGCGCTGAGGCCAGGCAATACGGTCGGGCAGGTGTTCGCGGCGCATGCCGACGTCATGAACCGGGCAGGATATGCCGGGCATTTCCTCAACGCATGCGGCTACACCATGGGCGCGACCTACCCGCCGACATGGATGGACTGGCCGATGATCTATGCGGGCGAGCCGCAGGTACTGGCACCGAACATGGTGTTCTTTCTGCATATGATCCTGCTCGACAGCGATACCGGGCTGAGCATGTCGCTTGGTGAAACCGCCATCGTGACTGACAATGGCTGCGAACCGATCAGCCGGGCACCGCGTCACCTGCTTGTCGCGCGCTGATCCGGTTCAGGTCACGGGCGGGAGCGCCGCTGCCCTCGCAGGTGGCGCAACACGCCGTCGATGCCCAGGATGACGCATGTCACCGCGATCAGGAAAGCACTGACCGCCGCAATCGTCGGTTCGACCTGCAGGTTCAGGCTGTTCCAGATTCGCACTGGCAGAGTCTGGGCGCGCACGCCGGCGAGGAACAGCGCGATCAGCAATTCGTCGAACGAGGCCAGGAAGGCGAACAGGGCGGCGGAAAGCAGGCCGGGCAGCACGATCGGCAACACGACCCGGCGGAACACGCCCATGCGGCTGCTCCCCAGGCCAAGCGCAGCGCGCTCCAGGTTTGGATCGACCGCATGCAAGGCCGACAACAGGATCAGCAGCACGATCGGCATTGCTATGACCGCATGGCACAGTCCGAGCCAAAGGAAATTGCCGATCAGGCCAAGCCTGCCGGCAAGGTAATACATTGCGATCGCGGTGATGATACTTGGCACGATGATCGGGGTGAGCATCAGCGACAAAAGCAATTTCTTCCCGCGGAACTCGGCGCGCAGAAACGTATAGGCCGCGAGACCGCCGATCGCCGTGGAAACCACGCAGGCGATGGCTCCGATGACGAGGCTGGACAGCAAGGCGCGTTGCCACTGCGGGTTGCCGAAGAAACGTGCGAACCACTGCAGCGAAAGCGAACTCGGCGGAAAGTGCAGATAGCCGTCGCCGCTGAACGCGAGAATGATGACGATGACCATCGGCGCCAGCAGCCAGACGCACATGGCCGCGACGTAGATGTGCAGCAGTCGGGAGGTCCAGCGGCGCACCGTTCAACGTGCTCCGATCAGGCGCCGGATGTCGGTCACGCGGTAATAGAGGACGTAGAGCACCAGCGTAACCAGCAACAGGGTCAGCGACATCAACGCCGCAGAAGGCCAATCGACTGCCACTTCGAGCGAGCGGTCGATCAGCATCGCGATCATGATGTCGCGTTGACCCCCCATCAGGGCCGGGGTGATGAAGAAACCGACCGACAGGATATAGACGATCAGCGCGCCGGACAGGATGCCGTGCAAGCTGAGCGGAAAGTACACTCGCCAGAAGCTGTAAAAGCCACTCGCCCCCAGGCTTTCAGCCGCGCGCAGCAAGGAAGCGTCGATCCCTCGCATGGCCGCATAGAGGGTCAGCACCATGTAGGGCAGCAGCACGTAGCTCATGCCGATCAGTACGCCGAGGCGGTTGTACATCAGCGGTAGCGGCTCCGCGATAAGGCCTGCCGCCAGCAGGGCGTCGTTCACCAACCCATGTTCTCCAAGCAGCACCATCCAGGAAAAGGTGCGCACGATGATGCTGGTGAAGTACGGCAGCACGATCGACAGGACGACAATGCTGATACCGGCGCCCTGCGCCGTGGCCAGATAGTAGGCGATAGGGTAGCCGATCAGCAGCACGCTGACCGTGACGATGAGCGCGATCCAGTTGGTTGTGCCCAGTGCGGTCAGGAATGGCTGCGACAAAAGCAGGTCTCTTGCCTGATCGACGAATTGCGCGGTGGTTCCGTCGAATTCCGCGAAGGTGCGCACGAAAAACAGGCCGAGCGGTGCCAGAAACATCAACACCAGCATCGCGATGGCGGGTAGGATGAGCAGCAGTGTCAGGTCGCGGGGTGCGGTCCGCGCGAGGCGTAGTTTCGGCATCACGCCTCAGCCGGCAGGATCAGGCTTTCCGCGACCGGCCAGCGCAGCACCACCGGCGTGCCCACGCGCAACGGTGCCACCCCGACAGCGTTCTGCAGATCGACAATGACCGGCCCGATGCCATCGACGTCCACCGCATAGCGCAGAATATTGCCGAGAAACGAGCAGCGGTGGATCGTCCCCGCGAGGCAATTGTGCTGCGGATTGTTATCGGCGACGCTACCCGGCGCAATCTCGACCCGCTCGGGCCGAATGAACAGCATGCCCCGTCCGGCGCCGGACCCATCGCCGGCCGGCGCGCGCAACTGCTGACCGCAAGGCAGCGCCAGGCGCACCACAGTGCCAGACCGGCCCGCGATCGCGCCCTCGATAAGATTGGCCTCGCCGAGAAACCGGCCGACGAAAGGATTGGCCGGGCGCTCGTATACCTCGCCGGGGGACCCGACCTGGTCGATGCGGCCATGGTTCAGGATGGCGATGCGGTCGGACATGCTCATCGCCTCTTCCTGATCGTGCGTGACGTACAATACGGTCATGCCGAGGCGTTGCTGGATGTCCTTGATCTCCACCTGCATCTCGAAGCGCAGGTTCTTGTCGAGCGCACCCAACGGCTCATCCATCAGGACGACCGGCGGGTGAAAAACGATCGCGCGTGCCAGCGCGACGCGCTGCTGCTGTCCGCCGGAGAGCTGGCGCGCGTAGCGATCGGCGAAGCGGCCGAGGCGCACCAGGTCCAACGCCCAGCCCACTCGCTGGGCAATGGCCGCCTTCGGCCAGCGCCGGGCGCGCAATGGAAACGCGATGTTCTCGAATACATCGAGGTGCGGGAAAATCGCGTAATTCTGGAAGACCATGCCGAAGCCGCGCTTTTGCGGCGGTGTGGATGCGATATTCCTGCCGTCGAGCAGGATCGCCCCGCCATCCGGCTGCACGAAGCCAGCGACCATCATGAGTGTGGTCGTCTTGCCCGAGCCGGAGGGTCCAAGCAGCGAGAAGAATTCGCCAGCGGCGATCGAGGCCGCGACATTGTTGACGACAATCTCGTCGCCGTAGCGCTTGCTCAACCCGCGCAGCTCGATGGCTCCGCGCTGTGCACCTGGCCCGGGCGGCGCGGGTTCGGCGATCGCCGCCTGGGCTCGCTCGGTCAGGTCAGAATCCATTTTGACCACACCGAGTTCACCTTGGCGCGGTTCTCATCCCACCAGTTCACGTCCTGAATGAAGCAACGTTTCATGTTCTCCGGGCTGCCCGGCAGCTTCGCGATAGTGTCGGCCGGCAGCAAGGCGAACGACTTGCGGTTGACCGGGCCGTAATTCAGCTCCATGCCCAACCCGGCATTCGCCTTGGCACTCATCGAATAATCCACCAGGAGCTGCGCCTCCTTCTTGTTCCTGGCGTCCTTGAATATCGCGTTGGCCTGCACCTGCAACATGTGCTGGTTCCATTCGATCGCCAGCGGCGCGCCTTTGTCGGCGATCGCCTGCAGCCGGCCATTCCATATCGAGCCGAGTACGACGTCCTTGTCCGCCAGCATCTGCGCGGACAGCGCCCCGGTATCCCAGAACTTCTTGATGTGCGGTTTGATCCTCGACATCGACTTGAACGCGCGGTCGATATCGATCGGAAAGATCTTGCCCATGGGCACGCCGTCGGCAATCAGCGCGAACTCCAGGTTGGGAGTTCCGGAAGCCATGTCCGCCAGCATGCGCGGGCCCGGGAATTTCCCTGTGTCCCAGAACTCGGTCCAGCCCTGGGGCTGGGTGCCGTTGGGGAACGTCTCCTTGTTGTAGCCCAGCACGCTCGCGTAAAGGCATATGCCCAGCGTGGTCTCGGTCTTGTAGTCGTTCGCGATGTCGTTGGGATCGGTGTATTTCCAGCCGGCGTAGTCGATCGGTGCCAGCGCTCCTGCCTTGTTCAGGGTGACCAGGCCATCCAGCCCGGCGTCGGCGACGTCGAGCTCCATGTTGCCCGACTTCACCATCGCCAGCATTTTGGCCATCGTACTGGGGACGATGACGACCTCGATCCCGGTCTCCTTGCTGAACGGGTCGTAAACATACTTCTTCTGCGTGTCGCTGTAGGCGCCGCCGGGGTTGCGCACGACGACCTGCCCGGCGGCACGCGCCGGCCGCTGGTGCACGAACGGCATCGCGAGCGCCGCGGTGGTACCCAGGAGCAGGCCGCGACGCCTCGTCAGGTTGGGCCGTGTCATTGCGAAGTCTCCCATCGTGTTGCTTGTTATGTGGCCGCGGGAGCAGCCTACTCTGGCCGCGCCATGTAGTCGTAGGCCGACAGCGCGTGGCATTTCACCACGTGCAGGAATTCCTCAACCGTCACGTGCTCGTCGGTGCTGCCCATGCCGGTCGGCGAGGGCCCGTAAACAATGGCCGGCAGGTCCCGGTAGCGCCAAAGCCGCGCGTCGGTGCCGCCCAGGCTGATGACAGGCGTCGGATCGATGCCGGAGACCGCCTGGGCGTTTGTCCGCACGAGCTGTGCCATTTCGGCATCGGGCGGGCACCAACTCGGCGGACTGTAGTTGATCTGGCGGTAACTGGCCTCGGGAAACCCGGCCATGATCTTGTCGATCTCGGCAAGTATTTGCGCTGCCTCAAGCCCGTTCGGCAACCGGATATCCGTCTCGAACGTGCACTGCGAGGCCACTAAGTTGACCTTGAGACCGCCTTGCACCACCCCGGGATGAACGGTGACGCGGCGCACGATCCTGGACGCACCCGGCCCATAGGCCTTTTCGATGACCTCCGCCGCCTGGTCGAGCGCAGCCGCAAGGTTGCTGGCCTCCGGCGCGGGGATGTCCTGCAGTTGCTCAAGCTCGCCGATGATCTTGGCGGCGACCGCGATCGCGCTTGGGCTCAGATGCGTGTAGGCGCCATGTGCGCCTCGCGTTCGTACGGTGAATTCGAGCCATAGCGGGCCCTTTTCCCCGAACCGCACCGTCCAAGGGCTGCTCGGTTCGCCATTCAGGCAGCAGTCGCCGATGACCTCCGGATGATGCTCGAACAGGTAACGCGCGCCCCAGGGGCCGAACGTCTCCTCATCGGAAACCGCGGACAGGGTGAGCCGGCCGTGCAATTCCTCCCGCAGTTCATGCAGGTAGAGGAACGTGAAGATCGAGGCAGTGGTCCCGCACTTCATGTCGCAAGCGCCTCGACCATAGATACGGCCATCCACCAGCGCTCCGCCCCATGGATCCTGGGTCCACCCCTCGCCGCCGCCGACCGGGAAGACGTCGATATGGCCATTGAGTGCGAGATGGCGGCCT
>DATBKQ010000274.1:0-11623 GCA_036555825.1 Acetobacteraceae bacterium | reverse complement strand
CCCGATCTCGTTCCTGGTGCTGCGCTTCCTGCTTGGCGCGGCCGAGGCCGCGTTCTTTCCGGGCGTGATCCTTTACATCACCTACTGGTACCCCGCGCATTACCGCGCTATCATCGTCGGCATATTCATGGTGGCGATCCCGGTCGCCGGGCTGATCGGATCGCCAATCTCCGGCGGCATCCTGTACATGGATGGCGTACTTGGCCTTGGCGGCTGGCAATGGATCTTCATCCTGGAGGCTGTGCCCGCAGTGCTGCTGGGCATCGCCGCATTCGTCTGGCTGACGGATCGACCGCAGCATGCGGCGTGGCTGACGTTGGACCAGCGGCAATGGTTGATTGCGAAACTGGACGCGGAACGCCGCCGCGCGCCGCGGGTGGCGCACCCGTCCGTCTGGCGGGTGCTGACGAACAGATACGTGCTGATCATGGCGCTGGTTTATTCCGGTGCGTCCGGCGCCTCCACATCGCTGGCGCTGTGGATGCCGCAACTGGTGAAGTCGTTCGGTCTGACCAATTGGGAGACGGGCCTGGTGAATGCAGTGCCGTTCGGGATTGCTGCGGCGTGGATGATCCTGTGGGGGCGCAGTTCAGACCGCACCGGGGAACGGGTGTGGCACAATGCGCTGCCGCTGGCCTGGATGGTGCTGGCGATGGTGGCGACGTTCTGGGCGATCGGCACCCTATGGGCGATGATCCCGCTGCTGACGCTGATCGCCGCCGGCACCTATGCAAGCAAGGGCCCGTTCTGGGCGCTGTCGTCGGAATGGTTGGGCGCGGCATCGGCGGCGGCGGGGCTGGCGCAGATCAACGCGCTGGGCAACCTCTCAGGGTTCGTGTTCAATTACCTGATCGGTTACATCCAGGCGGAAACCGGCAGTTTCCCCCTGGCATTGATGCCGATCGCCTTGGTCGCGACTCTGGGCACGATCTCGGTGCTGGTGATCGGCCGCCGCCAGCCCCGCACAGTGGCCGCCACGACATAGCGACCACGGCGGCTGGATCGGAGCAGTGCTACATGACCAGCTTGAGCGCCGACGACATCGTGGCGCAGAACCCCGCGAAGGTTGAGCTGATTTTCGCCTGGGTCGGCGCGACCATGGCCACGCCGGTTCCTGTGACCAGCGTGGCCAGTGCGGCGGCGTAGCTGGCCTGCTGCGATGCGGGCGTGTCGCCCGAGTAGTAGATCGTGGAGATCGAGATGCCATTCGCCTTGGCGACAGCCGCCTGGTTCTGCGCCATCGTCAACAGGTTTGCATCTGTGCAGTGATTGGTGCAGGTCGGAGTTGTCGAAGTCGGCGTCGGATAGATTCCGTCGGCCGTACCATAGGTGATGGCGTCCGCGTTCGGCACGCCATCGGTGATGACCACGATGTTCTTCCTCGCGTTGGCGTAGCTCGCGCCGCTGAACTGCTGGATCGCCGAGTAGATCGCCGCAGCGACGTTGGAGCCCGAGCACGCCGGGGTTCCTGCGTGACCGCAGGAATTGAGCGCACTGATCTTGGTCTGGAGGGTGGACAGGTTGGTGCTGGCCTGGCTGAGTGCCTGATAGATGTTGGAATGGCCGTCGAAGGTCGTGATGCCGAACTGCGACTGGCTGCCAGCCGAGGAGCTGACGCAATTCAGGATCGCGTTATCCGCCGCACGCTGGTTGGCGATCGACGAGCTGAAGGACTGGCTCAGATCGTTCACGATGATCGTGTCGAAGGTCTGGCCCGTCCCGAAGCTGGCAACCGCCGTCTTCGTCATGTCGAAGCTGGGCTTGTTGATGAGCCTGGAAAAGATCAGGCTCACCGGATTGCTGTTCGCCGCCGTGTTGAGCCCGGTCACCTGGACGGCATTCGGGCTGGTCCCGCCGCTTGTCGCGAGACTGGTGAAGGTCGTATTGGTCGCGTCGAGGTTGCCGACGACCACCTTGTTCGCCTGGATAACGGTCCCGTACTTGGCCGAAGGCATGTTCGCCGTTCCGAACGACTGCGCGGCGGTCACGATCGATGAGGTCGAACCGTTGCCTGATGTGTAGTAGGTGGTGAGGTTGCTCGCGGCGGCGAGGGCCGCGGCCTGCACCGTCTGTCGCAGCAGAAGGCTGCGGAAGTACAGATAAGGTGCATCCACGATGAGCAGGCCCAGAGCAATCAGCGCAGGCAGCGCCAGTGCGACGAAGAGGCTGATGGCGGCCCGCCTGCTCGACAAGAGCCGCGCGGCAGCATGTCGGTCATTGCTGCCGTTCGCCGGGCGGGTCGGTGCAAACCGCGGCTTGCTCAAGGGCATTGTCCCTCCTTCATCACCACCGCCTGCGCGACCAGCGATTGGCCGGTGAAATAATTGTAGATGTTGGCGATTGCGGCGGCGGATGCGCTGGCTGACAGACTGACCGTCACACTCGGAACGGTGCAATTTTCCGTTGCGGTCACAGTGACCGGAACCCAGCTTGGCAACCCGGTGCATGCGTAATACTCGGCCACGGCCGATGTAAGCGAGCCGCTGCACGTCGTGGTCGCGGTGCTGTTCGAACTCGAGATGGCTCCGTTATTGAAACTTTTGATCTGCCCGGTCGCCACCAAAAGCGCTGCGTACTGGGCATTGCTCTGCATCGTCGACCAGGTGAAGAAGACGGAGGCGGTGGCAATGTATCCAAACAGCAGCATAAGAAGCGGGGTCATGAGCAAGGCGAATTCAAGGGCCGCCGTTCCGCTTTGGCACTGTGCAAGGGTGCGCCGGGCGCCGTGCCTGGCGATAAGCCGTCTGGCGACCGCGCGATACCGTGCTCGAAATGATTCTTCTTTCATAACCGGAACATGACATAAAACCGGCCCTTATGCTACTTTTTTCGACCGCCAAAGGGATATGTGCCTGCCTCAAAATGCGAAGCTTGGTCCCACACTTTGAGACATTTGGAAAATAGACTGCGGGAGGGCCCGATATCGCCGGGCTGATGGGATGCAAACGGCGGCTGTTCGGCTCCCGCGGTCAGTGGCGTTTCATACCACCATCCACTTCCGATCTATTTGGTAGTGCGGGCTCAGCGCCGCCCGCATCTGTCGATCGATCCAGAGAAACGATGCTGGTGCACCGGGCACATTCAGGCGCGCAGCCATCGCCAATGCCCCCTGGTATAAGAGGCGTAGGTCGCGCCGTTCGTTGCCGTGTAGAGGCGATCCGACCGAAATGGCGAAACGATCGCTCGGGAACCCCGCCGGCAAATCGACCTCTACGGTGGTTTCATCCGCGCCCAGGTCGGCGGCCAGCTGGCATCCAGGCTCGAAGTTCTCCAAGTACGGCGTCGGGTGCGATCTCGGCCATCCGCTACTGCCGTTTGTTCGCTGGATATCGCTGCCGATTATCCAGCTGAGTGCATCATGCCACTGGGTGTGACCCATCCACACGAGCCAGCCGATCACGAAAGACAGGAACGAGTCTTGCCATCGCGGGAAGTAAGAACCCGCCGGGCTTCCAGGAGCAGACTGCGATCCCCCCGAGGAGATCGAGCGCAGCACGGCATGAACAGGATCAGCCGTGTCGGCGGCACACGACATCACCCAGGTTCTGTAGGCCTCCAGGATCTGTTGAAAATACGCTCGCGGTTTGAGCCAGACCGGCACGGACGCCGGTGTTATTCTCGCCGCTTGTCCGGCGGTTCGCACTCGTGCGGCTTATTGTCCCTGCTGTAGCGGCCGAGGTCCGATGCATCGTATTGCGGCAGCAGGCGGGCAGCAATGAGGCTTTCGACCTTCTCTCGAACGGGACGCGGTACGGACTGCCAGCACCATCGCGCAAACCAGAAGTGACGGAGGATCTCGGCCGTATATACCGATATCCGCCGCGCTCGATGCTTGCACGGTAAGGGTCGAGATTGGTTGGGGCGCCGGGGGCTGCGGCTGCCCAAGTTCGAACACGACTTCCGTTCTGTTCGAGTCGCGATCGGGCCGGAAAAATACGGTCAACGGCAACCGATCGTGTTCGACACGCAGGCATCTCTGGCGGAATTGGCCGACCGGATCGATGTAATCGCCGAGGTCCTGGCCTGTTGTTTCGTCAAAACGGAAGGTGCTTCCCCGATACTCGACGACTGCCACCGAAGGGCCTGTCCCGGCAACGGCCGAGACAATGGGAGACGCCGACGCGTCGATGTCACTTCTGGCGTGAGCGCAACCCTCGAAGCACAGAGCCGCCGACGTGCCGAGTAACAAGGTCCTTCGCCGCATGATCCCTCTTCGGACGGAACGCGAGTTTATCCGGCGCCGCGCATGCGGCCAATCGGGTGCGGACCGCGGGGTTGATTCCGGGTGACACGGCGGGCTTGGCATATTTGCCGTAATGAACTGCAAGCGTTATTAAGACCACAATCCTATAATTCTAGCATTGAAACCGGTGCCCCCGCGCAAACCGCCGCGGCGGTCTAACGAATCGGCCTCGTTTCGTTGACCCAAGCTCGGTCAGTGGTTATTCGCCGCGGCCGTTAGATGACACGGGGGACATCGAGTGGCGAACGTCACATTGGACGATGAATTCGACTCGCTCAGCACAGCCTGGCAGCCAACCTATCCCTGGGCTTTCGGCGGGTTCGGCGGCGGTGACATGAGCACCTGGTATCCCAATCCGTTGCTTTTGCCGGCGGACGGAAATCCGATCTCGCTAAATAACGGTGTTCTGGGACTAAGTAATTTTCCCACACCAGGCGATGTTTCGCCTGACCTGGTCGACAACTTGCCACGCGTCGGCGGACAGCTGGTGACTGAAGGCCAGTTCTCCCAGACCTATGGCTATTTTGAAGCTCGCATGCAAATGCCTGCGGGTGCCGGAATGCTCGGAGCGTTCTGGCTGATGCCTGCGAACGGCGGCTGGCCTCCGGAACTCGATGTTGCCGAAGTAACCGGCAACAGCCCGACGACCCTGGTCAATACTGTGCATGGTATCGATGCGCCCGAGCCGCATTGGGTGGACGAGCCAGACATGACGCAGGGTTTCCATACCTATGCCGTTGATTGGGAACCGGACAAGATCACCTGGTATTTCGACGGGCAGGAGACGTTCGAGAGTTCTACCCCGGCCGACATGAATCAGCCGATGTACATGATCCTCAGCAATGGCAGTGGCACGCCGGGCTCCTGGGCGGGTCCTTCCGATCCTTCAACCAGCTCACAGATGCAGGTTGATTACGTCCGTGTGTATGATTCCAATCCATATACGACAGGCGGAGCACTTACTTTTCAGTCGGGCGGCGACGCCGGCACGGACAACGCGCCCTCAGACAGCACGTCCTCGGACAACATCTCCTCGGACACTGCAGCCGCCTCGCCCAACATCATCGACGTCGCCACTGGTCATTCGCAACTTTCGGCCGCGGACGGCGACGTCTTTGTCTTCAGCGGGTCGGACCACCAGACGAGGATCAGCAATTTCTTACCGGGCACCGACAAACTCGACTTCGAGATGACAGCGCAGGACTTCAGCGGCGTCTCGATCGATACCAACAGCCGAGGTTGGGCTCGGATCAACTTCGACGGCAATCGCATCAGTCTGCCGGGCGTGACGCCCGATCAGTTGAGCCAGGGCGACTTTCTGTTCAACACGGGGCAACAATAGCCGCACCCGCATACCTCTACCCTCGCACCGACCGGAGGGGGAACGCGCGCGACGGCTTCCCCTGGCCAATCAGGCGAAGCCAAAGCGCACGTACCCGGGACTGATCGATCGCGACGATGACCCGCGGCGGGACGAAGCCGATCCCGACTTCGTGATACGCCCATTGCTCTGCCGGGTCGTATCGTTTCCCGGTGCGGGGAGCCGTGGCTCTCTGACGGCTGCCGCTCCCTGACCATAGCGTTCGAAGGGAACGAGGCATGGTCATTCAAACTCCACCCGGTTGGGGTTGGGATCAGCTGCGCGTCGCGGCGAATCAGATCGGCTCAGCCAGGCCCGAGGAGTACTGGCGCGATGGTGTCCGGGACGACACCCCGCCCGTGGTCAGGCGCATCGGCGTTGCCGACCTCAGGGACGCGCTCGGACGCGGTTGGGCCGACTTCCAGGCGAACCGCACCGACGTGATCTTCCTTTGCATCATCTACCCGATCGTCGGCCTGATCCTCAGCCGCGCGGTCTCGGGTGGGCTGCTGCCACTGTTGTTTCCACTGGCATCCGGCTTCGCGCTGGTCGGGCCATTGGCGGGCGTCGGTCTGTACGAGATGAGCCGCCGGCGCGAGCGCGGCGACGAGGTGCGCTGGGTGGACGCGTTCGGCGTGCTGCGCGCTCCCTCCATCGGTTCCATCGCGCTGCTCGGCGTGCTGCTGATCGGGCTGTTCCTGCTGTGGCTGGTGCTGGCGCAGGTGATCTATGTTGTCACGCTCGGTCCGGACCCGCCCCCGTCGGCTTCCGCCTTCTTCACCGAGGTATTCACCACCAGTGCCGGCCGGGTGATGATCGTGCTGGGGATCGCGGTGGGCTTTCTGCTGGCACTGCTGGCGCTGTCGATCAGCGTTGTCTCCTTCCCGCTGTTGCTCGATCGCAATGCCGGGATTGGCACCGCGGTATCGACCTCGGTGCGGGCAGTGGCAGCCAATCCCGCGGTCATGGCGCTGTGGGGCTTCATCATCGCCTGCGGCCTCGTGCTTGGCTCGGTGCCGCTGTTCGTCGGATTGGTGGTGGTGCTGCCGGTGTTCGGACACGCGACCTGGCACCTGTATCGCAAGGTCGTGGCGCGCTGAGCGGCCTCCGGCACCGGCACTGGCCCGTGATGACCAGCGGCGAAATTGTCGGAGGTCTGAATCACGCGCTCAACCACGAAAGCCAAAGCATGATGAGGTTAACCCTGACCTCATCATGCTTTGAGGTGCACACTGCCTGAACTCGTCGTTCAGGGCACTGACATGTCCTCGCCTGTCATCCTCGCCGGCGACCCGCACGGCAACTTTCCGCCGATCCTGCGATTCTGCGCGGGCCGCGATCCCGGCACGTTGATCCTGCTCGGCGATTGCGAGCTTCGCGCGCCGCTGCGACAGGTGCTGGCCCGACTGCTCGACCGGGGTTGGAACATCCGCTGGATCATCGGCAACAAGGACGCCGAGACCGAAGCGGCGTTCGACCGCCTCGCCACCGACTTTCCGCAGGGCGATATCGGCGGCAAGGTGATCGTGGCCGGCGGCCTGCGCATCGCCGGCTTGGGCGGGATATTCAAGCCGCGCATCTGGTACCCGCGCGCGGACGAACCGGGCGGCCGGATCGACCCTCCGGGTTTTGCCACCCGCCGCGACTTTTTGCGGAGCCTGCCGCCGCGCGAGCACTGGCGCGATGGCCTGCCGCTGTGGCACCGCGACTCGATCTTTCCCGAGGACTTCGCCCGCCTCGGCCAGCATCGCTTCGACGTGCTGGTGTGCCACGAAGCGCCGTCCTGTCACCGCCACGGTTTCGCTGCCATCGATCGCCTGGCGGAATTGGCAGCGGCAACGCTCATCGTCCACGGGCACCATCACGAGTCCTATACGGCGCGGCTTGCGAGCGGCATCGCCGTGCGTGGCCTGGCGGTCGCCGAGACCTGGGTGCTGGCACTTGCCTGAGCCGCCAGGGTAAGGTGGCTGCGCAGCTTGGCCTGTCGGGCCGCCCAGAAGAGCAACGAAAGGCCCCCCAGGCCAATGCAACACGCCTTCCGGTGAGCGCGATGCGATCGTCCTCGTTGCTCGCGCCGTTCCGGATCCGCAGCTTCCGGTTTCAATATCCGGCCGACCTGCTCACCTCATGGGGCAGCGAGATGGAGAACCTGATCCTCGGCTGGTACATTCTGGCCGAAACCGGTTCGGTGCTGCTGCTGACCCTGTTTGGCTCGCTGCAGTATTTCGGCACGCTGATCGCACCCATGCTCGGCATGGCGGGTGACCGCATCGGCCACCGGGCGGTGCTCTGCCTGATGCGCGCCAGCTACACGGTGCTGGCGCTGTCGCTGATGGCGCTCGCCTTCGCAGGCGTGCTGCGTCCCGTGCACGTGTTCGTCATCGCCATGGTCGCCGGCCTGATCCGCCCCTCGGACCTCGCGATGCGCAGCGCGCTCGTCGCCGACACCATGCCTCCCGACCGCTTCGTCAGCGCCATGGGCGCCTCGCGCACCACCTCCGATTCGGCGCGCACCGTCGGATCGCTCGCCGGCGCTGGCCTGTTTGCCGCGCTGGGGCTGGGCCGCGCCTACATCGCGATCACTGCCTTCTATCTGACAGGTTTCCTGCTCACTCTCGGCGTCGCCGGGTCGCGCAACGTGGTGCACCTTGCCCAGGGCAGGTCGCTCTGGCGGGACCTGCGCGAAGGTCTTGCCTACCTGTGGGACACACCCTCGTCGCAGGCGGCCCTATGGCTGGCCTTCCTGGTGAACCTCACCGCCTTCCCGATGACCAGCGGACTGCTGCCCTATGTCGCCCGAGACATCTATCATGTCGATCAGACCGGTCTCGGCTACCTGATCTCCAGCTTCGCCTTCGGCGCGTTGATGGGCTCGATCCTGATCAGTCTCGTCGGCCGTGCGATCCGCCCGGCCCGCATGATGGTGGTGTTCGCAATCGCCTGGTACGCCATGCTGCTGGTGTTCGTTCGCATGCGCAACCCGATGGGCGGCAGTCTGACCCTGATCGCTGCCGGCCTGGCGCAGAGCCTCAGCCTGGTGCCGATGTCCGCCCTGCTGCTGCACGGCGCAGGCGCCTATCGAGGCCGCGTGATGGGCATGCGCATGCTGGCGATCTATGGCCTGCCGATCGGATTGCTCGGCGCCGGCGCGCTGATCGACCGCATCGGCTTCGCGCCGACCGCGACACTCTACTGCGTGCTGGGGATCGCGCTGACCCTGCTCATCGCGATCCGCTGGCGCGCCGCGCTGTGGCCGCTGCACGCGCCGGCCAATGCGCGCTGATCTACTTTGTCGTGCGAGCCTTGGCGATCGCGGATCGCAACTCGTCCCCCTCGACAGCGCCGGGGATCAGCTCGCCGCCGATGACCAGCGCGGGCGTTCCCTCGATTCCGACCGACCGCGCGAGCTTCAGATTGGCATCGATGCGCCGTTGGATGGCCGGATCGGCCATGTCATGTTGCAGCCGCGTCCAGTCCAGCCCCAGATGCTGGGCCGCGTCCTTGATCATCGCCTCGGTGGTCTGCGGCGGCGCCGCCATGATCGCGTCCCGCAGCTTCTCGTAGCCGCCCTGCCTCTGCGCCGCCAGCAAGGCCTTCGAGCCCAGCACGCTGGCCGGTCCGAGGATCGGCAGGTCCTTGAACACCACGCGCACGCCGTGATCGCGCGCGAGCAGGTCCGCCATCGTCGGTTCCAGCTTGCGGCAGTAGGGGCAGCGCGTGTCGAAGAACTCGACGATCGTCACATCGCCCCGCGGATTGCCGCCGACCGGATCGGCCGGATCGATCAGCGAGTTCTTCGCCGCCGCCAGCATCTCCTTCTGCCTGCCGGTCTCGTCCGCTTGTAACGCCGCCACCGCGTCGCGCAGGATCGACGGGTCCTGCTTTAGCGCGTCGCGCATGATCTTCACGATTTCGGCGCGCTGGGCGGGGGTGAACTCGTCGGCCGTGGCGCCAAGACCCGACAGGCAAAGAGCCGCGCAAAGCAAGGCGATCCGGCGGATACGGAGCATGAGGCGCGTCTTGCCCGAAGCCGGCCGGTCTGTCGAGTTTCGCGCATCCCGAACCCGATGTTGCCGCTGCCGGCCAACGCGTCTATGGCAGGGTCGCTTACCAGACGATTCGGGCCAGCAGGCATTTGCGACAGGCGCGCAGCAGTACGACAGGCGGGGGCAGACGGCTCGGCGGCGCGTTTCTCCTGGCGGCGGCGCTCCTCTGTTCCGGCTGCGACACCATCGGCAGCGTTAAGAACAGCGTGTTCGGCCCGGGCAATGCGCCGCAGCAGGGCCAGCCCGGGTTCATCCAGGGATTCCTTGGCGGCGCGGCGAGCGACGAACCGCGTGCGACCCTGGCGGCGCGCGAGGTGCTGTCGGCTGGCGGCACGGCGGCCGATGCGGCGGTGGCGGCCGGGTTCGTGCTCAGCGTCACGCTGCCCTCGCGCGCCGGCCTGGGCGGCGGTGGCGCCTGCCTCGCCTACGCCGCGGACAAGAAGTCCCCGAACCAGGGCGTGCCCGAGGCGGTGCTGTTTACCCCCATCGCCCCAGCCAGCCTTGGCCCGAATGCCGACCGCCCCGCCGCCGTGCCGATGCTGGCGCGCGGGCTCTATCTGCTGCACGCGCGCTACGGCTCGTTGCCGTTCGAAAGCCTGATCGTGCCGGCCGAGCAGTTGGCACGCTTCGGCACGCTCGTGCCGCGTGCGCTGGCCAACGACATCGCGCTGGTGGCCGGCCCGCTGCTCGCCGACCCCAACGCGCGAGCGATATTCTCCCGGAACGGCGCCCCGCTCGCCGAAGGCCAGACGCTGCTGCAACCGGACCTCGCCACAACGCTGACTCAGATCCGCATCGCGGGGGTCGGCGATTTCTATACCGGTGCGCTGGCACGGCGGATCGTGCAGGCTTCGCCGCTGGCGGGCGGTCCGATTTCGCTGGCGGACCTGAACGGAGCGCTGCCGCGGCTGGCACCGGCGCTCGTGGTGCCGTACCGGCGGGACAAGGTGGCGTTCCTGCCGCCGCCCGCGGACGGTGGGCTCGCCGCTGCCTCCGCCTTCTCGGTCCTGACGCACGACCCTTCGGCGCTTGGCGCCGCGGGTGCTCGAGCGCTGGCGGTTGCGGCCCGCTGGCGGCAGGGTGGCGCCGATGCACAGAGCCTGCTGACCACGGCTGTCCCGCCAGGAGCGGCGCTGCCGCCGCTGCCCGCGTCGACCAGCTTCGTCACGCTCGACAAGGACGGCAACGCGGTCGCCTGCGCGCTCAGCATGGACAATCTGTTCGGCACCGGGCGCGTGCTGCCCGGTCTCGGCATCCTGCTCGCCGCGTCGCCGGCTGCCGTGCCACCACCGTTGTATGCGGCGGCAATCGCCTGGAACGACAATATCCACGCCTTCCGGGCGGCGGCCGCCGGCTCCGGTCAGGACGGCGCTCCGATGGCGGTGGCGGTTGGCATGCTGAACGCGCTCCGCACCAATCGGCCGATGGTGGCACCGGTGCCCGACCCGGGCCGCGCCAATGTCATCTCCTGCGTCAATTACCTGCCAGGCGAAAACGGCTCCTGCGCCTGGGCAACCGATCCACGCGATGCCGGCTTAGCGGCCGGCGGCAGTTGAGCTTCGAGGGAAACAGCGAATGAACGCCTTCAGGGCAGCAGCATGGCTGGGCACGATGGTCAGCATTGCCGCGGGCGGGGCCGGGGCACAGGCGCAGACGGCGGCGACAAATTACGGCCCTGGCAGGATCATCTGCCGCACCGCGACGTCCTGCGAACTTGGCATCGGGACGCCGGCCAGCCTGAAGTACCGCATCGACCCCTCGGCGCTGGCGGCGACGGAGAGGGACCGGCTGACCAAGCGGTGCACGGCGAACGGGGCCCCGTGCGTGGCCACCGTCACCGGCACGGAAGACGGGAACGTGGTGAAGGCGACCAGCGTCAAGTTCCACAACTGATTGCTCCGATGGGGCATCGGCCGGGTCGAAGTCATTCAGCCGGCCAAGTTCACCTCCAGCACCCGTGTCGTCCCGTGTTTC
>DATBKQ010000273.1:0-5948 GCA_036555825.1 Acetobacteraceae bacterium | reverse complement strand
GTTCGGCCAGCACATCGGCGATCGTGCAGCCTTCATAGCCGATGGTCAGGAGCTGGCCGGACATCGTCAGTACACCGGCGGCCGGACCGGTTCGACGCCGCCGGGCGGAATGATGCCCTTGGCCTGCGCCAGTTCGGCCTGAGCACGATCGGAGCGCATGTGATCGCGGAAGATCGGCTCCATGCGCTCGGGATGGCCGGCACGCACCGCATCACGCCCGGGCTTCGGCGTGCCCAGTCCTTGGAGATGCACATAGGCGATGCCCTGTTCGTCCAGACCCGCGGCAAGCTGCCGCTTGGAGAAGCCGGGCTTGCGCGACCGCGGCACGGCACGGACATCGATCAGCAACCGCACGCCCGCTGCCCGCAGTTCGGCCAGCACATCGGCGATCGTGCAGCCTTCATAGCCGATGGTCAGGAGCTGGCCGGACATCGTCAGTACACCGGCGGCCGGACCGGTTCGACGCCGCCGGGCGGAATGATGCCCTTGGCCTGCAGGCACTTGATCGTCGCCTGGCGCTTCGCCCACATCAGGTTCGAGCGCGCCGGCCCAAGCCGGGTGTAGTCGCCCTGGTCCCCGCGATAGATCGACTGGACCGTCGGGTCCTCGTCGGCCTGCCGCTCACACTGCGCGCGTGGGCTGTTGTCGGTTGCGCAGGCGGCCAGCACCAGCGGCAATATCAGCGCCACCCATTCCTTCACTCCGCGGCCACCCAGTCGTCGATCAACCGGCGCGCGATGCTGTCGACCCGCGGCAGCATGAACCCGTTCGCCTCGGGATCGCGAATCTGCTCGCGCGAGAACCAGCGCACGTCCAGCATTTCCTCCGGGTCGATGGTGATCGCCTCGCTCAGCCCCTCGCCGTAGAACCCCAGCATGATGTTGCCAGGAAATGGCCACGGCTGGCTCGAATGGTATTGGACCTCGCCGACCTTGATGCCGGACTCTTCCAGCACCTCGCGCCGCACGGCTTCCTCCAGCGTCTCGCCCGGCTCGACGAAGCCGGCGAGGGTCGAATACATGTTCGCGCGCGGGAAGCGCTGCGAATGACCGAGCAGCGCGCGGCCGCCACGGGTCACCAGCATGATCACGGCGGGATCGGTGCGCGGGAAGTGCTGCGCCTCGCAGGCCGTGCACACCATCATGTGGCCGGCGCTGCGGGCATCGCACACCGCGCCGCACACGCCGCAGAACCGATGCCGGGCGCGCCAGTGCATCAGACCGCGGGCGTGCGCCAGGATCGACGCCTCCGGCCGGGCAACGCCCCACCCGATCGAGCGCAGATCGACGAATGTGCCCAACTGTTCGGACAGCAGCGGCACCGGATCTTCCGCCGTGCTGATATCGACGGCGAACATCGCCAGGCCGTCATGTAATCCGAGGAACGCCCATGGGCCGCCTTGCATACGCAACGAGTGGGCGGTCTCCCCGGAGATGAACACAGCCTCGGGGGCGCCTTCATCCATCCCCCGCACCAGGTTCCGGTTACGCCACACCGGCACGAACAGCGTGTCGGGGTCACGTAGCCGCTGTTCGATCCACTCGGCGTCCTCGCGGCGGAGCGCGGCGCGGTCGAGCGGGCTGGACGAATAGACGTTCGGGCGGCTGGCCAGAATAAGGGGCACGGGGATCGCTCGCTGCTTCGGTTCGACGCGGCGGACCGTGCCATGCGGCGGGCTTATCCCACAAGTTCCCGCGCCTGGCGGCGGCGGGCCTCACATGCCGAACCGCAGTGTCAGCAGCCCGATGCTGCGCAGGTAATTCCCCGTGGTCTGCAGCGCCGGATTGCTGGTTCCCCGCTGGTCGGTGAAATCGTAGGTGGCCGACAGGCGCATATTGCGGTTGATCAGCCAGGTCGCGCCGGCGCCCAGCGAGAACCCGCTGGCATGCCCGCCGCCCTGCAGGTAATCGGCGTATTGCAGGCTGCCAGAGGCCTGCACCAGCAGGTCGCGCCGGACCTCGTGGTCCACCACCAGCCGCGCGCTGCTGTAGGTATAGCCAGCGATGCCCTCCTGTGCCGCGTCCTCGATGCTGCGCGTCACCGTGGCGGACACCGTGGTTACCCCGCTCGGGTTCCAGGCGACCGAGGCCTCGGCGATTGGTGCCTGGTGCGTCGAGTACTGCGAGGCCGCGAAGGCACGCATCTCCCACCCGACGAGTACACGATATTGCCAGACTGCGCCGGCTTGGTTCGCCATGCCCAGCAGCACCTCGTAGCCGGTGGAATTGCGCGTCGGCTGACCAGGCTGAGGCGCGGTGTAGTTGACCCCGAGCGCGCGGGTCACCAGCAACAGGTCGTACTGCGGCGAGAGCTGGTAACGCGTGGTGACCGCGCCCTGCAGCACATCGCGGTCGCGATAAGCCTGCGAGGTGGGAACGCCGAAGATCGTGGTCGGCTGATAGCTGAAGGTGGTGAACGCCAAACTCGGCGTCACGGAAAGGCGACCCAGGGCCACAAGGTAGCTCGCCCGTATGTCGTTCACCTGGTAGGCGATCGGGGTGTCGGAGGGCAGCGCGTCCAGGTCGGTGCGGGCCTGATGCAGCCCCAGATGCGCCGCCGACATGGTGAACTGATCGCGCCCGACGGACAACGTGCCGCCCAGCGCGGCAGTCCAGTCGGTGTAACTCTGCCGCGGCTGATCCGGGTAGCGCAGGTCGCTCGCGCCGAGATAGCCGCCGATGCTGTTGCGTGACCAATCGGAAGCGACCAACAGTGATGGGTGCGTGCCGACCATCCAGCTCCCGGCCGATCCGCGGCCACCGCCGAGCAGATTGCTGTCGTAGCCCAGCCCCTCGGCAAGCTCGGGGCGAAGGACGAAGGTGCCCGCTCGGAAGCCTGAGGAATCGAAGTCCGGCCGCTGCCGGGAAGCGACCGTGACACCGGGCGCGGTGGCGTAACCAGGCACGCCGGCGGGGAGATATTCCGACAGAAGTTCCGCGCGGACGGGCGTAACGACGAGGGCGCCGGCCACCAGGCGACTTCCGAAACGGAACCAGGTGGAAGGGGCGGCCATGGCGCTCGACCATGCCGCAATCAACCTACGATCGTCTTAATGCCACGGTTGCCGCGTGCGGGGGGCCGGCATGCGCGATTTTCATGCCCCGTTAACCATCCATGCGTCAATTGCATGGCCGCCGGGAACATTCAGCAATTTTTCAGTGCGGCAAGCAGGCTTATTTTCGGCTGCGAAAGAGACCGGGGGTGTTGCGCCACCATGACGCCGCGCCGGACCCGGTCGTGGTCCAGGACCGGAAACCATGACTGCTCAACTCACCAAGGACCAACTGGCGTTTTCGCTGGGCAACCTGTCCTACATCGATTCGAGCTACGACGAGCAGCTGCCTGTGCCGGCGGCGCCGCAAAAGCGTTCGATCTTGGCCAGGCTGCATGCATGGCATCAGCGCCGTCAGGTGGCGGCCGAACTGGGCCTGATGACGGATCGCGAACTCGCCGACATTGGGTTGTCGCGCACCGACCTGTCACGTGTGTTCGATCCTGCCTTTGTCTCGGACCACGCGCGCGGCGGGGACTACATCGCCTATTAGGGTTCTCGCGGGCGCCGTGGGCTACAGATGCGGCGCGCCCAGCGGCGTGAGGTTGTCGTTCGCGACCGGCAATTGCGTCTCCCAGCCGCCGCCCAGCGCCTTGTAGAGCGCCACCAGGTTCGCCGACACGTTGGTGGTCGCGATTGCCAGCTGCTGCTGGGTTGACAGCAGATTCTGCTGCGCCGTCAGCACCTGCAGAAAGTCAGCAACCCCGTCCTGGTACCGGCTCTGCGCCAGGCTCAGCGCACGTTCGTTCTGCGCCACCGCCTGCGACAGCTGATCGCGACGCGCCTGCTCGGTGCGATAGGCGGTCAGCGCGTTGTCGACGTCGTGCCAGGCCTGCAGCACAGTCTTCTGGTAGTTGATCGCCGCTTCCTGCTGCTGTGCCTTGCGCAGCTCGAGGGTGGCGCGGAGCTGGCCGCCCTGAAAGATCGGGATGGTGATGCCCGGACCGAGTGCGTAGTTGCGGGCGTTCAGCTCGAACATCCTCCATGGCTGGAGCGCCTGCAGGCCGACGCTGCCGGACAGGGTGACGGAGGGATAGAAGTTCGCCACCGCCACACCGATATCGGCGGTTGCCGCATGCAACTGCGCCTCGGCCTGCCGGATGTCCGGCCGCCGGCGCGCCAATTCCGATGGCAGACCCACCGGTACTCGCGGTGGTACCGGTGGCACCGGCTTCCGTGCGCTCAGTTCCGCCTGCAACGCATTGGGCGGCTGCCCGAGCAGCAGGCTGATGGCGTTGATCAGCTCTGACTCCTGCTGCTCCAGCGGCGGGATCTGTGCCGCCGTGGTGCGCAACTGTGCCGCGGCATTGGCAACGTCGAGGTCGGTGGTCACGCCGCCGGTTGCGCGCTGCTGCGTCAGTTGCAGGCTCTGCTGGGCGATCCGCAGGTTGTCCCGCGCGATCCGCAGTTCCAACTGCCTGCCGCGCAGCTCGATGTAGTCGCGCGCCAATTCCGCCAGGCTGCTGAGCAGCGCCGCCCGTCGGGCTTCGTTCGAAGCCACCACCGACGCGGTCGCCGACTCGACCGAGCGCCTAACCGCGCCCCACAGGTCGAGCTCCCATGAGGCATCGAACCCAACCTGATATACATCGAACGGCGCCAGCGCGCCGCCGCGGATTCCGCCCGTGGTGGCGCCGGACGCACCGCTGGCGCCGAGGGCGTTCGGCGAATTGGAGAACACCCCGACATTGCTCGCCTTCTGGCGTGTATAGGAGCCGTTGGCGTTCAACGTGGGAAACTGCGCCGCGCCAGCCACGCCCAGTTGCGCGCGTGATTCGGCGATCCGCACGCCGGCGATCCGCACGTCCAGGTTCTCGCTGGCGACGCGGCGTTCCAATCGGGTCAGAACCGGATCCTTGAACAGGGTCCACCAGTTCGGATCGATCGATTCGGCCACAGCGACACTCGGCTCGGACGGAATCGGCTCGGACTTCTTGACGAACCACGAAACGGGAGAAAGCCACTCAGGCGGCGAGTAATCCGGACCCACGGTGCAGGCGCCAAGCAGTAACAGCAGGGGAACAGCGGGAGTTCGCTTCACCATCACCTTGTCCCGGCCGCGCCCCCGGCGCCGCCTGTCGGACGCTTCTAACAAGGGAATCGCGTGCGAGGCCAGACCTTCGTCCCGCTACTTCGGGGGCGCCTGCCCGGGGTCGGTCGCGGCAACCCCCAGCTCACGCAGCAACCGCCCGGCCGCTTCCCTCAGCTCCCGGGTCAGGGACGAAGGTGGCGGCGCGGCCTCGGGACCGGCGGCGCGATACCGCGCCAGCGCTTCCTGCGTGCGGTCCAGGTCCAGAGCCAGCGGTCCCTCGGGCATTGGCAACGGCAGGTTGCCGACCGCGCGGACGCGCACCAGCACCGATTTGGCGCGAGCGAGTTCGTCGGTCAACCGAACCGCATCTCCCTTCTCCGGCGCGCAAACCACGAATGCCGTAGCCAACATGCACGGCAGTTCCGCCATCGGCGCCTCGTCGAAACGGATCTGCGCGGTCGCGGTCAGTGCCAGCAATCCGCTCCAGGCGGTGCTCAGCGACAGCTCGCGGACGGTGACCACGGGCACGAGCTGGCCGGCGCGCGACTCCACCTCCAGCGCCATGCCGGGATGATTCTCGGCCGGCGTTACCAGCCAAAGCCTGGCGCGCATGCGGCAGGCCTGGACGTCGGTCATCGGGTCGGCGGCGCAGGACACCAGCCAGGATCCGATGGTCTGTTCCGAGCGCGTGATCTCCACCTTGCGCGCCTGCGCAAAGGCCGACGGCGAACACAGCAATAGGCAGGCGGCCGCAATGGCGATCTTCATGGTGAAATCGCTAGTACCCGCCATCAGTGGAGCGAGTCGGTGGCGGCATGTTCGTGTGTCATTGCGAGCGCAGCGAACAATCTCGTGCGAGGGCGC
>DATBKQ010000272.1:0-6067 GCA_036555825.1 Acetobacteraceae bacterium | reverse complement strand
CGTCCTTTGCCCAGGCAATCACCTGCTTGATCGACTGCCCTTCCTTGATCCGTGCCATCATCTGGTTGTGAATGGCCCGATTATACACCTGAACAGCGATGTCGGGCGATGCCTCCGACGCTGTCAGGCTCGGCTTCGCGTTGTGCCAGGGGCGGATCGGGTAATTATAGACCGTCCCCGGCGGCGGCTCGACCGTTTCCCAGATCTTGAAGTCCAGCATCTTGGCAAACGGCGGCAGGTCGTAGCCGGCCACCGCATTGTCGCGCTCCTCCACCTGCTCGCGCTCCATCAGGTAGGTGATCAGCTCCTTGCCCGCCGACTGGTTCTGGCTGAACTGGAACACCCCCCAGAAGAACGTCGCCGTCGGCACGAAGCGTCCCTTCGGACCCGCCGGCGCCGTGAACGTCCAGCAGTCCTTCGCCACATCCGGCGCGTCGCGCTTCGCCACCGCCCAGGCGGAGGGGGGATTGAAAATCATGGCACTCTTGCCCGAGATCAGCGCCCGGTTGTTCGACGCATCGTCGAAGCTGACCGCATCGTCCGGATAGAACTTCGTCAGCTTCTGCACGTACTCCAGGCACTGCGTCATTTCCGGCGTATCCAGCGTGACATTGCCCTTCGCGTCGAACATGTTCGCGCCATAGGCGTGGAACAGCGCGCCGTGCATATCGATCGCGTCGGTATTGGTGTTGCTGCCCAGACCGAAACCAAAGGTCAGGTTATCCTTCTTGGCCAGCTCCGCGTATTTCAGCAGCGCCTCCCAGGTCCAGCCGTCCTGTGCCGCGGTGTGCTCCGGCTTGACCGGATACATTGCCTGCACGTCCAGGCCGTGCTGCTTGAACCAACTGATCCGGGCGCAAGGCGGCTTGGTCTGCGTGCCGGAGCTGGTCGGCACCGCCCTCCATACCCCCTTCTGCCTGGCAAGATACTCGGCGGTGGCATCCACCTCGCCATACTTGCCGGTGAGGTACTTGACCACGTCATCGACGGGAGCAAGCGACTCGTTGATGTTGTAGACGTCCCAATTGTAGAACGTATATACATCATGGCCGGTCTTGGCCTGCGATTCCGCGACACCAGTCATCATCAGCTTGTTGCCGTTGCCGGTGATGAAGTCGGCGCTCACGTCCACCTTGTTCTTGGCGGCCCAGGCGTTGACCTGCTTCTGCATCACGTCGTTGCCGCCGGGAACCCAGTGGTCCCAGAAGGCAATCGTCAGCTTCCCGGCCGCCCCGGCGGTCCGGATATGCACCAGTGGCAGCGCCGTGGCGGCCGCCCCAAGTTTCAGGGCGCCGCGGCGCGAGACCTTCCCAGACTTGAACATAACCCGTTCTCCCTTGCTGAGCCCCGGCGCCGCAACCGGCGCCAAGCCGTGCTGGGTCCGCATCTCCGGCCCAGTCTATTTTTCCGATCGTATCCGCCTATGCCTGGCTTCAGCGCGCAAAGCCCTCCAGCTCGTCCTGCGCCCAGGCGATCACCTGCGGGATCGTCTGGCCCTGCTTGATGCGTGCCATCATCTGGTTGTGGATGGCACGGTTGTAGATTTGCACGGCAATCTCCGGCGCCGCCTCGGCCGCCGTCAGGCTTGGCTGCTGGTTGTGCCACGGCCGAATTGGATAATTGTATACCGTGCCTTTCGGCGGCTCCACCTCTTCCCAGATCTTGAAACTCAGCAAACCGGCGTAGGGCGGGATATCATACCCAGAAGTGGCGATGCAGCGCTGCTCCACCTGCTCCGGCTGCATCAGGTACTCGATCAGTTCCTTCGCCGCCGGCTTGTTCGGACTGAACTTATAGACGCCCCAGAAGTAGCTCAGCGTCGGCAGGAAGCGTCCCTTCGGCCCAGCCGGTGCCGGGAACGTCCAGCAGTCCGCCGCCACCTGCGGCGCGTCGCGCTTGGCCACCGCCCACGCGGACGGCGGATTGAAGATCAGCGCGCTCTTGCCCGAGATCAGCGCCCGGTTGTTCGATGCGTCGTCGAAGCTCACGGCATCCGCGGGATACGACTTCACTACCCGCTGCGCGTATTCCAGCACCTGTCGCACGGCATCCGACTTCAGTTGGATATTGCCGTCCTGGTCGATCAGGATGGCGCCATACGCCTTGAACATCGCGCCGTGCATGTCGGTGGCGTCGGTGTTCGGACCGCCGCCCATGCCGAGCCCGAAGGTCATGCCATCCTTCGCCGCCGCCTCGGCGTATTTGGCGAATTCGTCCCACGTCCAGGCATCCTGCAGCGCGTTGTGTTCGGCCTTGACCGGATACATCGCCTGCACATCCAACCCATGCTGCTTGAACCAGCTGATCCGCGCGCACGGCGGCTTGGTCTGCGTACCCGACGAGCTCGGCACCGCGACCCAATGCCCCTTCGCCTTCGCCAGATACTCGCAGGTGGCATCGACGGCACCGTTCTTGGCGACCAGCCGCTGCATCACATCGTCCATCGGCTCCAGCGCATCGGCGACGTTGAACACGTCCCAGTTGAAGAACGCCAGCGCGTCATGGCCGGCCTTGGCCTGCGCCTCCGCCACGCCGGTCAGCTGCAGTTTGTTGCCGGTGCTGGTGATGAAGTCGACATGCGCCGCGACCTGGTTCTTCTGCGCCCAAGCCTCGACCTGCTTCTGCATCACGTCGTTGCCACCGGGAACCCAGTGGTCCCAGAAGCCGATCGATACCTTCCCGGCAGCCCCTGCCGTGCGGATGTGGACCAGCGGCAGCGCCGTCGCCGCCGCGCCGATGCGCAACGCCTGTCGCCGCGTCACCCGGTATTTGGTAGCCATAGACCTATCTCCTTAGCCGCACCCGCGGCCCATCGAAAGTTTCGCTCGCAACATTCACCGGATGAACCCCTCGAGTTCATCCTGCGCCCAATCCTGCACCTGTTTGATCGATTGCCCGCTCTGCAGCTTGGCCAGCATGGTCGGCAGCGTGCCGCGATTGGAAATCTGCACCGCGATCTCCGGCGGTGCCGGCGCGCACGCAATCCATGACTGCTGATGGTGCGAGGGCCGGATCGGATAGTGGTACACCGTCCCCTTCGGCGGCTCGACTTCCTGCCAGATCTTGAAATCGGTCATGCTGGCGAACGGCGGCACGTCGTAACCCATCACCACGTTGTCGCGCGCCTCGACCTGCTCGCGCTGGGACAGGAATTCGATCAGTTCCTTCGCCGCCGACTTGTTGCGCGAAAAACTCCAGATTCCCCAGGAAAACGCCCCCAGCGGCAGGAACCGGCCCTTCGGCCCCTTCGGCGCCGGAAATGTCCAGCAGTCGGCCGCCACCGTCGGTGCATCGCGTTTCGCCACCGCCCAGGCCGACGGCGGGTTCCAGATCAGCGCGCTCTGCCCCGAGATCAGCGCGCGGTTGTTCGACGCATCGTCGAAGCTCACCGCGTCCGCCGGAAGGACCTTCACCAGCCGCTGCGCGTACTCCAGTACCTGGCGCACCGCGTCGGACCTGACGGCAACGTCGCCATTGGCATTCACCACCTCCGCACCGAACGCGGCGAACAGCGAACCGGCGGTATCCACCGAATCAGCCGTGGTGCCCAACCCGATGGCAAACGCTTTGCCAGCCTTGCGGCAGGCCTCGGCCGCCTTCAGCATCGTGTCGTAGGTCCAGTTGTCGGCCTCCGGCGTGGCATCGGCGGACGGCGGATACATCTTCGTCACGTCGATCCCGGCCACTTCCCTCAGGATCGAGATGCGCCCGCACGGTCCCTTGTTCTGCGTGCCCGAGCTGGTCGGAACCCCGATCCAGTGCCCTTTGACCTTGAACAGGTATTCGCTTGCCGCACTCGTCGGACCATACTTGTCGGTCAGCCGCTTCATCACATCGTCGACCGGCTCCAGCAGGTCCGCCTGCGCGTGTCCCTGCCAGCCGGGAATTTGCTGAATGTCATGCCCGGTCTTCGCCTGCGCCTCGGCATTGATGGTCAGCAGGTTCTTCTGACCGTTCGAGGTGATGAAGTCGGCCTGCACCTCCACCTGGTGTGCCTTGCCGAATGCCTCGCACTGCTGCTTCATCACCTCGTTGCCGGCCGGCACCCAATGGTCCCAGAACCCGACCGAGACCTTGCCGGCGGCACGCCCGGTGCGGATATGCACCAGCGGCAGCGCCGTCGCCGCCGCGGCCAGCTTCAGCGCCGAGCGGCGAGACACATTCCTCGAATTCAACATCTTCCCTCCTGTCCCGCGGTCACATCGCGACCGCCATGTTCGCGCCGGCTTCCTGCTGAGGCGCAGACTGGTCCGCAGGCTTCCGTCACGGCACGGCATCACCGACCGGCAAGGAGAGGTCCCGCCACACGTCGCGGCGGAAATTAGAGGCAAGTCCCGCCGCGGGCAAACCCGCCGCTGGCGGCGAAGGTGGCCTACCCCTCGGGCCGGTCCGGCACGACGGGTTCCGCGTAATAGCGCTGAAGCACCAGTTTGACGCAGGCGGCGGTCGGCACCGCCAGGACCAGCCCGATGACGCCGAACAGCACCGCGCCGATGACGAAACCAAAAATCACCATCACGGGATGGATTCGCACCGCGCGTCCGAGCGCGAACGGCCCGACCAGGTTGTCGATCGACAGCCGCAGCGCCAGCGCGAAGCCCATCAGTCCCACGGCACTCCACAACCCCTGCTGCGACGCCGAGAGCCCGATCAGCAACATGGAGGTGATCGGACCGATCACCGGAATCAGCTCCAGCACCCCGACGATGACGGCGAGCAGCGCCGCCGCCTGCACATGAAAGATCAGGCCAAGTCCGACATAGGCAACGACGCTGGTATAGATCATGACGCAGATCAGCCCGGCGACATAGCGCCGCAGCATCGGCACCAGCTCAGGCAGCATGCTCTCCACCGACTCACGCCGTTCCGGCGGGATCAGCCACAGCGCGCCTGCAGCCAGCCGGGGTCCGGACACCAGGAAATAGGGGATCAGCACAAATGTCAGGACGAAGCCGGCGACGGCACCCGACCCCACGCGCAGCGCCAGCAGGACCTGCGCCGCGCCGAACAGCTTCGTCGCCCCATCCATGATCAGGTCCGACAGTTCCTGCGGGCCATAGTGGGCGCCAAACAGGCGAATGCCGTCCGGCCCGACCAGCGTTTTCACTGCTTCGCCGATGATGCCTGGCGCCCGGCTGAACATCTGCATCAGATCCGTCAACGCCGTCGTGCCGATCCAATACACCGCCACACCGCCCAATCCGATGATGGCCACGCTCAGCACCAGCGCGGCCGGCCAGCGATGCCCCCTCATCCGGCGGGCCGACCAGCCAAGCACCGGGTCGAGCACGAAGCCCACCATGCCGGCAAAGACAAAGGGCACCAGCGTATATCTCAGCGTATAGGCAAGCAGGACCAGCACCATCCCGACGACCGCGATGGGCCACCCCCCGACATAGGAGCGGCGCCCCGTCATCGGTGCCGGCGAACCCGACAGGCGTTCAGCGCAGGTCCGCCGCTGCGCTCAGCACGCGGTCGATGAACGCATCGGCGCTGCCCAGGTAGTGCGACGGATCGGTCAGCCGATCGATCGCAACCCGGTCCAGCCGGCTGGTCACGGCCTCCTCGCGTGCAAGGGCATCGGCCAGCGAGACGTCCTCCGCCAACGCCACGTCGCAGGCATGCTTCACCACATGGTGTGCCTCGCCGCGGCCGATATGCGGTGCCAGGCCCATCATCACCGCTTCCGCCACGATCAGTCCGTGCGTCAGCCCGAGATTGCGCCGCATCCGGTCCGCGTCCACCACCATTCCCTCGGCGATCGCGGCCGCATGCAGCAGCGCGCCGTGCGTCAGCACGAATGCCTGCGGCAGCGCCAGCATCTCCGACTGCCAGGGGCCGGTGGCCCGCTCATGGTCCGCCGCCATGGCGCCGAACATCACCGGCATCAGCGCGTGCACCGCGCGGGCCGCCGCCAGGATGTACTCGCTGGCGATCGGATTGCGCTTCTGCGGCATGGTGGACGAGGATCCGCGTCCGGCGACATAGGGTTCCGCCAGTTCGCCGACCTCGGTCTGCGCCAGCAGGATCACGTCGGTCGCCAGCTTGGCCAGGCTGCCGCAGACCA
>DATBKQ010000271.1:0-3538 GCA_036555825.1 Acetobacteraceae bacterium | reverse complement strand
ATCAGCAATCCCAGTGTCCCCGCCACCGACCAGTACGCATGGTCCGCGTGCCGCACGATCATGCACTCCGACGACACCCCGATGTGCTGGCCCTCCAGCGAATGCGCGCAGGCGATATGGGCGATCTCCTCCGGCAGGCCCACCGCCAGGCACACATAGGTGCCGAACACCGTGTGCCGCAGCGTCGGCTGCCCGGTGGCGGACGGATCGTCCGCCCAGCGTGCCTGGTTCTCCGGATCGAATTCGTAGCACTTGCCCACGTCGTGACAGAGTGCGCCGCACAGCACCACGTCGCGGTCGATCCGCACCTCCGGGCGTTGTGCAATGAAGCTGTCAGCGATCTGCACGGCGAGCTTCGCCACCCCGCGCAGATGGTCCGCCTGCGAGCCCCGCTTCAGCACGTCCATCCCCGGGTTCCCACCCGGCGGAATGTCGCTGATGCGGCCAAAGCTGGAGTGCGACAGGGCGAAGGCCCAGGCCTCGACCGCCCTGCACCGCAACTCGCCATCGGCGATATCGGCCAGCTCCGGCAGGTCGTCCGCGACGGTCCGGCGCAGCGCATCGGTCACCGGACGCTGCTGTTTCAGGTAGTGCAGTGCCATCTGTCCCCTCCTCCGATGCGCCATATTATCGTCGCCCGGACCAACTTGGGGAGCGAGGCCGATGATCGACCGCACGACGGACATTCTGGGCCTGGTGGATGTGCAGCCTACCTTCATGCCAGGTGGCGAACTGGCGGTGATGGAAGGCGACGCGGTCGTGCCGGTGATCAACCGGCTGACGCAGCGTTTCGACCACGCCTTCGCCACGCAGGACTGGCACCCGCCGGGCCACGGTTCCTTCGCCAGCGCCCATCCGGGCCGCCAGCCGTATGCGACGATCGACATGCCATACGGCCCACAGGTGCTGTGGCCCGATCATGCGATCCAGGGCACCGCCAGCGCGGCCTTGCACCGCGACCTGGACCTCGCGCGGGTCGAGGTCATAATCCGAAAGGGTTTCCATCGCGAGATTGACAGTTACTCGACCTTCTTCGAGAACGATCGCCGCACCGCGACGGGCCTGGATGGCTGGCTGCGGCAGCGCGGTTTCCGCCGCGTCTTCCTGGCGGGGCTCGCAACCGATTTCTGCGTCGCCTGGTCGGCGGAGGATGCCGTGCGTCTCGGCTATGAAGTGGTGGTGATCGAGGACGCCTGCCGCGGCATCGGCGTGCCCCTGGGCAACGGGAGTACCACGATGGATGACGCACGTCAGCGTCTGGCGCGGCTTGGCGTGCAGTTCGTTGCGAGCAGCGATCTCGGCGCGTGACAACCTGGCTGGTCACCGGTGGCGCGGGGTTCATCGGATCGCATCTGTGCGAAGCGCTGCTCGCACGGGGCGATGCGGTCCGTGTGCTGGACGACCTCTCTACCGGCAAGCGCGAGAACCTGCCAGCCGGGGTCACGCTGATCGAAGCCGACATCACCGACCCGGTCGCGGTAGCCGACGCGCTGCAAGGCGTTGCCGGCTGCTACCACCTCGCGGCTATCGCCTCGGTGCAGCGCGGCATCGATGAATGGCCACTGGCCCACCGGGTCAACCAGGGCGGCACGATCGCCGTGTTGGACGCGGTTCGCCGCATGCCCGAGCGCATCCCGCTGGTGTACGCATCGTCCGCCGCGGTCTATGGCGATGCCACGATCCCGATGGCGGAGACCGGCGATTGCCGCCCGCTCTCCGCCTACGGCGCAGACAAGCTTGGCTGCGAGCTGCATGCCCGCGTCGCCAGCCGTCTGCACGCCATTCCCACCGTCGGCCTGCGCTTCTTCAACGTGTATGGTCCGCGTCAGGACCCGGGCTCGGCATATTCCGGCGTGATCTCGATCTTCTGCGAGCGCATCCGGCGGAAAGTCCCGGTCGAGGTTTTCGGCGACGGCCGGCAGACACGCGACTTCGTCTATGTCGCCGATGCTATCGCGGCCCTGCTCGCCGCGATGCGGCTGAGGCCCGCCGAAGCGCGCGTGTTCAACGTCTGCACCGGGGTCGAGACCTCGGTGCTCGACCTCGGCCGCGCGATCGCCGATGTCGCCGGGCGGCCGCTGCATATACAGCACCGCCCGGCGCGCGCCGGCGAAATTCGCCGCTCGAGCGGCGCGCCCGGTCTGTCGCGCGAGATACTTGGCTTGTACGAGCCGGTCGGTTTGCGCGCAGGACTGCGGCATGTGCTCGACTGGCTGGACGGTGCGAGATAGCGCGTGATGACTGGAGGCGGAACCGTCGGAGGTCTGAATCACGCGCTCAACCAAAGAGGTCGACTCGACCTCATCCTGCTTTAGGGCCGCATCGCCGTGTTGAAGCATATCGCCGTGGCTCTGCTGGTCCCGCCCATTTCCCTGCTGATCGTCACGCTGCTGGGACTGCTGGCGCTGAAGCGCTACCGGCGGGCTGGCGTTGTCGTGGCATGGCTGGGCGGACTGTCGCTGCTTGCGCTGTCGCTGCCGGTGGTCGCCGGGTCGCTGCTCGTCACGCTCGAGCAGGACCTGCCGCTCACCCCGGACCCCGATCGACCACCGCAAGCCATCGTCATTCTCGGCGGCGACATCCAGCGCACCCGCGACGGTGCGATGTATCCCGGCCCGCTGTCGTTCGTCCGGGTACGCACTGGCGCTTTGCTCGCGCGGCAGACCGGCCTGCCGGTGCTGATCACAGGCGGCAAGCTGCGGCCTTCCGATACACCGATCGCACCGCTGATGGCGGATAGTCTGCGGCAGGACTTCGGCGTGCCCGCGCGGTGGGTGGAGCAGGATTCGCTCGACACGTGGGAGAATGCGCATTTCAGCGCGCCGATCCTGCGCCAGAACGGCATCCACTCAATTTACCTGGTGACCAATCCGTGGCACATGCGCCGCGCATTGCTGGCATTCGCCAGCACCGGCATCGCGGTCACCGCCGCACCGACACACCTCGACCGCGCACCGCCCGACCACGTGCTGGACTTCGTGCCGGAGGTGGAGGCTTGGCAGACCAGCTATTTCGCGTTCCACGAATGGATCGGCTGCGCATGGTATGCGCTGCGGCGTTGGTTGAGCGACCGCGGCACGTGAGCGGCCCGGGCTCAAGCGCCGAGCGCTCCGTCGAGCAGCGCACCCCAGGCGCGCACCATTGCCGCCTGGCCGAAGTCGCGCGCCGCCTTGCGCCGGTTGGCGCCGCCCACTTGCGCCCGCAACTCGGCGTCGCGCACCCGCGCCACCAGTGCCTTGGCCAGTGCCGCATCGTCGAGCGCTACGACGAACGCCCGGTTCTCGCTCGCCAGCATGGCCGCCACGTCCCCCACGTCCGTTGCCGCGGCCGGGCAGGCCCGAGGCCATGGCCTCGATGAGCGAAAGCGGCATCTGCTCGGTATCGGACGACAGCGCTCTACATTTTTCCCAGGCTCGCTCAGGTCGTCGTTACCATGGGGGCTGGCCTTGAGCTGGGCCAACTATTGGGCGCTGGTCTGCGGCATTCTGACGGAACGGGTGATCTCGGCGGTCGCAAGTTATGCGATGCATCCTTACCG
>DATBKQ010000270.1:0-17916 GCA_036555825.1 Acetobacteraceae bacterium | reverse complement strand
ATGATCGCCTCGGGACCCTGTCTGGTGGTGCTGCTGATCTATCAGCAGTGGGCACCGGCCATGATGCTGGGCGCCGGCGTGCTGATCGTGCTGACGTTGGTGAACTGGCGTGGGATCCTTGCGCGCATGAGCTATCCGGCTGCCGGAAACCGCGCGCCCGACGACGACAGGCAGCCGCGGCCCGACGCTGAACTGGCACACCGCGCCGCCATCGTTCTGGAAGACTATCTGGCGCATGTTGAAGCGCGGCCGCCGCGAATCGTGGCGAGGCAGCAGCGCCTGAGCGCCGAGGAGGCCCTGGACGTGCTTGGCCTCGCGCAAGGCGCGTCCGCTTCCGCCATTCGTGCCGCGCATCGGCGGCTGATGCAGCTTGTCCATCCGGATCGCGGCGGCACGACCTACCTTGCGGCAAGGATCAACGAGGCAAAGGACGTCTTGATGGCGCAAGCCGTCGCGCGAAAGCCGCGGCGCGTTGCGGCCAGACAGCGGGGAGACACAGCAGATGAATGAGCCGGAGCGGCAACGGATGAAGACGACCACGGCCGAACCGCAACCCGATATCGCGCCACCGCTGCCGACGGGCGGCCAGGTCGCGGCCTTTGTCGAGCGGCAAGCGGAAGTGGCCCGATCCGACCACGAGGATTTCCAGGCCTATCTGCACGCGAAACGCGAGCATGCGCGGCAGGCGCGCGAGCAGCAAGCGCGGCGGCCGCGAACAAGGTTGCGCCCAAGGCTGACGCGGCGCGGTATGCTGACCGCGGCGGGGGGAGCGGCGATGGCCGTCGAAGCCGCCACACTGGCTTTCAATGCCCAGACCAATGCCTCGGTTGGCGCCGCGCCGAGCGGCGCTGTCGCCGCCGGCCCACAGCATCAGCCGATCACCCGCGAAATGATCGATTCGCGAGCGGATGTCGCCGGGCGCAGCCTGGGCCGCTGGATCGCGCTGCTGCCGACCAAGATGGGCGGCGGCACCTACGCGCTCGATCTCAACAGCAACCGCGTGCTGGCGTCGATCTGGTACTGGAACTACGGCGACTACAATCCGATCTCCCACCATCTCTGCGCCTTTCCGAGCTCCGATCCGTATAACGGGTTCGAGTTCGTCAACAGCACGCAGGGCGGCAAGAACAGCCTGATCTACGGCATTCCAACCAACATCACCGAGCCGGCGCCCGGCTTCAACATCTATCGCGTCCGGTATGACGGCTCGCAGATGCAGCTTGTGGAGAACGTCTCCGAGGCAACCGGCCTCGGGCTTGGCGTGCACGTGACGGTGAACCCCGGGGACGCGCAGTCCTACTTCGTGACCGACGGTCAGAAGGATATCGCCGCGCATTTCGACCGCGCGACGTCGCGGGTGAAGGCGGCGCTGCGGTTCGACTGGAAAGGCAATTCGCCGGAGCTGTCGCGCACCTGGCAGGACGGCGGCGTGCTGACGATCTCGCGGATCTATCCCGACGAGGCGACGGGCAAGTACGACTACCTGGGCACCAAGGGACAGAAGATCGAGTGGGAAATGGTGCCGATGGGCGAACTGTTCGTCGAGGAAGGCACGCTGCCTGGCGACGATCCGCGGTCGCTGACTGGCGCCGACGGCACGATCTGGCATCCCGAGGGCCGCTGGGCCGCCACCGTGGTGCGGCTGTGCGGGGGCATCGCCATCCTGGACGCCGACAATCGCTGCGAGCCGGTGGCCTTCCTGCAATTCAACAAGGGCTCGCGCGATCAGTACGACGTGGTGAAGGTGGATGACGACCATTGGACAGTGACGTTCGACAGGATTCACTCACCGGGACATGAGATCGGTTTCTCGCCCGACGGCCGCTACCTGTGCATGATGAACAATCTGCGCGAGAACAATTGCTCGGTCTTCTCATCGGCAGACCCCGACCCGCGCAAATGGCGAAAGATCGCGCATGTGGAGGACCCGTTGTGGAGGGGCAAGTATCCCAACCCGTTCCACATGGTGTTCTCGCTGGACGGCAAGAAGCTTTATCTGTCGGTACTGCATCCCTCGCCGGCGGCGAGCGGCATCATGGTGGTGGACACCGATAACTGGACCATCACCAAGGAAATCCAGGGTATCGGTCCCGATCTGCAGACACCAGCGCTGACCTATGACGGCAAGTATGTGCTGACGCCGTTCAGCGGGTTTCAGCGATTGTCGAGCGGTATCGCGGTGATCGAGACCGCGACCGACCGCTTGATCGGCGTCCTGCCGAGTACCGGCGGGCACCATGACTGCGTGATCATTCCGACAGAGATGGCGCACATGAAGCACACCCGCTCCTGCACACTGTGAGGTGATCGAGCGCCGCTGCCTGCTTCCTGCTCTCGCGCTGCAAAATGTCGCCCGGCGGAAGCTGCGGACCGCGCTTCTGGCGGCGGCGGTCGCCGTGAGCTGCGCGGTGGTGTTCGCCGGGGGCGTGTTGCTGCGCAGCATCGTGGCCAGCATGTCGGTCGGCTTCAACCGGCTGGGGGCGGACCTGATGGTTGTGCCGGCGGAGGCGCGGATCAACATCACCGCTGGCCTGCTGACGGTGGAGCCGACGGAGCAGACGGTTGCCGCGCATCTGCTGGATGGGCCGCTCGCCGGCATCGCGCGCGCCGCGCCCCAGCGCGTGTTCCGCACCGATCAGTCGGGCTTCGGCGGTCATGGCGACAGCGTCGATCTCATCGGCTTCGACATTGAGCGCGATTTCACTGTACAGCCGTGGATCACCGAACGGCTTGGCCGCCGGATGCACGTGGGTGATGTGATCATCGGCGCGGCCCGCGACGTTCCGGTGGGCGGCGAGATCGCACTGTTCGGCCGGCCGTTTCGCATCTATGCCAAGCTCGGTCGCAGCGGTGTGGGTACGCACGAGCGCGCGATCTTCATGACCGTGGATGACCTGCTGAGCCTGACGCCCGCGGTGCGCGAGCGAAGCGGCGGTGTGCCGCCGGTGCTGCAACCCGATCGCGTCTCGGGCTTTCTGTTGCAACTTGCGCCGGGAACGACGGAGGTGCAGGCACGTTTCGCGCTGCTGTCACGATTGCCCGGCATCAAGGTTGTTGCCGGCGAGGCGTTGATGACCGGTGTGCGTCAAAGCCTGGAAGCCTTGTTCGGCGGGGCGCTGCTGCTGGTCGCCATGGCGTTCGTCAGCACCGCGATCATGGTCGCGGTGCTGTTCTCGGCAATCATCGCGGAACGGCGCGGCGAGCTTGGGTTGCTGAAAGCAATCGGCGCGCGCCGGTGGCAGATCGTCGGGCTGATGACGACCGAGGCGATGATCGTCACGGGTGGCGGTGGCGTCCTGGGCGTCGTGTTCGGCGAACTGCTGTTGCGGTTGTTCGCGCGCTCGGTGGTGTTCCATCTGAATGAAATGGGCGTGGGCTTCGTCTGGCTGGACACGCCAGGCACGGTTCTGATCGGAGCCTTGTGTCTTGGCCTTGCGGCGTTGACCGGCGCGGTAGGAGCGCTGGTGCCGGCCTGGCGCGCCAGCCGGCGCGATGCCTACGAGCTGATTTTGGGCAGCAGTTGAGCCATGCTGGCGTGCCGCGATCTGCGCAAGGCGTATCGGACGCCGGGGGGCAGCATCCAGGCGGTGGCTCGCATCGACCTCGATGTTGCGCCGGGCCGGTTTGTCGCGGTGATCGGCCGATCGGGTTCCGGCAAATCGTCGCTGATGGCGATGATCGGCGGTCTCAGCCGGCCCGATGCGGGAACGGTGTGCATCGAGGGGACAGATATCTGGTCGCTGGGCGATGCCGCGCTGGCGCGTTTCCGCAACCGGTGCATCGGCTACGTGTTCCAGTTCGCCAATCTGCTGGCTGCCCTCCCGGCGCTGGACAATGTGGCGCTGCCAGGCTTGCTGTGGCGCCGGCGCGATGCGAATCGCGTCCGCGAACGGGCTGCCCGACTGCTGGATTCGGTCGGTCTTGGCCAGCACCTGGATGCGTATCCGGCGGAAATGTCCGCGGGCGAGCAACGGCGAGCGGGCATCGCGCGTGCGCTGATCAATGCGCCGCGGTTGCTGCTTGCGGACGAGCCGACCTCCGACCTCGATGAACAGAGCGAACGCGAGGTGATGGCGGAGCTGCTGCGGGCGTGCCGCGAGGACGGTGTCACGCTGGTGCTGGTCACGCACGCGCTGGCACTGGCGGCGGAGGCCGACCAGGTGGTGCAGATCGCCGATGGGACGCTCGTGTCGTGAACGGCGCGCCACGGCTGCCGGATCTCGCCAGGCTGAGCGGCGAACAGAAGGACCAGTTGATCATCGACCTGTGGCAGACCGTGCTGGCACTGGACGGTGCCGCGCCGGCGCCAGTGCCAGGGACGGTGACGGCACGGTGCGACCTGTCGGCGCTGCGAGCGCGGATCGGCGGAACAGCGGCCTCACGGCGTGCATGGACGCCGCGCAAGCGGGGCGCCGCGGTGTCGCGATTGCTGCTGGTCGTGCTGCTGGTTATCGGCATGGGGTTCCTCGCCGATTTCGCGGTGGGGCGTTACCAGCAGCGTTCGCTCGAGGCGAGCAACCGCGCGGCGCTGGAGCTGGAGAATGCGGCGTTCAACGGGCTCGATGCCGAGTTGCTGCGGGTAGTCTACGAGCCTGATGGCGTGACGTATCGGGCGATCATGGCAATGCACAATACTTACACCGGCACGGCTCTGCATATCATGCTGAACCCCGTCCGTGTCTTCGTGCAGGTGGGGCAGAGCTGGCAGGAACAGCCGGCGCGCGCTGCGACCCGCGTGGTCGCGCTGGCCGGAGATCACGATTATCAGGTGGCGTTCCAGGTCGAGAGCAAGAACTGGCGTGAGCTGATTCCGGGGTACATGCATGTCCGCATCGACAGCGACATGTTGATCAGCCGCCGAGGCGATCCGGGCAATGACATCGTGGAACGCAACAATCGATTCTATGTTTATCTCAAGCCCCAGGACGCCGACGACGCGACGATCAAACAGCGCTCGCACTTTACCGGCACGCCACCTGTGTTCATCCCGATGCCACCGCACTGACACTTGCGCCACGGCGCGCTGGGTTCCACGTTGCACGCCGAATTATGGAGGGGGTGGGGATGACCAAGGTGGCGGTGCTGGACGACTGGCAGGGCGTGGCGAAGACCAGCGCGGACTGGTCTCCATTGCGGGCGCGCGCCGAGGTGGTGTTCTTCGCCGAGGCGTTCGAGAGCGAGGACGAGGCGGCGCGGCAGTTGGCGGATTTCGATATCGTGCTGTCGATGCGCGAACGCACGCCGCTGCCGGCATCGCTGATCAATCGTCTGCCGAAACTGCGCATGCTGGGGATGACCGGCGCGCGCAACGCGTCGCTGGACACGGCCGCGTGCACTGCGCGCGGG
Source organism: Acetobacteraceae bacterium (assembly GCA_036555825.1). GTDB lineage: Bacteria > Pseudomonadota > Alphaproteobacteria > Acetobacterales > Acetobacteraceae > JAMXLO01. The sequence goes on along the minus strand of DATBKQ010000270.1, from coordinate 12,570 downwards.
GTGGTGGTGTGCAACACCACGGGTGGCGGCAACAATGAGGCCGCGACCGCGGAGCTGGCACTCGGACTGCTGATCTGTGCCGCGCGCGCAATACCGGCGGGCGATGCGAACATCCGTCGGGGAAGGTTCCAGGAGGGGGTTCCGGTCGGCCAAGCGCTTGCCGGCAAGACCATGGGCATTATCGGGCTAGGCAGGTTGGGGTCGCACATGGCGCGCTACTGCAAGGCGCTGAACATGAACCTGCTCGCCTGGAGCCAGAACCTGACGCCGGAGCGCGCCCAGGCGGCGGGTGCGGCGATGGTCCCGAAGGCGGAGCTGCTGTCGCGCTCGGACGCCGTCAGCATTCACCTCGTGCTGTCGGATCGGACGCGCGGTCTGATCGGTGCGGCCGACCTGGCATGCATGAAGCCGGGCGCGATCCTGGTGAACACGTCGCGCGGTCCGATCGTGGAGGAGAGGGCGTTGATCGAGGCTGTGCAGGCGCGCCGCATCGTGGCGGCGCTGGACGTGTTCGACCGCGAACCGCTGCCCACCAACCATCCACTGCGCAGTGCGCCGAATGTGGTCATGACGCCGCACCTCGGTTACGGCGTGAAGGAAACCTGGGACAGCTTCTACCCGCAGAGCCTGGAGAACGCGCTGGCGTTCCTGGACGGCAAGCCGTTGCGGGTGACCAATCCGGAGGCGTTGGCGAAGCCGGTTTAGGATCGCCCGCGGAACTCCGGCGGAAGGACCATCAGCGGTAGCACGGTTTCGGTTCGTATGGCGTGCCGCAATTCGCCGAGTTGTATGCAGGCGGCGCGGCATAATAGGGCGTGGTATAGGCCGGCGGCGCATAATAGGGTGGCGGCGGCGGGCGGTAGTACTGCGGCGGATAATAGCCGGGGGCATAGTAGCCAGGCGGGTAAGGGTAGTATGGCTGGGCGTGACCTGCGTCCTGCGGATAGGAGTTCGCGAAGCACGAGACGACGAGGATCAGAACAAGGCGGCGCATTCGCTCCCTCCGGATTGTTCTGAAAAAGATATGCTGGCCGGCGCGGCTTGACCATCCCGCAGGCCCCGCTATGCCATCGGGTCCCGAAGCAATCGTGGGAGAACCTCAGATGCGCGCCTGGGCCGTGGTCGAGAATGGCAAGCCGCTACAGGAACTCGAACTTCCGACGCCGGAGCCGAAGGGCACCGAGGTGCTGATCGAGGTGACGCATTGCGGCGTCTGCCACTCGGACCTGCATATCTGGGAGGGCTATTACGATATCGGCGGCGGCCAGAAGATGTCACTCAAGGACCGCGGCGTGGTGCTGCCGCTGGCTATGGGACATGAGATCGTCGGCCGGGTGGCGAAGCTCGGACCTGACGCCAAGGGAGTGAATGTAGGAGACCTGCGCATCGTCTTCCCTTGGCTCGGCTGCGGCCAATGCGAGAAGTGCCTGGCAGAGGAGGACAACATGTGCCTCACGCCGCGCAGTCTCGGGGTGTACGCCAATGGTGGCTACGGCACGCACGTGATCGCCCCGCATCCGCGGCATCTGGTCGATCCGGGCACGCTCGATCCCGCGGTTGCGGCCACCTATGCATGTTCCGGCATCACGGTCTATTCGGCGATCCGCAAAGTGATGCCCCAAGGAGAGAGGTTTCCGGTGAGCGAAGCCATTGTGCTGGTGGGCGCCGGTGGCCTGGGTCTGAACGCGATCGCCGTGCTGCGCGCGATGAGGCACCAGAACATCGTGGTGGTCGATATCAGTGCCGAGAAGCGCGAGGCGGCGCTGAAGGCAGGCGCGCACAAGGTGGTGGACGGCGACGGCGAAGGTGTGACCAGACGCATCATCGAAAGTGCCGGAGGTCCGGTGCTGGCGGTGATCGATCTGGTCAACGGCACTCGGACCGCGCGCTTCGCCTTCGATGCGCTGCGCAAGGGCGGCAGGCTGGTGCAGGTCGGGCTGTTCGGCGGGGAGCTGACCCTGCCGCTGCCGCTGATGGCGATCCGCGCCCTGACGGTGCAGGGGAGCTATGTCGGCAACCCGAAGGAGCTGCGGGAACTGGTCAGACTGGCGCAGGAGGGCACGCTGCCCGCACTGCCGGTGGCGACCGTGCCGCAGCGGGATGCGAACGAGGCGCTGATGCGGCTGCGCGACGGCAAGGTGACCGGCCGGCTGGTGCTGCGCAGCGAGGCGGCCTGAGCCATGAGCACAAGCGACGCGATCCGCCGCTCGATCGTGCTGAAGCGCCGCCCGCGGGGCGCGCCAGGCCGGGAGGATTTCGAGTTCCGTGAGGACGCGGTGCCACAGCCGGGCGCCGGCGAAGTAGTGACCCGCACCATCTGGCTGTCGATCGATCCCTATATGCGTGGGCGGCTGCGCGAGCAGCAGACCTATGCGCAGCCGGTGAATCCCGGCGACGTGATGACTGGCGAGACCGTGGGCGAAGTGATCGCCTCGGCGCATCCGGACTTCGTCGCCGGCGATGCGGCGGTCGGGGCACGCGGCTGGCAGACCCACTGCGTCTCGCCCGGAGAGCGGCTGGTGAAACTGCCACGACATGGTGCGCCGCTGTCGGCGTATCTCGGCGTGCTGGGAATGCCCGGTGCGACCGCCTATCGCGGCATCGGCGAGATCTGCCGGCCGCAGAGGGGCGAGACCGTGGTGGTGTCTGCCGCTTCGGGTGCCGTCGGGTCGGTGGCAGGGCAGCTCGCCAAGCGGGCGGGCGCGCGTGTCGTCGGAGTGGCCGGCGGGGCCGAGAAATGCCTGTGGGTGCAGGACAGCCTGGGGTTCGACGACTGCGTCGATCACCGCTCGCTCGATCTGCGGCGCGAGCTCTCGGCAGCCTGTCCGAACGGCATCGATGCGTATTTCGAAAACGTGGGAGGTGCGGTCCAGGCAGCGGTGTTCGACCTGCTGAACCCATTCGCGCGGGTGGCGATGTGCGGCATGGTGTCGCAATACAACGAGGCCGAATTTCCCCCTGGCCCCAATCTCGGTTTTGTTGTGGGCAAGCGAGTGCTGATCCAGGGGTTCATTGTTTCCGACAAACCGGAGAAGCTGGCGGAGTGGCGTGTGCTGGCCGCACCCTGGGTGGCGGACGGTAGCCTGGTTTACCGAGAGGACGTGCATGACGGGCTCGAGAATGCGCCCGAGGCGCTGGCGGGCATCCTCGGCGGGCAGAATTTCGGCAAGATGCTCGTGCGCGTGGGCCAGGACCCGGGGTGAGCGGCACGGCTCAATAGCGCAGCGATAGCGAATCCGGAGTAATTGCCGCGGAGAGAAAAATCCGCTAGCGCCCCGCAAATGGACCAAACTCTGCACCAGACCCTGACCGCTTGGCGCCGGCATCTGCACGCGCATCCGGAGTTGACGCTGCAGGAGAAGGAAACCGCGACGTTTGTCGCGACCAAGCTGCAGGAACTCGGAGTGCCGTTTGTCACCGGTGTCGGCGGGCACGGGGTGGTGGCGACGATCTCGCGCGGCCAATCCAACCGGAGTGTCGGGCTGCGGGCCGACATGGACGCACTGCCGATCACCGAGACCAGTGGTCTGTCGCACGCATCGAGAAACTCCGGCGTGATGCATGCCTGCGGGCATGACGGCCATACCGCATCGCTGCTCGGTGCCGCCGCCCTGCTGCAGCGGGATACTTCCTGGAGCGGTACGGTCCACCTTGTGTTCCAGCCGGCCGAGGAGGGCGGTGGTGGGGCGAGGAGCATGATCGCCGATGGGTTGTTCGATCGCTTCCCCATGGAACGGATGTTCGGCTACCACAACTGGCCAGGACTCGAAGCAGGCACGGTCGCGGTGCACGATAGCGCGGTGATGGCGTCAGGCTCACGCATCGAGTTCCGTGTCGCCGGCCGCTCCGGGCATGCCGCCCTGCCGCATCTGGCGCGCGATCCGATGATTGCGTCGGCGCATTTGCTGCTTGCGTTGCAAACGATCGTCGCCCGCAATGTCGATCCGCTGGATTCGGTGGTGATTACTGTCGCAACGATGGAGGCGGGCAGCGCGGCCAATCAGATTCCGAACGAGGCCTTCATGCGTGGCACCATGCGGACGCTGCGTGATAACGTACGCGACGAGGTAGAGGCCGCGATCCGGCGGGTCTGCGCTGGTGTCGCGAGTACATGCGACGTGAACATCGAGGTGACGCTGCGGCGCGGCAACCCGGTGACGGCGAACACACCCGCGGAGCGCGATGTAGCGGCCGAAGCGGTGATTGCCGCTGGCCTGCCGCTGCGCCGCGATCTGGCGCCGGCCATGACGGGGGAGGACTTCGCCTGGTATCTGCAGGAGCGTCCAGGTGCGTTTGTCTGGATCGGCAATGGGCCCGCCGATGATGGCCACGGCCTGCACAGTTCCAGCTATGACTACAACGACGAAATTCTGCCAGCCGCTTCTGGCTATCTCGCGAGCGTGGCGAAACGGGCGCTGGCTGGCTGAACGTTCAGGTCGCGATGTTGTCGATCAACCGAACCGAACCCAGTCTCGCGGCAACGATCAGCCGTGCACCTGGCATCATTTCCGCCACGGCCGACATGGAGAAACCGTCCACCAGAGCCAGGTAATCAAGTCGGAAGCCGGCCTGTGTCAGAGTACGGCTCGCATCGTTGAGCACAGTATCGACCGGCCGTCCGCTGCGCAGACGATTTGCGGCCGCAGTGAGAGTCGCGTGCAGTTGTGGCGCCACGGCGCGCTCTTCGCCATTCAGAAACCGGTTGCGTGAGGACATCGCCAGTCCATCCGGCTCGCGCACCGTCGGCACACCGACGATCTCCAGCGGCAGATGCAGATCCGCGGCCATCCGCTTCACCACCAGCAACTGTTGCCAATCCTTTTCGCCGAAGTAGGCGCGATCGGGTCGCACCTGGCCGAAAAGTTTGGCACAAACCGTCGCGACGCCGCGGAAATGCCCCGGCCGAGCAGCGCCTTCCCACCGTTCCGCCGGTCCAGCGACGTCGATCGTCGTCGCGCTGCCTGGCGGATACATCGAGGCAACGTCCGGCACCCATACAAGATGGCAGCCGCAGGCTTGCAGTGTCGCAAGATCACCAGCTTCATCGCGCGGGTAGCGCGAGAGGTCCTCGTTGGCGCCGAACTGCAGCGGGTTGACGAAGATCGAGGCGACGACGCCGGCACCGCTGTCCACCGCTGCCTTTGCCAGCGCGCGATGACCATCGTGCAGCGCTCCCATGGTGGGGACGAGTGTTAGCGAGCCGAAGCGTTGGCGCAGCCCAGCGCAGGCAGACCGTAACGCCTCTAGTGTGCGAATGACTTCCATGCCACAGAACTTGGCCTCGCAGCGGCGACGGCGCAACATGGGTCCCCAGCCAGGGAGATGGGGTGACGGAGCAAATCGCAGCACGTTTCCGACGGTTTGCCGAAGTGGAGGCGCACGGCAGCTCGCCGCTGTATGAGACATTCGCATCGGGCGTGGCTGTCGATGCGTTTGCCCGCGAATTTCTCCAGACATTGCCAAGAGCCAAGCGCCAGCCGAACCTGCTGTTCGCGGCGTTGCGCCATGTCTGCGGCACGCCGGCTGACTGGCCGACGTTCCGCGCGATGCTGCGCAACCATGCGGCAGAGATTCGGGCCATCATGCTGGAGCGCCGGACGCAGACGAACGAGGCTGGGCGGTGTGCAGTGCTGTTGCCCGTGCTGTCGCGCTTGCCGCAGCCGCTGGCACTGCTCGAAGTCGGCGCCGCGGCGGGCCTGTGTCTACTGCCCGACCGCTACGGTTACGATTATGATGGACAAAGGCTGGCGGCACCCAGTTTGGAGGCACCGGTGTTCCCTTGCAGGGTCAATGCCGCGACGCCAGTTCCGCGGCAGCAATTGCGTATCGCGTGGCGACTCGGCCTCGATCTGCACCCGCTGGACGTGGCTAACGCCGAGCATTCCACATGGCTGGAGACACTCGTGTGGCCGGAGCATGGCGATCGACTGCAACGCCTGCGCGCCGCTCTGACAGTGGCGCGGCGCGACCCCCCGCGCGTGATGCGAGGCGACCTGCTGCAAGACCTGGCTTCGTGTGTGCTTCAGGCTCGCGCGGGGGCGACCCTGGTCGTGTTCCATTCGGCCGTGCTGGGATACGTGCCGGAAGTAGCGCTGCGCGAGGAGTTTGCGTGCGAGGTCCGGCGCAGCGGAGCGGTGTGGGTCAGCAACGAGGCGCCGGGCGTATTCCGTTCGATCGAGGTCCCGCGCGGCCCCCGCGGTGCATTCGTGCTGTCGGTCGATGGCACGCCGCAGGCGTGGACCGATCCGCACGGCAAATGGATCGAATGGATCAGCGAGTAGGAGGGAGCGATGAAACTGGCTGGGCAGATCGCGCTGGTCACGGGTGGATCGCGTGGCATCGGGCGCGCGACGGCATTGGCGTTTGCGGCGGAAGGGGCGGACATCGCCTTCTGCCATCTCGACGATGGGCCGAAGGCGGATGAGACCGCGAGCGAAATCCGGGCGTCCGGCCGCCGGGCAATGCATCGCTCGCTCGACGTGGTCGATATCGCCGCAACGCGGGCGTTTGCGCGAGAGGCCGCCGAGGCCCTCGGGCCGATCGGCATCCTGTTCAACAATGCGGGCATGAATATCCGCAAGAAGTTCGAGGATTATACCGAGGCCGATTACGACCGGATTGTGGATGTGCACGAGAAGGGCATGTTCTTCATGGCGCAGGCGGTCTATCCGGCGATGGCGGCGCGTGGCCGCGGCTGCATCATCAACGTGGCCTCGCAACGCGGGATCAAGGGCGCGGTGAATTCGACGCCATATTGCGCCGCCAAGGCGGCGATCATCGGGTTCACACGCGCGCTGGCCTGCGAGGCAACGCCGAAGGGCGTGCGGGTGAACGCGATCGCGCCGGGGCCGATCGTCACCGATCTCACCGCAACCATGGCGCCGGAGGATCGCCAGGCGTTCATTGACGCCTTGCCGGTCCACCGCTTCGGCCGCCCGGAGGAGATTGCCGCGACTGCCCTGCTGCTGGCGGGTCCGGAGGGTGGGTTCTATGTCGGTGCCACGCTGTCGCCGAACGGTGGCGATGTCATGTACTGACTGCCCGGTGGGCGCCTGCGACGTCGAGCCGCGGATCGGACCGTGCCGCTTACACTCTTTGATGACTTGCCTGCGGCGTGCTTTTGGTCAGCAAGGTTGCATAATATTGTGGGTCAAGCGGGCAACCGCCACCCGTCTGGAGGACTGCACCGATGACCGGTTCGCCGGCCGCCTCGCCAGTGGCGCCTCGGGCGCAAAATTCGCTGCCGCGCGCCATTGTCCTGACCTCGCATCCGCCGCCGGCAGGCCGTCTCGTGCCGGTGCACTGGGGTGCCGCCGATCCGGCCGAGCGTGGTCCTGTGATTGCCACCCTGCAGGATCCGGAGCTGCGCAACGTGATTGGCACGCATGCCGGTGCCTACGCGCTGTACCGGGCGCTCGCCGTCGCGACGGGCAGGCTTGCTCCGGGGCATCGCCCCGATTTGACAGATACCGCGCCCGCCGCGAGCATCGGTCCGTATCCGCAGTGGGGCGACCCCGAGCGCATTGTCTCGCTCGACCCTTGGGGACATATGGCGGGCGAGGTGTTCGCCGACCGGATCGCCGCCGGGTGGGACATCCGTCCGACCATCGCGGTAACGCGCGCGCGCATCAATATGCCGGAGATCGCCGAGGCGGTGCGTGTCGGGCGGCTTACGCCCGACGGGGCGGTGTTGACCGAGGCCGGGCATGTGCGGGTCACCAAGGTTGCCGTGGAGCCGGTGTGGTACCTGCCTGGCGTGGCGCGAAGGTTCGGGATCAGCACCACGGAACTGCGCCGCGGATTGTTCGAGCAGACCGGAGGAATGTTTCCCGAGCTGGTGACGCGGCCCGATCTGGCGGTCTTCCTGCCGCCGATCGGGGGCCTTTCGGTGTACATCATGGGCGATCCGTCGCGCCTGGGGCGGCGGGAGACGCGGATCGCCTGCCGGGTGCACGACGAGTGCAACGGCTCCGACGTGTTCGGCTCCGACATCTGCACGTGCCGGCCCTATCTCGCGCACGGTGTGGAAGTGGGTGTGGCCACCGCGCAGCAAGGTGGCCTCGGGGTTGTCGTGTATAACCGCAAGGAAGGCCGCGCCCTGGGAGAGGTGACCAAGTTCCTGGTCTACAATGCACGCAAGCGCCAGGCCGGCGGCGATCGCGCCGAGGCGTATTTCCAGCGCACCGAGTGCGTCGCCGGTGTCTCCGATATGCGATTGCAGGAACTGATGCCGGATGTGCTGCATTGGCTCGGCATCGCACGGATCGACCGTCTGGTGTCGATGAGCCACCTGAAATACGCGCAGATCGTGGCAAGCGGCATCGAGGTAATCGAGCGCGTGCCAATCCCGGATGAACTGATCCCGGCTGACGCCAGCGTCGAGATGGATGCGAAGAAGGCGTCCGGTTACTACGCCGAAAGCATCCCCGATGCGCTGGCGTTGAAGTTGCCCAAGGGCCGCAATCTGGGTGACTGAACCCACGGTGTCCGACGTGGTGGAGCGGCGCCGGCTGGCCTGGCTGCGCTCGGCGGAAGCCGTGCGCGAGCGGTGCCATGCGATGCTGTCATTGGCGGAGCGGGACGCGCTGGCGCACCTGGCGTTCAATCCGGCGCGGCTGGACGATGCCGCGGATTACGTGGTGGCGGTGATCCGGCAGAACTATCCGGAGCTGAGGGTTCCCTATCACTCGCGCTGGCGCCATTTCGAAACCGCTGGTGTAGACCGCTGGGGTGCACTGGCGCGGACCCTGCACGGATGCGATGCGGCGTCGCTTGCGCGGATGCGCATCGACCTGTGCACCGTCAGTGTGCTGCTGGACGCGGGCGCCGGCGCGATCTGGCGGTTCCATGAAGCAAAAACCGGACTGGTGCTGCGGCGCTCGGAAGGGCTTGCGGTTGCCAGTCTGCATGCATTCCGTTCCGGGTTGTTCTCTTCCGATCCGAACCAGCCTTTGCGTGCCGATGCGGAAGGTTTGTCGCGGCTGCCGGACGCGGCATTGGCGGCCGCACTGCAAGTGGGGCCGGACAATCCTTTGCCCGGATTGGCGGGGCGCGCAGCACTGCTGCGCAGGCTGGGCGACGTGGTGCGAGATCGGCGCGACCTTTGCGGCGGCCGGATTGGCGGCCTGCTCGATAGTTGGCGGGCGCAGACCAGCGATGGGGTGCTCGCCGCGCGCGACGTGCTGGGCACGATCTTGCAGGTCCTCGCGCCGATCTGGCCGGGGCGACTGCGGTTGCGGGGCGAGATCCTGGGCGACGTGTGGCACCACCCGATGGCTCCCGGGGACGGGTTGGTGCCGTTGCATAAACTGTCGCAGTGGTTGAGCTATTCGATCGTCGAGGTGCTGGAGGAGGCGTCCGTCCCGGTGACCGGCCTCGACGCGCTGACCGGCCTCGCCGAGTACCGCAATGGCGGCCTTTTCGTCGATCTGGGTGTGCTGCGTCCGCGTGATCCGTCACTGGTTGCCGAGCCGCTGCCGGTGGACCATCCCGCGATCATCGAGTGGCGTGCGCTGACCGTGGCATTGCTGGATCGCCTTGCGCCGATGTTGCGCGACCGGCTTGGCGTTTCGGCAGCGGAAATGCCGCTCGCCAGATTGCTGCAAGGCGGTACCTGGGACGCAGGGCGTCGGGTCGCCCGCGAGCGGCGGCCGGACGGTTCGCCGCCGCTTGTTGCCATCAGCGATGGCACCGTATTCTGACGTCTTCCGGCGAAAGAACTGCAATGGCCGCTTTCCCCAACGTGACCGTGCTGAATCACCCGCTGGTACAGCATAAACTGACCTTGCTTCGCCGTAAGGAGACGGTGACCTCCGAGTTCCGGCGGCTGATGCGCGAACTGAGCCTGCTGATGGCGTACGAAGTGACCCGCGAGCTGCCGACCGAGACCGTCGCCATCGAAACACCGCTGGAGGCGATGCAAGCGCCGCTGTTGTCGGGGAAGAAGCTGTGCTTCCTGCCGATCCTGCGCGCCGGAAACGGTATGCTCGATGGCATGCTGGATCTCGTCCCATCCGCGCGTGTCGGCCAAATCGGGCTGTACCGCGATCCCATGACGCTTGTGCCGGTGGAATACTATCTGAAGCTGCCAGACGATGTGCAGGAGCGGCAGGTAATCGTCATTGATCCGATGGTCGCGACAGGTCATTCCGCGGCTGCGGCGATAAGCCGGCTGAAGCAGGCGGGCGTGACCCAGATCAGCTTCGCCTGTCTGATTGCCGCACCCGAGGGCCTGGGCGCGCTGTCCGATGCGCATCCGGGCCTGGCGGTCTATGTCGCGGCGATCGATCGTCAATTGGACGGTCACGGCTATATCTGTCCGGGACTGGGCGACGCGGGCGACCGGCTATATGGCACGCGCTGAGTCCGTGGTACGCGCGGCGGAACGCATCGCCGTGCCGATCCTGGTGACATGCGGTGCGCTGCTGATCATCGTGCCGCTATTGCTGACGCTTTACCTCAGCCTGTTCGACGAGAAGCTGATCCTGTTTCCGCCGCGCGGCTATACGCTCTCCTGGTACTTCGCGATTGCTCCGAACTTTGGCGGCGCTGTCGTAACCAGCCTGAAGCTGGCGGCATTCTCTGTTGCCGGCAGCCTGACGCTGGGCATTCCGGCGGGCATCGGCCTGGCACGCCATCGCTTTCGCGGACGCGGCGCGGTCTCGATGCTGCTGCTGGCGCCGCTCACCGTGCCTGGCATCGCGCTTGGTCTGGCGATCTATATCGGGCTGGTGAAGATGGACGAACGGCTTGGCACCACGGTGACCGGGTCGATGATCGGGCTGGTGCTGGCGCATGTCATGATCACTACCCCTTGGGTGGTACGGCTTTGTCTTGCCAGCCTGGCCAATCACGACCGCGCCGCCGAGGAAGCCGCCGCCAGTCTGGGCGCGGGACCGCTCAGAGTGATCTGGCGCGTGACCTTGCCGGCGATGCGCGCCGGCATCGTTGCCGCGGCACTGTTCGCGTTCGTGATCTCGTTCGAGAACCTGGAGCTGGCGCTGTTCCTCACCAGTCCCGGCGTCACCACGCTGCCGGTCGCGGTGCTGCAATACCTGGAGTACCACATCGACCCGCTGGTCTCGGCGATTGCCGTTGCACAGATCGTAGCTATCGCCGCGCTGCTTCTGGTGCTGGACCGCTTTGTCCGGCTGGGTCAGGTGATCCGGTGACGACCGCGGCGCTTGCACTCGACGGGCTGAGCAAGCGGTTCGGCGGTGTGGCCGCGGTGAATGCGGTCAGCATCGATGTCTCGCCCGGGGAACTGATCGTGCTGCTTGGACCTTCGGGCTGCGGGAAGACCACCACGCTGCGCATGATCGCCGGCTTTGTGCCGCCTTCTGCCGGCGACGTCCTGCTGGACGGCGTCAGCATCGTGGGACTGCCGCCGCACCGGCGCGAAATGGGGATCGTCTTTCAGAGCTATGCGCTGTTCCCGCACCTCTCGGTTGCGCGCAACGTGGCGTTTGGGCTGGAGATGCGCCGGATGGCGCCGGGCTCCATGAGGACGCGTGTGGCGGAAATGCTGCGGCTTACCAAACTGGAAGCGTTCGCATCGCGCCTGCCTCGGGAGCTTTCGGGCGGGCAGCAGCAGCGGGTGGCACTGGCGCGTGCATTGGCGATTCACCCGCGCGTGCTGTTGCTCGACGAACCGCTGTCGAACCTGGACGCAGCCTTACGCCAGGAGATGGCACGCGAGATCCGCCTGCTGCAGCAGTCCGGCGGCATCACCACGATCATGGTGACGCACGACCAGACCGAGGCGATGGCGCTGGCGGACCGCCTGGTGGTGATGCACGAGGGCCGTGTGCAGCAGATCGGTACACCGGAACAGGTGCACTCCGACCCTGCCAGTCCGTTCGTGGCGCAGTTCATCGGCGGCCGCAACATCGTCGCGGGCCGGCTGAACGGCGGACGACTGGTGCTGGGTGACGGAACGGCGATCGCGCTCGCGAACCGTTATGAGGACGATGGCGAGGGGACGCTCGCGGTTCTGCCTGAGAGCGTGCGCCTTGCATCGGTGGGCAACGGCATGGTGGACGGCGAGGTCGAGCTTTGCACGTGGCTGGGCGCGGTGGTGGAGCATGCGGTAAGGATCGCGCCGGGCTTTACGCTGCTGGCACGCGGCCCAGGACTTGGCCCGGATGCGATGCCTCGTCACACTGCGGGTGCGCGCGTGGCGCTGCGTTGGGGCGCCGATGACGAGCGGCTGTTCAACGCCGATGGGCGCGCAAGGCGGGCGGTCAGCAGGGAGACGAGCAATGCATGAATTCACTCTGTCGCGGCGTGGCATTCTGACCTCTGCTGTGCTGCTTGCCGCGCCGGCAGTCATCCGCCGTGCGCGGGCGGCGGAGCAATGTGTCGTTGGGACCTGGGGCGGCGACTATGCCCGGTTGCTGCGCGAGAACATCGACGATCCCATTCTGAAGCCCGCGGGGATCCAGGTGGTGCAGGATATCGGCGACGAGGTGCCGCGGACCTCGAAGATGTATGCGCAAAAGAAGCTGCCGCGCGGCACGATGGACGTCGCATGCCTTGGCGCCTTGTGGGGTTACCGGGTGCACGAGGGCG
>DATBKQ010000269.1:0-2118 GCA_036555825.1 Acetobacteraceae bacterium | reverse complement strand
TCTCAGGCATGTACTCGACGCCGGTCTGGCCGATCACAATGAAGAGATGGCGCGGCGTCGCGATTGGCGCCCACTCGCCGTCACGGTGCGGGACCCTGACACCGGCGAACTGGCGGGTGGACTGCTCGGCCGCACGTCGATCGGCAGCCAGGCGTTGCGGATGGCGGAGGTCGAAGCAATCAGCCGCGGCTGTCGCGCCGCCACGCTGGTGACCGTCAACTTCCAGGCCCCCGAGTTTTACCTGCGACATGGCTGGGAGGAATTCGGCCGCATCGCTTCCGCGCCCGGCGTGGAGCGAATCTTCATGTGCAAGACGCTGGTTGCATGAGGGGAGAAGGAAGCATGCAATCATTCAGTTTCGACACGATGACGATGGACTGGGAGCCGGGCCATTCGCTGTTCGGCGGCGGGGCCACTTTCGGGGGGCGCCCGATCGTGCAGCTCAAGACGCTAAGCGATCGGCGTGCCGAAGGTGGCGGTGTTGCCTATGTGCTGCGGTTGATGCCGCCCGAGGGCAAGGTCATCAAGATCATCGCGACCGCGCTGTCGGATGAGCACATCTTCCACCTGGAGGGCGGGCGCGGCACCAAGACCGCGAGCCGCTTCGCTTTCCTGGCAACTACGCGCTGAACCCGAAGGGCAAGGTGCACAGCGCCTGCGTCGGCACCGAGTCCGTAGCACTCGTCGTCTATACCGGCGAGCCCGACGAAGTGCGCTCGATCGAAGTGATCGAGGCGCATCACTCTTAGCAGCACGAATCCATGAAGCGCGGTTCGCTGATTGTATCATTGCGAGGAGCGATGTGACGAAGCAATCACGGCCCGTGAGCGCGCCCGAACCAGATTGCTTCGCTACGCTCGCAATGACACAGGGACATGCCGCCACCGATTCGCGCTCCACTGATGGCGGGTACTTAGCGCTCAGCGATGGAACGGCATTACTCCACCACGATGCGCGGCCCGCTGCTTCTTGCCACCGCCGCATCCGCCACCTTCTGCCACACCCGATCTGCCACCGCCGCGAACGCCTTCGCCGCATCGCTGTCCGGCGCCGCCGCGGCGATCGGGGTACCGGCATCGGATGCGGTGCGGATGTCCAGCAGCAGCGGCACTTCGCCGAGGAACTCCGTCCCCAGACGTTCGGCCTCCCGCCGCGCGCCGCCATGGCCGAAGATATGCGACGTATGCCCGCAGTTGGGACACTGGTAGAAGCTCATGTTCTCCACCAGCCCCAGCACCGGCACGCGTACACGTTCGAACATCCGCACGCCGCGCCGCGCATCCACCAACGCGATATCCTGCGGTGTGGACACGATCACCGCGCCGCTCAGTGCCACCCGCTGCGCCATGGTCAACTGCGCATCGCCCGTGCCGGGCGGCATATCGACCACCAGGATGTCGAGCGCACCCCATTCCACCTGGCCCAACATCTGTTCCAGCGCGCCCATCACCATCGGCCCGCGCCAGATCATCGGCGTCTCCTCCTCGACCAGAAAGCCGATCGACATGCAGGTGAGCCCCCAGGCCTCGAGCGGTATCATCCTGTCCCGGCGCACCTGCGGCTTGCGTGACAGCCCCAGCATGCGTGGCAGGCTGGGGCCATAGATGTCCGCATCCAGCAGTCCCGTGCGGCGCCCGGCGCGCGCCAGCGACACGGCCAGGTTCACTGCCACGGTGGACTTGCCGACGCCGCCCTTGCCCGACGCCACCGCGACGATCGCCTTCACCTCTGGCAGCAGCAACGCCGCCTTTTGTCCGTGCGGCTGCGCGGCCGGCTGCGCCGGCGCCTTGTGCGCTGTCAGCACGGCCGTCACATTGGTGATCCCCGGTTGGCGCGACAGCACCGCCTCGACCTGCCGGCATACCGGCTCCATTGCCGCGGCATGCGTCCGGTCGGTCAGCAGTGCCACCTGCACCAGACTGCCGCGCACCTCGATCCCCTCGACCAACCCTGCCGAGACGATGTCCTTGCCCGATACGGGATCGGCGATCCCCCGCAAAGCCTCGCGCAGACCCTCCACCGTCGGTGCTGTCGTCATTCGCTTGCAAACCTCCTGCTGGGGGCCGATAAGCAGGCCGCTGTGATGCCGCCCATCGAGTGGATATGGCGCATGGCCTT
>DATBKQ010000268.1:0-3363 GCA_036555825.1 Acetobacteraceae bacterium | reverse complement strand
CTTTACCACGCGTGTCGAGCCTGTGTCGCCCCCGTAATGGTGGAGGCGCCGGGCACTGCCCCCGGGTCCACTACGCTTATTCCACGCACCGTTTATCGCCATAGCCGGAAGACCGGCGGAGAGAATATAGGCAAGCGCCATCATTGTTGGAAGGGGGAGACAGCCGCTAGTGGTACTGCTCCAGATCCACCTGGATCGCGTCCTCGGCCTCCCAACCGAACGTCACGCACCAGGGGCCATTTATGTGAACCTTGTAGCGGGGCGGCCGGCCTCGCAGGCGATGAAAGTTGAAGCCCGGGACATCCATATCCTCGGGACGTTCCGCGGCATTCAACGCATTCAATCGCCGTCTGAGCCGGTCGAGCAGGTCCGGCCGTATTCGAGACGGATCACCCCGTTGCCAGAGCGCCGCGAGCGCCCGACTCCTGAATGAACGTATCATTGCCTTTGCGCTATAGTGCGGGCCCGATTGGGGTGTCAACTCCTGCTTGACGACCCGTCAAGACTTTCATTACACGGAGGGCGAGCTTACCCAGTGTAGGCAGGAGCCGACATCGTGGCCGAATATCGTGTGAAAGGTCCGCCAGCCTGGCGACCCAGCCATCCTGGGGAGCTATTGCGGGAGGACGTACTGCCGGCGCTCCGCCTTACCGTGAAGGCGGCCGCCGAGAAACTCGGCGTGTCCCGGCAAACGTTGCACGCCATCCTGGCGGAACGTGCGGCCGTGACGCCGGAAATGGCAGTGCGCCTGGGCAAGTTCTGCGGCAATGGTCCCGGAATCTGGCTACGTATGCAGATGGCGCATGACCTGTGGCAGGCGGAGCGCGATCTGGCCGAGGCGGTAAAGAATATTCCCACACAACACGCGGCGTAAGGTTTGAACCACCTATGAGCCTGACACCCCAGCAGCAAACTGAGATCGAGGCCGCCCGCGCCCAGCGCTCCGCGACCGCGCGGCCCACGGTCGCAGCGCTCGAGGCATTGCTGTTTCAGGCGCTGCCGGTACTGGATCACGGCTTCGTCCGCGTCATCGACTACATGGGAGATGATGCGGCGATCGTGCAGGCGGCGCGGGTATCGTATGGCCGCGGCACGCGGCGCGTGTCGGAGGATGCCGGGCTGATCCGCTACCTGATGCGGCACCGCCACTCCACACCGTTCGAGATGTGCGAGATCAAGTATCACGTGAAGCTGCCGATTTTCGTCGCCCGGCAGTGGATCCGCCACCGCACCGCGAACGTGAACGAGTACTCCGCCCGCTACTCGGTCCTGGACCGCGAGTTCTACCTGCCGGCCCCGGAACACCTCGCCGCGCAGTCGTCCGCCAACCGGCAGGGCCGGGGCGATCTGCTTGGCGGCGAGGAAGCAGCGCGGGTGCTCGCGCTGCTGCGTGAGGACGCCGCCCGCTGCTACGATCATTACGCGGAGATGCTGAACGAGGACGAGGCGGGAGCGGTACGCGATGCGGCGCGCCGGGGCTTGGCGCGCGAGTTGGCTCGAATGAACTTGACACTGAACACCTACACCCAATGGTACTGGAAGATTGATCTTTATAACCTGTTCCATTTCCTGTCGTTGCGTGCCGATGCTCACGCACAGTACGAAATCCGGGCGTATGCGGAGGCGATCCTGGAGACGGTGGCCGCCTGGGTGCCAGTCGCGCACCGGGCGTTTCTCGACTATCGTCTGGGCGCGGTGACGCTGTCGGCGCAAATGTTGCAGGTGGTTCGGCGCATGCTGGCCGGTGAGGCGGTCGATCAGGCCGGCAGCGGGCTCAACCGGCGGGAATGGGCAGAGCTGATGGCAGCTCTTGGCCGCTCCGACGGCTAGCAGGTGCCGCCGGTGGAGATGCCAGTGCGGATTCACGAGGTCGTCTGCGGGGTGGTGTTCTGCCTGTCAGGCTGTGGGCCGATCGTCGAGGCCGACGTCGCGCAGGCGACGCACAACGCCAACTACGTTCGCCGGCCTCTCCAGCCCGATAACTGCGGCACCCCCGACCACTACAAGGATTGCCCCCCGGGCGGGGTGCGACAGGTGGCGGTCGCACAGGCGAAGGCCTACGTGACGATCGAGGAACTGGGCGGTGCCCCCACGCCAGGCGGCGACGATGTCCCGCCGGGCGATGGGCCGTTGCCTTGATCACAGGTCAGATCGCCGCCCGCAACAGCTCCACCGATCGCCGGACCCCATCGAGCGGCGGCAACATCTGGTCTTCGTGTTCGATCGACAGCACATCGTTATAGCCGACCAGCCGCAGCAGCGAACAGAACTCCCGCCACCACAGCAGGTCGTGCCCGAAACCGAGCGTGACGTAGCTCCAGGAGCGCTCGAGCAGCCGGTCCACGGGTTTGGTGTCGATCAGGCTGTTGACCGAGGCCATGGCGCGGTCCACCCGCGTATCCTTGGCGTGCACATGATAGATCGCCGGTCCCAGAACGCGCGTGGCGGCGAGCGGGTCGGCGCCCATCCAGAACAGGTGGCTCGGATCGAAATTCGCCCCGACCATCGGCCCCACCGCGTCACGCAACCGGAACAGAGTCTCGACGTTGTAAACGTTCTGCTGACCGTGCAACTCGAGACAGAGCCTGGCCACACCCGCCGACTTCGCCTCGGCGGCCAGCGCCTTCCAGTAGGGGATTACCACTTCGTCCCATTGCCAGGCGAGCACGCGCGCGGCCTCGGGCGGCCATGCGGTGGTGATCCAGTTGGCGTTCGCGTCGCCCGGACCACCCGGACAACCCGACATCAGCACCACGCGTTCCACGCCCAGCAGCCCGGCGAGCCGGATCGTCTTCGAGGTCACCGCCCGGTGCCGTTGCCCCAATTCGCCCGGGTGAAGCGGGTTGCCGGAACAGTTCAGCGCGCTGAGCGCCAGGCCATGATCGCGCAGTTTAGCCACGAATTCAGCACGCGCGGCTTCTCGATCCAGCAGCATGTCGAGGTGCAGATGCGGCGCATTCGACCAGTTGCCGCACGGGAACTCCAGCATCTCGACCCCAAGCTCCGCGGCGGTGCGGAGCAACTCGTCCAGCGGCAGATTGCCCAGACTGTCGGTGACCATGCCGATCCGCATGGCTAGGCTCCCGCGGGCAGTTGCACCGCCTGGCCGGTCCGCGCCGACGTGGTCGCCGCATCGGCCAGCAACAGCGCCCTGAGACCATCCTCGCCATCAGGCGTGGGTGGGCGAGCGGTCAGAACGGCCGCGATGAACGTATCCAGTTCGGCACGATAGGCCGCGGCATAACGTTCGAGAAAGAACGGCAGCGCCGGATCAGTGACGAACCCGCCCTCGGTTGCCAGTTCCACGGTGGTGGCGGTGACATTGCCGGCGCGCAGCAGACCCTTCGAGCCGTGCGCCTCGAT
>DATBKQ010000267.1:0-3552 GCA_036555825.1 Acetobacteraceae bacterium | reverse complement strand
CAGCGTCACGCGCGCATCCTTCTCCCGCTCCGCCTGCGCCTGGCGGCTCATCGCGTCCTGCAGCTCGCGCGGGATCGCCACATCCTTGATCTCCACGCTGCGCGCCACCACGCCCCAGTTCCTGGTCTTCTCGCTGATCGTTCGCCGCAGCTCCTCATCGGCCGCCTTGCGATCGGACAACAGGCGCGACAGTTCCGTGGCGCCGATCATCTCGCGCAGGCTGGTCTGCGACACGCGCTCGATCGCTTCCTGGTAATTGGCGATATTGACCGCCGCAGCCTGTGCATCGTCCACCTGCCAGAACACGATGGCATCGACACCCACCGCGACCGTGTCGCGTGTCAGCGCCTGCTCGGCCGTGATCGTCGTCGTGTGGATGCGCAGATCCACCACCTGCGCGACGCGGTCGATGACCGGAAACACCAGGTAAATACCTGGGCCCTTCACCTTGTGGAAGCGTCCCAGCCGCAGCACCACGGCCCGCTGCCATTCCGCCGCGATGCGCATCGAGCGCGCGACCACCAGCAGCACAACCACGGCAATGACGGCAACAATGGCGATCTGCAGCGGCATGGGGCCTCACCGGCGTTGGAATGTCAGGGACTTCGGAATCGGGACACTAGCACCTCCCGGCCATCTCGGCCTCGGCGGTCGACACAGCCACGGGTCTCAGAACCCTAGCTCGCCATGCGAGTCGAGGCGCACCCGGCGCAGCGTATGTGCATCAGGCTTCTCGTAGATCAGCACCAAATCCGGCCTGACGTGACAGTCGCGAAAGCCGCTCCACCCTCCTGACAATGGATGGTCGAAATAAGGCTGCGGCAGCAGCCTGTCGGCTGCGAGCAGCTCAATCGCCTCCAGCAAAAAGGAAGTCCAACTTCTTGCCCAGGAGCCCGGATTTCTCGCGCCGGTAAATCGCGTCTGAAGCGACTGGTACGTTCAATCGTCCTCATTCAATTCCCGCAGCAGGCCCTTTGCGTTCTTGAACCGGGGCAACTTTCCCTCCCGCGCTTCGCGCATGGCAGCGATCGTCTCTTCATTCGGCACCGGCGGCTCGGCGGCGGTCCCACCAGCCGTTTCAGGGCTTGCGTTCCGCCCCGAGATATGCGACTGCAAATCACTCGCAATTGTCACGATGTATCCGCGATGCAATTCACCCCCGTCCTGCTGACCCTGCTGCTCGCTGCATCGACCGCGGCGGCGCAAACGCCCACGGCAAACCTCACCATCCACAACCGCGCCTTCGAACCGACCGAGCTCAATGTCCCGGCGGGGCAGAAGATCGAGCTGCACGTGCGCAACCAGGACGCGGCGGCGTCCGAGTTCGAAAGCGCCGAGCTGCACCGCGAGAAGGTGGTGCCCGCCGGGCAGGAGGTGGTGGTCAATCTCGGACCGCTGCGCGCCGGCCGCTACGAATTCTTCGACGACTTCAATCCCAAGGCGCGCGGCCACATCATAGCGAAGTGAACGGCCCGTTGTCCCAGCTGGCTGGAATACGATGGTTTTCCTTCCCCGCCTGGCGGGGGAGGGTCAGGGAGGGGGTCCAGCATCGAGCCGGAGCGTCGTCGGCACTGTTTCGTCCGAAACCATCGTCTTCGCATAGGGGCTGGCCGCGTATTTGCTCAGGATCGCCCGGCTGACCGCGTCCACCGCCACCGGGTCCGTGACCGGCGTCACACGAACTGGAAGCTCCTGCTGGCCGATGACCAGCGTAGCCTCGCCATCGGCCTTTGCCGCAAGATACCACTTGCCGCGCGGACCCTGTACGGATCGGACGAATACCGCGTCATCCACCACGACAATCCAAATCGTGACCGGACGTCGCGGATTGCGGCTGGTGCGGATGCTGACTTCCGGACGGCTCCGCAGCGTCTCCAGCACGTTGGCATCGAATGTTGCTTGACCGGTCAACCTGGATCCCTCCTGTGGCTGGCGCTGCCAGATCAGACCGTTGCTTCAGCGAAGCAGCGGCGGCAGCGGTGTGTCGGTAGCGAAACGGAACAGCGTGGTCGAGCGGAACTCCTGGCCCGGCTTCAGCACGGTGCTGGGAAAATCCGGCTGGTTGGGGCTGTCGGGAAAGTGCTGCGTCTCCAGCGTGAATCCCTCGCCCTGCCGGTACGCGGTGCCCGAGGAGCCCACCACCGACCCGTTCAGGTAATTGCCGGTATAGACCTGCAGCCCCGGCTCGGTGGTGAAACAGTCGATCACCCGCCCGGATCGCGGATCGTAGCCGCGCGCGGCAAACGACAGACTCTCGCCGGGCCGCTTGTTCAGCACGAAATTATGATCGTAGCCATGCGCGTACACCATCTGCTGGTGCGCGCTGCGCAGCCGCGTGCCGATCGGCATCATCTGCCGAAAGTCGAACGGGGTGCCCTCGACAGGCGACACCTCCCCGGTTGGGATCTGATCGGGCCCCGTGGGGGTGTAGCGCTCGGCATTGATCAGCAGCATCTGACCCTCGACCGGGCCGGAACCGTTGCCGGCCAGGTTGAAGTAGGAATGGTTGGTGAAATTCACCACCGTGTCCTTGTCGGTGCTCGCCGCGTAATCGATGCGCAGCTCGTTGTTGTTGCTCAGCGTGTAGGTCACGCGTGTGGTCAGTGTGCCGGGGAAGTTCTGCTCGCCGTCCTTGCTGACATAGCTGAGCGTCGCGGCAACTCCCTCCGGCGTTTGCACCGGCTCGACGGTCCACACCTGTTTGTCGAGCGCATCCGGCCCGCCATGCAGCGTGTTGGCACCGTTGTTGGCGATCAGCCGGTAGGTCTGGCCATTCAGCGTGAACTGCGCATGGGCGATGCGGTTGGCGTAGCGCCCGGTGATCGCGCCATAATGCGCGCTCCGCGTCTCGTAGTCGCGCAGGTTGCTCAAGCCCAACACGATATTGGCCGCCTGTCCGGTCCGGTCGGGCACCTCGAGCTCGGTGATGACGCCGCCGTAGCTCAGGAACCGCACGCGTACCCCGTGCTCGTTGGTCATGGTGAAGACCTCGACCGCCTGGCCGCGTTGCGTCGTGCCGTACGGCGACCGCTCGAGCGTGGCCGCCGCATTCGCCGTGCCGGTGAGCGCGCTGGCCAGCGTCACGGTGAGCGCCAAGCCTCGCATGACTTCCCCCTCATTCGCTCACCCATTGCCGCAAGGCCGCTACGGTATGTCGCACCCGCGGCAAGCAGGTGCCGTGTTCCGCCGACATCAAGCGGCACCGCATCGCCCCTGACAAGCTCGGCCCGCACTTCCCGCGCTGCCTGATCGATCTCCACCCGCACCAGCCGGCCGCGCCAGTGCACACAGAACCCCAGCGTCCGCCATGCGGGCGGCAGCCGGGGATCGATGCCCAGCGCGTCCTCGCGCAGCGACAGGCCGGCAAATCCGAACACCGCGGCCTGCCACAGGCCACCGAGCGCGGCGATATGCACGCCCCCGGCGCTGCTGTCGCCCGTGGCGCGCAAGTCGGTCGCCGCCGTCTCGCCGAAATAGCGCACCGCCGCTTCAGTCTCGCCAAGCTGAGCGGCGACCAGCGCATGCACCCCCTTGCTGAGCGAGCTGCCATGG
>DATBKQ010000266.1:0-5622 GCA_036555825.1 Acetobacteraceae bacterium | reverse complement strand
AACGGCAGGAACAGCACGCCGCCCGCCATCGAGAACATGTTGCCGAAATTGGAACTGGTGCCCATCATCACGTACTTGAAGATGTTCGCGAAGGTTCGGCGTCCCTCGCGCACGCCGTCAGCGAGCACGCCGAGATCCTTGCGTAGCAGGATCATGGACGCGGCCTCCTTCGCGACATCGACCGCCGTATCGACCGAGAACCCCACATCCGCCGCATGCAGCGGCGGCGCATCGTTGATGCCGTCGCCCATGTAGCCGACGACATGGCCCTTGCGGCGCAACGTGGCGATGACACGCGATTTCTGCGGCGGCGTTACCCGGCAGAACAGCGTGGTGGAATCGACCCTCGCCAGCAGTGCTTCGTCGGTCAGGCGGTCGATCTGCGGCCCGGTCAGCGTGCCGGTGATTTCCAGGCCCAGTTCGCCGCAGACATGGCGGGTGACCTGCTCGTTGTCGCCGGTGACGATCTTCATGCTGATGCCGAGTTCGGCGAGCCGCGTCAGCGCGTCACGCGCGCCCTGCTTCGGCGGATCGAGGAACGCGAGAAAGCCGGAGAACGTCAGGTCCGTCTCGTCGGCAATGCTGGCATGCTGGCGGTCAGCTTCGACTTCGCGCCACGCCACGCCCAGGACCCGATAGCCCTCGGCGCCGAGTGCGGTGAAGGTGGCGTCTGCTGTCTGCCGCGCCTTGCTGTCGAGCGGGAGCGGTGGTCCGTCTTGCCGCGCGTAATGCGCCGAGTGCTGCAGCACGTCTTCCGGCGCGCCCTTTACGATCAACAGTCGCTGGCTTTCGCCCTGGACAAGGATCGAGACCCGGCGACGTTGGAAATCGAATGGGACCTCGTCGATCTTGCGCCAGGCCGCGCGGTCGATGCTGCCGGCGGCGAGAATCGCCTCGTCCAGCGGGCTTTTGAGTCCGCTTTCGAAGGTGGCATTGAGTTGCGCCATCTGCATGACGGCGCCGCTGTCCTGTCCGCAAAGGTCCACCTCGCGAACCAACTTGATGCGCGCCTCGGTGAGCGTTCCGGTCTTGTCGCTGCAGAACACGTCCATGCTGCCGAGGTCGTCGATGGCGGACTGCCGCTTCACGATGACGTACCTGCGCGCCATACGCAGCGCACCATGCGCCAGGGTTACCGAGATAATCATCGGCAGCAGCTCGGGCGTCAGTCCGACGGCGAGCGCGAGGGCAAACAGAAAGGATGCGAGCAAGGGACGGTGGAACAGCAGGTTCACCAGGACTACGAACAAGACCAAAAGCGCCGTGATCCGCACGATCATCAAGCCGAACTTCTCGATGCCGATCGCAAAGGCGGTGGGCGGTTCCGGTTTCTGCAGTGTGCTGGCAATCGCGCCGAGCTGCGCCTTGTGTCCGGTTGCCACGACCAGCGCCTTGGCGGTGCCGCTGACGACCGAGCTGCCCATGAATACCAGGTTGCGGGGGAATGCGGTCTGTTGCGCGACCTGCGCCGGCGGCGGCGCCGTCTCCTTCTCGGCGGGATAGGCTTCACCGGTCAGCAGCGCCTCGTCCACATAGAGGTCTCGCGATTCGATCAGCCGGGCGTCGGCCGGCACGAGATCGCCGGCTGCCAGAAGCACCACATCGCCGGGCACGATCTCGGCGCCCGGAACATCGACCGGCACGCCGTCGCGCAGTGCACTGGCCGAGAGCGATACCTGGGCCCGCAGCTTGTCGGCGGCATTCTGCGCGTGGCGTTCCTGCGTCAGGTCCAGCACCACCGAGACCGTCACGATGGCGGCGATGATGAGGAAGCTTGCGACGTCGCCGGTGAAGGCCGATACCGCGGCCGCGAACAGCAGGACCAGGACCAGCGGATTGTTGATCCGTTTCAACAGATCGGCCAGCACCGTCTTTCGACGAGCCGATGCAATCCGGTTCGGCCCCGTGAGCTTGAGGATGGTGGCGGCTTCCGCTGCGGTCAGCCCGGTTTCGGTCGAATGCAGCAGGTGGAGCAGGTCGGCGAGGGGGCGGACTGCCACATCCGGCATTGCCGGCGGCGCGTCAGGGGCGGCGCGCATCGTCGCGTGCTGGTCGAACGCGGGCACAGGGCGGGCTTTCATTGCACCGGAGGAAAAGCCTATGCATGCGAGATCGCCTCGAGCGCCAGCCCCTTGGTGCGAGGGCCGAAGCCGCCGATCGAGATCACCACGATCAGCATGGAAAACGCGATAAAGCCGAACACCGCGATCACGCCGCCCAGGTTGAGCAGGTAGGCGACGATCAGACCCGACAGCGCGGCCGACAGTCGGCTCCAGGAATACACGAAGCCGACCGCGCGCGAGCGGATGCGGGTCGGGAAGAGTTCCGACTGATAATTGTGGAAGCTGTACGACATCCAGTTGTTGCACAGCGTCACCAGGACACCGAGGAGGATCAGCAGCGCGGTATCGGCGGCGTTGGCGAACAGCATGCCGAATACGCCGATGCCGATGGCGCCGCCGCAGACCTGCCATTTCCGCTCCATCTTGTCGGCGATCAGCGTGCCGAGCAGCGGGCCCACCGGATTGGCGATGGCGATGATGAAGGAGTAGAGCAGGCTCTGGGTGATCGTAATGCCCTTGGCGATCAGCAAGGTCGGTACCCAGGCCGCGAAACCATAATAGCCGAAGGTCTGAAAGAAGTTGAACACCGAGAGAATGATGGCGCGGCGGTCGTAGGGCGGCTGCCAGATCTCGGCGAAGCTGCCTTCGCCCGTCTCGTGCTCTACTGGTGCGCCTGCCGGCGGCAACGCCTGGCCGATGTCACGCGCCACCGCCGCCTCGATCGATGCGGTGACCCTCTCGGCCTCCGCCATGCGATTGTGGCGGGCCAGCCAGCGCGGTGATTCCGGCAGACCGAGCCGGATGAACCAGATGACGATGGCACCGGCGGAGCCGATCAACACGACCCAGCGCCAGCCGTCGAACCCGAACGGCGCGCGCGGCACCAGCATGTAGGCAATGAATGCCATGATCGGCACGGCGAGGAACTGGAAGAACTGGTTGAACGCGAAGGCGCGGCCGCGGTGTGTCAGTGGCACCAGCTCGGCCACATAGGTGTCGATGGTGACCAGTTCGATGCCGATGCCGATGCCGGCAATGAAACGCCATAGGTCGACGCCGAACCCCGAGGTCTGGAACGCCATGATGGCGGTGGTGATCGAGTACCAGACCAACGAGAAGGTGAACACGGTGCGCCGGCCGTAGCTGTCGGCGACGTGGCCCAGGAAGATCGCGCCGACGAACAGGCCGGCGAACAGCGCGAATACGAAGGTGCCGATACCGGCGACGCCGAGTGGGCCCAGGATGTTGAACGGGCCCAGGGATTCCGGGGTGAAGTAGCCGGCCTTGGCGAGGCCGGGTGCGATATAGGCGGTGAGGAACAGGTCGTAGAGCTCGAAGCAGCCGCCGAGAGAGATCAGCGTGACCAGGTACCAGATGTGCTTCGTCATCGGCAGTCGGTCGAGCCTGGCTGCCAGTTCCGCCTGTGTGGGCATTCGGACATCCTCTCGCGGGTAGGCGCGAACTCCGCTTCGCCCCTATGGTGTCGTGCGTCAAGGGCATGCGGTTGCGGGCCGAGACTGGCGGAGCCATCTTCTCGAGTATGGCCAAGGTGCAGATCGTCGAACCGTGCCAGCGCATGACGCGCGCCGAGTACCGCGCCTGGGCGGAGCGGCAGCCCAGAGGGCGGTTCGAGCGCATCGATGGCGTGGTTGTGGCGATGGCGCCGGAACGGGTGGAGCACAACAGGCGGAAAATGCTGGCGTGGCTCGCGCTGCGGCGCGCTGTCCACGACGCCAAAGTGCCGTACGACGTCTGCGGCGACGGGATGACGGTAGAGATCGGCGATAGCGACTACGACCCGACGCGGTGCTTTATTGCAGCGACCGATTGCCGCCCGGCAGCGTCGCAGTGCCGAACCCCCTGGTCATCGTCGAAGTACTCTCTCCCAGCACCGGTGCGACCGATCGAGCGTGGAAGCTGCGCGAATACTTTCGGCTGGCATCGCTGCATCATTATCTGATCGTCTGGGCCGATTGCCAGCAGGTGGTGCATCACCGGCGAGACGATGCGGGCGGGATCGCGACGACGATGCTGACCGGCGGCGGGATCAGACTGGAGCCTCCTGGCATCGCCATCACCGTGGAGGAGATCTACCAGGACTAGGCCGGAGCCTCCGCCCCGCCCTTGTCCCCGGGTTCCGGCCTGCCCACATTTGCGCGTCATGCAAAACATCGGCTTCGCCGTGGCCGACCCGACCGGGTGGCACGGCACCACCATCCTGTGCGTCAGGCGGGATGGACATGTGGCGATGGCCGGCGACGGCCAGGTCTCGATGGGTCAGACCATCGTCAAGGGCAACGCCCGCAAGGTGCGCCGGATCGGTGACGGGCGCGTGCTGGCCGGGTTCGCGGGCGCGACCGCGGATGCGTTCACCCTGCTGGAGCGGCTGGAGAGCAAGCTGGAGCGGTTTCCGGGCCAGCTCGAGCGCGCCTGCGTCGATCTGGCCAAGGACTGGCGCACCGACCGCTATCTGCGCCGGCTGGAGGCGATGATGGCGGTGGCCGACAAGGACCGCAGCTTTACACTGACCGGCACCGGCGACGTGCTGGAGCCCGAGGACGGGGTGATCGCGATCGGCTCGGGCGGCAATTACGCGCTGGCCGCCGCTCGCGCGCTGATGGCGGTGGAAGGCCTGTCGGCCGAGGAGATCGCCCGGCGCGCGATGAAGATCGCCGCCGAGATCTGTGTCTACACCAACGACAACGTCATACTCGAGACCATTTAGATGGAAGTTCCGACCTATTCGCCGCGCGAGATCGTCTCCGAGCTCGACCGCTTCATCGTCGGCCAGAACGACGCCAAACGCGCGGTGGCGATCGCGCTGCGCAACCGCTGGCGGCGCCAGCACGTGCCCGAGGGAATGCGCGAGGAGATCGTCCCCAAGAACATCCTGATGATCGGGCCCACCGGCTGCGGCAAGACCGAGATCGCGCGGCGGCTGGCGAAGCTCGCACAGGCGCCGTTCCTGAAGGTGGAGGCGACCAAGTTCACCGAGGTGGGCTATGTCGGCCGCGACGTCGAAAGCATCGCGCGCGACCTGGTGGAGGCCAGCATCAACATGCTGCGCGAGGCCTCTCGCAAGGAGGTGCAGGCGCAGGCCGAGCTCGCCGCCGAGGAGCGGCTGATCACCGCGCTGGTAGGCGAGGGCGCGGCAGCGGACACGCGCTCGAAGTTCCGCCGCATGCTGCGGGGAGGAGAATTCGAGCAGAAGGAGATCGAGATCGACGTGGCGCAATCGGGTGGGCTGCCGATCGGCCAGCTCGATATTCCCGGCATGCCGCCGGGCCAGGTGATCAACCTGGGCGAGATGATGAAGGGCATGTTCGGCGGACGCCCGACGCAGAAGCGCAAGCTGACGGTGGAGGCGGCGCGGCGGCTCCTGGAGGAGGAAGAGGCCGACAGGCTGCTGGACAACGATCGGCTGACCAAGGACGCGGTGTCGCATGCCGAGAACAACGGCATCGTGTTCATCGACGAGATCGACAAGGTGGCGGCGCGCACTTACGAAGGCGGGTTCCGCGGCGGCGATGTCTCGCGCGAGGGCGTGCAGCGCGACCTG
>DATBKQ010000265.1:0-5619 GCA_036555825.1 Acetobacteraceae bacterium | reverse complement strand
GAGTTCACTATCCCTGAGCCGGCGGGCCAGCTTCTCGCAGAGCCGCCACAAATGGCGTTCCAGATCAGACAGCCGAGCGAGGTCGCTGTCGAAGGTGGTCTCGGCGCTGATCGACTTCGTCTCGCGTCCTGGATCAACCTTGCGGTCATCCTCGCCTCGCGCCCGCCGCACCAGCGATGGACCTTCGTCCCCCAACCGCCGTTGTGCCTCGCGCTCGGTCAGCCCCTGCAGATGGCCCAGCAGGGTGATGCCCTGGCCCGCCAGCCGCCGCGCCAGGGCCGGTCCGACCCCTGGCAACAGCCCGACCGGCTCGGGCGCCAGCAGCAATGCGGCCTCGTTCGCGCCGATCACCGCGAAGCCGCGCGGCTTGTCGCGGTCCGCGGCGATCTTCGCCAGCAGCCGGTTCGCCGCCAGGCCGATGGAGACGGTGACGCCCACCTCCGTCTCCACCCGACGCGCGAAGCCCGCCAGCACGACGGCCGGTGGCGCACCATGCAGCGCCTGCGTCCCGGCCAGGTCCAGCACCGCCTCGTCGATCGACAGCGGCTGCAACAGTGGCGTGAGCCGCGCCATCATCGCTCTGATCTGCCGCCCGACCGCGAGGTATTTGCCGAAGTCCGGACGGATGACCACCGCATCCGGACACGCCTTCAGCGCCTTGAACATCGGCATCGCGCTGCGCACGCCGTACATGCGCGCGACGTAGCAGGCGGCGGTCACCACGCCGCGCACGCCGCCGCCAACAATGATGGGCCGCGCGGCCAGTTCTGGCCGGTCGCGCTTTTCCACGCTGGCGTAGAACGCGTCGCAATCGATGTGCGCGAGGGTCAGCTCGAACAGTTCAGGGTGGCGCACGATCCGCGTGCTGTCACAGGCCGCGCATCGGCCGGCATCGGTGACGGCCAGACAATCGCGGCAAAGGCCGGGCATGGGGCTAGCTGGGGGGCCAGAGCCAGGCGGCGCCGCGCACCCCGGACGAGTCGCCGTGCCGGTTGTGCACGATCGGCGTCTGCACGAAGTCGCTGAACACATACCGCGTTACCAGTGGCGGCAGCGCGGCATAGAGATGGTGCATGTTTGACAGGCCGCCGCCCAGCACGATCACGTCCGGATCGAGCAGATTGATGACCTGCGCCAGTCCGCGTGCCAGCCGGTCGGCATGCCTGTCCAGCGCCGCCTGCGCGCGAACCTCGCCCGCCGCGGCGCGGTCGGGAATGCCGGAAGCGTCTTTCGCCCCCTCGCCATCGCAGTCGCGGGCCAGCGAGGGGCCGGCAACCCAGGTCTCCAGGCAGCTCCAGTGGCCGCACCAACACTTCGGTCCCGGAATCTCATCGAGACGCGGCCAGGGCAGTGGGTTATGGCCCCATTCGCCGGTGACGCGGTTGCGGCCGCGTAACACCCTGCCGTCCACGACCACGCCGCCACCGCAGCCGGTGCCGAGGATCACCCCGAATACCACGCCGTTGCCGGCGGCGGCGCCATCGCTCGCTTCCGACAGGGCAAAGCAGTTGGCGTCATTCTCCACCCGCACCTCCCGCCCCAGCAGCGCGCTGATGTCGCGGTCGAACGCATGGCCGTTCAGCGCGATCGAGTTGGCGTTCTTCACCAGGCCGGTGGCAGGACTGATGACCCCAGGGATACCGATTCCGACGGTCGCGGTAACACCGAGCCGTGCCTCCGCTTCGCGTACCAGAGTGGCGACCGCCTCGAGCGAGGCGCGATAGCCGGAGGGGGTATCGATCCGGTGGCGGAGCAACTGCCCGCCATCGGGACCGAGGACGACAATCTCGACCTTGGTGCCGCCGAGATCCACCCCGATGCGGTATCGCGCCATGCAAGCGAATTTAGCAGTGCTCACTCAAGCTGTCTTGTTGGCGGCTTCCGGTCCGCCTCGCGCCGCACGCGGAACTGTCCGCGCTTCGCCGACGTTGCGCGGGGCGTCACATATTGACCAGGGGCAGGCGGATGGATAGCGAACGGCAGAACGTCGGGGACGTGGCGGGCGACGAGGTTCCGATCTCCGAACAAGTAACCAGCGAGGTGCGCGCGCGCGTGCAGGCACAGAGTTCGCGTGCGGCGGACAGCGCGCAGCACGCGGCCGACGCCGCACGGCAGACGGCCGAAACCCTGCGCGGCCAGGAAGCCTGGATGGCGGGTCTGATCGAGCAGGGCGCCGACCGGCTCACCGACCTGGCGCAGGCCGTGCGCAACAAGGACCTGCGGACGCTGCTCGCGGACATCGAGAACTTCGCGAGGAGGCAGCCGATCCTGTTCACCGGCGCCGCCATGGCGCTCGGCTTCGCGCTGACGCGTGCCGCGGCGATGACCGCGGCGGCGGACAGGACCGCCGGCGGTGGTCAGGAGGGCAGCCGCCATGACCATTGAACAACGCATGAGCCTGCGGGAACTGGTGGGCGGCGTGGCCGAAGACGCGCGCTATCTGGTACGCGGCGAGGTCGCGCTGGCGCGCGCCGAGGTCGAACAGAAGGTCGACCGGATCACCGCGGGCGTGATCTCGCTGTTTGGCGCAATGCTGCTGGCCTATGCCGGGCTGATCATCGTGCTGATGGCGGCCGCGCAGGCGCTGGCACGGGTCATCCCCGACTGGGCGGCGTCGCTGGTCATCGGGGTGATCGTGCTGGTGATCGGAACGTTGCTCGTGTTGGCGGCACGCAAGGCGTTGGCGCCGACCGGCATGATGCCTGATCGAACGGTTCGCAATGTCGAGGCGGATGCCCGGGTCATCAAGGAGAGCGCGACATGAACGATTACCCGGGTGATCCCAACCGGATCGAGCATGAGCTGGCGGCGACGCGCGCCCGGCTCGGCAATCACCTCGAGGAACTGACGCGGCGCCTGTCCCCGGGGCAGTTGCTGGACGAGGGGCTGTCCTATCTGCGCAACGGTCAGGGCGCGGCGTTCATGCGCAATCTGGGGGCGGACTTGCGGGACAATCCGCTGCCGGTGGCGCTGAGCGCAATGGGATTGGCCTGGCTGGCGGTCGCCAGCAGCACCTCGCCGGGCCGGCCCTCGCGTGCGGTCGTCCCGTACGATCAGGCGCAGTCGTGGCGGACGGCCTCCGATGACCTTGCCGAACGCGCGCGCCAGGCGGGCGATGCGGTGACGCGTGCCGCCGAGGACACCGAGGACAGCTTCCTCGCCCGTGTCGCCGAAGCACGCGCACGCGTTCTGGGGCTGCAGCAGAATGCCGCGGAGACGGCGTCCGCCTTTGCCGACCGCGTGCAGGAGGCGATGGACGCGGCGCAACAGACTGCGCGCGAGGGCTTCGAGCGGATGCGGCAGGGAGCGGCCGATTGGCGTGACGGGATGGCCGCCCGCGGCCAGCAGGCGGGCCAGGCTGTCAGCCAGGCGGCGCAGCGCAGCAGGGACTTCGCCGCGCGCGCCGGAACGGGGATCAGCGAGACGGTCGGCGACAACCCGCTGTTGCTCGGCACACTCGGCCTTGCTGCCGGCGCGCTGCTTGGCGCCGTCCTGCCGAGGACCTCGCAAGAGGAGGCGGTTATGCGGCCGGCGACCGACTGGGCCGCGAATGCCGCGCGCGACGCCGCAGGCGAGGTCATGGAACGCGGTACCCGGGCGGCCGAAGCGGCGGCAAACGCCGCATACCAGGCGGTGCGCGAATAGCGCGTGATGACCGCAGGCGGCATCGTCGGAGGTCAGAATACGTGGCCGGGCTTGTCCAATGGGCTTGTCCCGGCCATCACGCGCTCAACCGAAGAAAGCCAAACCGGGCTGACGCTGACCTCGTCATGCTTCGGAATCAGCCGTCGGGGCTGGGGGCCACCGTATCGGCTGCATACGCGCCCCGCTGCCCTAGCGGCTTCTCATGACCGGTTGTGGTGTCACGCGCGGTCTGTTCCTCCGCCTGTGCATTGATCACCGCACCCAGCAGAACCACGAAGGCCGACAGATAGAGCCAGGTCAGCAGGACGACCACGCCACCGAGTGAGCCATACGTCTTGTCGTAGCTGCCGAAGTTGGCGACGTAGGCGGTGAACGCGATCGAGGCGACGATCCACAGGACCGTCGCCGCGATCGCGCCGGGCGAGGCCCACCGCCATTGCGGCTCCCTCCGGTCCGGACCGTAGCGGTACAGCATCGCGAGACCCACCATCACCAGCACGATCAGCACCGGCCACTGCACGATCATCAGGATCCACTTGGTGGTCGAGCCCAACCCCATGAACTGCACCGCCGCAGGCAGCACCGCGACCAGCGCGATCGCGACAATGCCGCCGAGAATGACGCCGATGGTCAGCACCACGGCCGTCAGATTGAAGCGGATGAAGCTGCGGGTCTCCTTCTGCTCGTAGGCAATGTCGAGCGCGCTGATCAGGCCACTCATCCCGCGCGATGCAGTCCAGAGCGCGAACAGGAAGGCGATGACCGCGCCGACGCTGAGCGCACTGTTGGAGGACGAGGCAAGCTGGTGCAACTCATCCGCCAGCATCTGTCGTGACTGCTCGGGCAATACGTTGCCGAGTGCGTTGATCTGCTGCTCGATCTGGCCCGGGTCGAGCAGCAGGCCATAGAGCGCGACGAGTGCCGCGAGGGCAGGGAACAGCGCGAGCAGTATCGCGTAGGTCACCCCACCTGAGACCAGGAAGATGTTGTTGTCCGACACTTCCTGCCAAGTTCGCCACAGCACATCCCGCCAGCCACGGGCAGGGACGTCCTGCGGCCGCGCCGCGCCACGGCCTCGCGCCTGGTCCGATTGTTCGTCTGGCACTGAACCCTCCGTTCACCCCCGTTCGATGCCGGGGGTAACGAGGTCAGGGCGCGAGCGTTTCCGTTGCAGCCTTCAGATGTCGGTCAGGCAGCCTCGTACGGCGCGATGCCCACATATTTGAACTGGTGCACGACATCGTTCACCGGATAGTTCGGGTTCTGCTGCGCCTGGAAAACGCTGACCACGTGCGACGTAAGGTCGCCGTTCGCGTCGAACGAGAGGGTCCCTTGCAGGGTGTCCACCTTGCTGGCCTGAATGGCGTCCCGCACTGTCGCGCGCGTGACCGGCACGCCCGACCTTGCCACGCTGTCGATCGCCGCGAGGATCACCACCGCTGCATCGTAGGAGGTGATCGAGTAGTCGGATGGCGGCGTGTTCCAGCGCTTCTGGTATTTCGCCAGCCAGTCGGACAGCCTCGCCTCGTCCAGCATATGCGGCGCCGCGATCGTGCTGTACCAGCCTTGCGCGGCGGGGAACCCGGCGCCGGCGAGGATCGATGCCTGGTGCAATCCATCGCCGCCTGCCTTGATCATGTCGGGCATGATCTCGTAGCTCTGCTTCACCAGCTTCACCCCGGCGAGCGCGCTGGAACCGCAGTACAGCGCCTGGGCGCCAAGGTTGCGGATCTTGGTCAGCAACGGCCGATAGTCGCTGATCAACGGATCGACACGGTCGCGGCCCAGCACCTGCATGCCGCGCTTGGCCGCCTGCGCCTGGAAAGCATCCGCCAGGCCGACACCGTACGCGCCGGTGTCATCGACCACGAAGACCGACTTCACCTTGAGCTGGTCCGCCATGAAGTTCGCCATGTTCGGACCCTGATAGGCATCCGTGGTGCAGGTCCTGAAATAGATCGCCTTGCCGGCGGG
>DATBKQ010000264.1:0-8571 GCA_036555825.1 Acetobacteraceae bacterium | reverse complement strand
CGCTGAAGCGTCTCGGCGTCAATCCCAACAACGGCGTGGGCGATCTACTGGCGCAGATCGAGACGCTGCCGGCCGCCCAACAGGAAACGATCAAGGCCGATATCGCGGCCGAATATGCGAAACGGCCCGGGCTCGCCATGGTCAATTCGGACCGGGGAATCACCAACCTGCACGTGCCGAGCGACGTGATCATCGACGCGACGATGCCGGCGATGATTCGCGAATCGGGGAAGATGTGGGGCGCCGACGGCAAGCTGCACGACGTGGCGGCGGTGATCCCGGATCGCTGCTACGCGCGGATGTACCAGACCGTGATCGAGGATTGTAAGGCGCACGGCGCCTTCGATCCGCGCACGATGGGCGATGTGCCGAACGTGGGGCTGATGGCGCAGCAGGCCGAGGAATACGGATCGCACGACAAGACGTTCGAAATTCCAGCGGCGGGAACCGTGCGCGTGGTTGCCGATGACGGCACGGTGCTGCTGGAACGGCCGGTGGAGACCGGCGACATCTTCCGCATGTGCCAGGTCAAGGACGCGCCGATCCGGAACTGGGTCGGGCTCGGGCTGCGCCGCGCGCGCCTGACGAATACCCCGGCGGTATTCTGGCTCGACGCGCAACGCGCGCATGATGCCCAGGTGATCGCCAAGGTCGAGCAATACCTGAAGGAGGAGCCGGACACTGCGTGGCTCGACATCCGCATCCTGGCGCCGGTCGAGGCGATGAAGTTCACGCTCGCGCGCATCCGCGCGGGGCTGGACACGATCTCGGTCACCGGCAACGTGCTGCGCGACTACCTGACCGATCTGTTCCCCATCATGGAACTGGGCACCTCGGCCAAGATGCTGTCGATCGTTCCGCTGATGGCGGGCGGCGGGTTGTTCGAGACCGGTGCCGGCGGCTCGGCGCCCCGGCATGTGCAGCAGTTCCAGGAAGAGGGCTACCTGCGCTGGGATTCACTCGGCGAGTTCCTGGCGCTTGGCGCATCGCTGGAGCATCTGGCGCAGACCTGCAAGAACGGCGACGTGCAGGTGCTTGCCGACACGCTCGACATTGCCAACGGCGAGATCCTCAAGTTCAACCGATCGCCCGCGCGCCGCGTCGGCGAAATCGACAATCGTGGCAGCCATTTCTACCTGGCACTCTATTGGGCGCAGGCGCTGGCCGCGCAGGACAGGAGCGCGACGCTACAGGGCCGCTTCAAGAAGCTGGCCGAGACGCTCGCGACCAACGAGGCCAAGATCAATGCCGAGTTGATTGCCGCGCAGGGCAAGCCGGTGGACACCGGCGGTTACTACCTGCCCGATCCGGCCAAGACATCGGCGGCGATGCGGCCGAGCGCGACGCTGAACGCCGCGCTCGCCGCGCTCTGACGCGGGGTTAGGCGGACTCGCGCTGGAAAGCCAGGCCGGGGCGTTCTTTTCGGCGGCGCCCCGGCTGACCCGGCCGGTTGTCTTCGCCGCCGTGAAATGCTTATGCAGGGAAAACGGTGCTACGCCGTACCGCCACGTTGCAGTGGGATTTCGATGGCCTCACGTAGAGTGGCACGATGGCCGCGATGACCATCACCCGGCTCCTCGGTCCGGGCGCCATTGCCGGCGCGGCTCTCGGACTGATTGCGCTTACCTGGCTCGGCACCTACAGCGCTGTCAGGAGCCAGCGGGCCGAGGCGGAGGCACGCGCCGAAGCGCGGGTCGCAAGCCGGGCCATGGTGTTCGCTCAGCAGGTCAATGTCAGCCTGCTGGAGGTCGACGAGGAGCTGCGCACCCTCGCGCACGCCTGGGAAAGCGACCGCGACCACTTCCACTTGGCTGCCTGGCGGCCGCAGCTCGTGCTGCTGAACGAGATCAGCCCGGACGTGTCCATAGCCGATGAACGTGGCCGGATCAGCGACAGCACCGTGCCCGATACACTCGGCACCGACGTGGCCGGCAGCGACTTTTTCCGCGCACTGGCCGAGCGGAATCCCGACGAGGACAAGATGTTCATCGGCCCCGGCACGGCGGACCGGCTGGTGCGGTCATGGCACATCGATCTCGCCCGCCCGTTGCACCGGCGTGATGGCTCGTTCGCCGGGGCGATCGTCGCGGCGCTGCGTCTTGACGCGCTCAACGGCTTCTACAGTGTGGCGAACCTCGGGTCCCACGGCCTGATCGCGATCGTCGGCATGGAGCATGGGCGTCTGCGCCTTGCGCTTGGGCCGCAGCGGATCGACCTCGGGACCAGCATTGCCGACAGCGCCATGTTCACGGCGATGCGGCAGGATCCCAATGCCGTCTGGATCGGCCGCACCGCGCTGGACGGCATCGAACGCGTGCACGGATTTCGCCAGATCGCCGATCGGGATCTGGACGTGATCGTTGCCGTGGATCGCGATGAGGAAATGCAAACCACCGAGACCTGGGCGAGCGACGCGTATATGTTCGCCGGTGGTATCTCGGGTCTGCTGCTGCTGCTGGCCTCCATACTTCTATATGCGACGCATATCGCGCGCCGCCGCGAAGCCGCGCTGGGGAACGAACGGGCTGTCCTCGCGGCGGCCAACAACGAACTGGCTCTCGCCAAGGCGCGGGCCGACGACAAGAGCAGCCAGCTACAGGCGACTCTCGCCGGCATGTCCGATGGCGTGGCCATGATTGACGGCAACATGCAGCTGGTCGAGTGGAACCAGCGTTTTCCCGAGATGGCCAGCGTGCCCGCCGAGTTGCTGCGCGTCGGTCTGCCCATGCAGGAGATCCTGCGCGCGCAAGCCGCGGCCGGTGTTTTCGGCGCGGTGGACATCGAAGCCGAAGTGGCACGGCGTATGGAAATTCTCCGCTCCGGCCGATACCCGAATACGATCGAGCGAACACGTCCCGACGGACGGGTCGTAGAGCTGCGGCGCAATCGCCTGCCCGACGGCGGCTTCGTCACGCTCTATTCCGACATCACCGCCCACCGCGAATCGGTCAACGCGCTGCGCCGGGCCAACGCTCTCTCCGAAGCCGCGGCCCGCGCGATGTCGCGCTTTGTCGCGATCGTATCGCATGAGATCCGCACGCCGCTCAACGCATTGCTGAACAGCCTCCGGCTTGTCGCGGACAGCGACATCGCGGACGCGCACCGGGCCTTGGTGGAAACGTCGCAACGGGCGGGTGAGGCGCTGTCCGCGCTGATCAACGATATCCTGGAAATGTCGCGCATGGAGGCCGGGCAGCTTGTACTGCGCCCGAGCATCTTCGCATTGCGCCCGCTGATCGAAAGCGCGACCGCAATGTTCAGCGCGCAGGCCGCGGAGCGCCGCATCGCGCTGCGGCTCAGCTTCGCGCAAGGCGTTCCTACCGAACTGTATGAGGATCCCGGCCGGCTGCGCCAGGTGCTGATGAACCTGATCTCGAACGCCGTGAAGTTCGCGGTGCGGGGGGAAGTACGAGTGGTTGCAGAGCTGGTCCACGACCGCCAGGCGCCGCGGCTCCGGCTGGCGGTGCGGGACCGCGGACCGATCATTCCCGAGGAGAGCCGTTCCCGGCTGTTCGAGCCATTTTCCCGCCTCGAGGACGGCAGTGGCGCCGCACCTGTCGGCACCGGGCTGGGTCTGACGATATGCCGCCACCTCGTGGCCCTCATGGGAGGCGAGATCGGCTGCCGCACATGGAAGGTCGGCAACCGCGACGCCGGCAATGAGTTCTGGCTCGCGCTGCCGATCAGGGCCGTGCCGGCCAACGCGGCACCCGCGCCGCTGCCGACCGCCGCGGCCCGCGGCCGCTGGCTGCCACGGACACGCATCCTGCTGGTCGAAGACATCGTCGCGAACCAGATGGTCACCGCGACCCTGCTGCGGCGGGCAGGCCACCTGGTCGATGTCGCGAACAACGGGGTGGAAGCAATCGCGGCCGCCGCGGCACAGCCATACGATCTCGCTCTGATGGACGTCTTCATGCCGATGATGAGCGGCCTGGAGGCGGCGCGACAGATACGCGGGCTCGGCGGGCCGGCCGCGGCGATGCCGATCGTGGCTCTCACCGCGAACATCTGCCCCGAGGATCAGGCGGCCTGCGCGGCGGCGGGGATGAACGCCATGCTGGCCAAGCCGGTCACGCCGCGTGAGCTGCTGGAGACGATCGCGCGCCACGTATGGCCGCATCGGTTCGAGTATCCGGTGAGCGGGAGCGACCCGCGCCCGGCGGCGTCAGCCGCCCCAGCCGTGCTGGCGCCCGCGCGCCTGGAGGTGCTGCGCGCCGCGTTGCCGGCCGCTACCCTTGCCAGACTGGTCGAGCAATGTCTGGCCGATCTCGCCGAGCGGGCAACGTCGCTCCGCGAGGCAATCAGGCAGCAGGACCTCGAACGGATCGATTCCTGTGCCCATGCCATGGCCGGCATGTCGGCCGAGTACGGCATGGCCTCGTTGGAAGCGCGGCTACGCCTGCTGATGCAGACGGCTCGACAGGAACCTGGTTCGGAGATCGTCCGGCAGGCCGACGAGATCGAGGCGGAGCTGTCGCGAACCGCGGCGGCACTGCGCGAGGCCCTGGGAATCGAGCTGGTCTGATACTGCGCAGCATGATTCTGAATGATCTGACCCTTCAGTCATTCTTAACCAGCCGGCGCGAGCATTCCGCGCATGTTGTCGCCCACCTCGCTGGCCGTCGCCTCGGCCGGCTCGACGCCCGCCAGCGGGCACTCCGCTCAGGTGCACCGCGCCCGCGCGGCCGCCGCCGAAGCCCCGCAGCCTGGTTCGCCGGCGGCACCCACGGATGCGACACCGCCGCTGCGCGATGCGCCCAACCGCATCTTGCCGCGCGGGTCATTGCTCGATCTCTCGGTGTGACCGGCTGGCTCCGGCTCGGGGATTGATCCGGTCCCGCGAACGCGCCACGTTGCGCGTATGCCGGACTTCGTCCGCCGAATCCCTTCGGGTGACAATCGCGAGCGCCTGGTCTGCGCCGACTGCGGCCACATAGCCTACGAGAACCCCAAGGTGGTGGTCGGCTCCGTGGTCGTCGCCGATGGCTCGGTGCTGATGTGCCGCCGGGCGATCGAGCCACGTCGCGGCTTCTGGACCCTGCCGGCAGGCTATCTCGAACATGGCGAGACCCTCGAGGAGGGCGCGGCACGCGAAGCGTGGGAGGAGGCCCAGGCCGAGATCGTACTGGATGGCATCCTGGGCGTGTTCACCATCAGCCGGATCGGCCAGGTGCAGGTCATCTTCCGCGCCCGGTTTGCCGCCGAGCCGCGCTTTGCCGCGGGTCCCGAGAGCCTGGAGGTCGCCCTGTTCGCGCCCCGGCAGGTGCCCCACCGGGACATCGCCTTTCCCTCGGTGGTCTGGGCGCTGGATGCCTGGCAAAAGGCTGGCGCAGGCCCGCTTGGCGCACCGGCCGGCAACCCGCCGGCGGATCCGCGCGGCACGGAGCGGCATCTTCCGCTCATCCCAGGCAGCGCGTCATGACCCGCCTCGCCTGCGCCGCCATTGCGCTCATCGCCACCGCCGCGGCAGCACCGCATCGGCCACTGCCACTGCCCCCGATTCCGCCGCTCCGCCCGCCGGCCGCACAGGTGGCACCGACCCCGGATCGCGACGCCGCGGCACCGTGGGTGCCGGCCGATGACGGCGTGCGGATTCGTCCGCAGGATTTTCGAACCCGGCTTCTGACCGACGGGCTAGGCTACACGCCTGGGTCGCAGTTCCAGACCAGCGAGGACAAGCGCCCGATCCAGACGCCCGGGCTCAGCTTGCAGGTGCCGCTGCGATAGACAGTACTGATCCAGATCAATCCGGCGGCGCCAACCGTAAGGTATAGCTGGCCGACGACCGGCAGGGAGGGACCCGCTCAATGGCTCTCAAGGACCTATTGGTGCACGTGGACACCACGCCTCGCAGCGCCACGAGGACGGAACTGGCCGCGCGCCTGGCCATCCAGCACAATGCGCATCTGACGGGGCTGCACGTGATCGACATTCCCTCGGCGAACTACTTCTACGGGGCCGCGATGCCGTTCGTGCCGACCAATCCGGAAGAGATCGTCGACCGGATTCGCGCCGAGGCGGTCGAGGCGGCCCGGCCGATCGAGGCGGCGTTCCGCGAATGCCTTCGCCGCAATGGCATCGAAGGCGAGTGGCGCATGGTGGAGGGCTCGCCCCCGGCAACCGTGGCGCTGCACGCGCGCTATGCCGATCTCGCCATTGTTGGCCAACCCAACCGCGATGAACCGCGGGACGCGGACGCAGTCACCGTGACCACGATCATGACCTCGGGCCGCCCGGTGCTCGCGGTGCCGTTCGCCGGCGACTTCCCGACGGTGGGCGAGCGTGTGCTGGTGGCCTGGAATGCCAGCCGGGAGGCCGCCCGCGCCCTGAACGACGCGCTGCCGCTGCTGCTGAATGCGAAGCAGGTGACAGTGCTGGCGATCAATCCGCAGCGCGGGGTGGGCGGGCATGGCGACGTGCCGGCGGCCGACATCGCGCTGCACCTCGCCCGGCAGGGGTTGAAGACCGAGGCGGCGCACACCGTGGCGAAGGATATCGCCGATGGCGAGGCGCTGTTGTCCTACGCCGCCGATATCGGCGCCGACCTGATCGTCGCCGGCGCCTACGGCCACTCGCGCGCCCGGGAGATGGTGTTCGGTGGCGTGACCCGCACGCTGATCGCGGAGATGACCGCGCCGGTGCTATTCTCGCATTAGCATGACCCTCATCGTCATGGCCTCGGCATGTGGTCGGGCTCGACCCGACCATCGCGGGCCATGAAGCGGCAGCGCGGCGTGGCCGCGGCGCGCCAGATCGGGCCAACCGAGTTGGTTGCCAGAAGTCTCCTGGCCGGTGGCTTATGGTTGGCGGATCAAAGCGGGATGCAGGCGGGTCCTATGTTGGTCTGCACGTGCTGGTCGGCGGACCAGCCTTGTGGTTCGTAGCGCTTCTGTTGGTATCCCATACCAGGCACATAGGTGGCGATCCACTTGCGCTCGCTGCGCTGCTCGCTTCGACCGGTTGACCCGGACCCGTCGGTCTTCGAGCCATCCTTCCCAGAGACAAACTCGAAGCCGTCCCAGCCGACGATGCAGGGTGGGTTACCGTCCTTGCCCAGGACGGCGCATACCCGGTCGAGAAACGACATCGAGCCCTGGACCGCATGATGGGCGGAGTTGCAGGCAACCAAGACCAGCTTGTCCATCCTGGCGATGCCGACATTGTCGTACAGCACGCGAACGAAGGCCTGCGCGGTCTTGTCCTGATCCATCTTCTTCGCATTAAGCCCGCTTTGCAGGGCATCGAACAGCACCGGCCTCGAGTCCAGGTCGCAATGAAACACTGCGTAAACCCCGACGCTGCCGCCCTCCACAAAGCCACCGGAGCAGCAGTTCGGCCTTCTTTCACAGCTGAAGGAGTCGGGCATCGCGCCGCTGACGAAATTCTTGACCACGTCTCCCCTCGTGCTCGGGCCGCGCCCGCCGAGGGTCTTTACCACGTAGGTCTCAGTGCTCTTGCACTTGAGAGAGTACTTCGCGAACAGCGAGTCGCCGGACGTATAGACTTCTCCCGCTCCCTTCTGGATGTCGCTTTTGCTGGGGAACATCACGATGTACAGATTGTCCACCTTCATGTGCAGAATCCTTCACCAAAGCATTGATGACACAGCAGCGGGCATCGGCGCCGCCGCGACAACAGGCCACGAGCGTCGGTATTATAATCAGGCCTCCTCAGAACGGGGATTCGCCGTCGATGATGGGCGTGGCTGACGCGGCCTTGGGCGCCGTTGCCACCGGATGCCGGTGCGAGCCGGACGCCCCGGACGA
Source organism: Acetobacteraceae bacterium (assembly GCA_036555825.1). GTDB lineage: Bacteria > Pseudomonadota > Alphaproteobacteria > Acetobacterales > Acetobacteraceae > JAMXLO01. The sequence goes on along the minus strand of DATBKQ010000264.1, from coordinate 802 downwards.
TGCGGCCGTGGTACTGCGCGGGCTGGGCCCAGACCTGGATCTGGCGGCCTAGTAGAAGGCCGTGGTTCACCCGCGCTGAAGTTCCGCTCGGACGGTCACCCGGTGATCACCACGCGAACCGCGGCACCGAGGCGATCGGTGCCAGCGCGGCGTCGCTCGCCAGCGCTTCCACCCGCACGGGATCGTAGCCGCCCCCTTCGCCGGCCAAGGCGTCGGCGTGGACACCGCCCAGCACCCAACAGGCGGCAAGGTCGACACCAGCCGCACCGGCGATGTCGGTATGCAGCGCGTCGCCCACCGCCAGCACGCGATGGACCGGCAGACCGAGGCTTTGCAGCACCGGCTGGTAGATCGTTGGGTCGGGCTTGCCGAGCGAACGCACGTCGCCGCCCAGTTCCTGATATCGCAGCGCCAGCGATCCGGCGCACAGGACGCGCACGCCGCCGCGGATCACCTGCAGATCGGGATTGGCGCAGATCATCGGCAGACGATGGTGCGCGCAGTCGCGCAACAGCTCCTCGAACTCAGCCATGTCGGTCGGATTGCGGTGATCGTCCGGGCCGGTGTTCAGCACGAAATTGGCCTCGGACGGCTGGGCCGCCTCGGCCAGCGGCAGGCCCTCGAAGATTCCGCGATCGCGTTCGGGGCCGAGATGGAACATGCGCGTGCCAAGTTCCGCCCACCACAGGTCGGGCGGGCGCTGCAATGCGCGGCGGACTGCCTCGCCGCTGGTCAGGATGTCGGTATAGAGATCGTCCGGGATGCCCATCCGGCGCATGAGCGCCTGCGCCGCATCGTTGGG
>DATBKQ010000263.1:0-3546 GCA_036555825.1 Acetobacteraceae bacterium | reverse complement strand
TGCCGCCGAATTGGATACGAAGAAGCGGGTGGAACTCTACCATAAGATGCAGCAGCAAGCCTGGGATCAGTCACCGATTGTATTCATGCTGCAGCAGAAGGACGTCGCTCTTGCACGCAAGAACGTGGCCGGCTTCCACCTGGGACCGCAGGCCGACTTCGTCCGCTACGACAAGACACGCAAGACTTGATGTCGGTCTGACTTCTGCAACCGTCGGGTCTGTTGCCGCTTTGCCGCACGGGCCCCGCCGTTCGATCCAGAAACACTACCAACAGATATACAGCTTTGCGAGAGCTGGTTCCCATGTTAGTTTGTTCACGCCATTGTCACGGAGATAGAAGATGCGACTATCTCAAGGCTGGCGGAGGTTGCTTCTTTCCTGGGTGGCAGCAGTATCCCTCTGCGTCGTTTCTGCGGGAATACTTGAGTTCCGCGGCCCACGGAGCGAGATCGACCAGGTGGCGCTGCAGCAGCGTTTGCTGCCCGGCGCGATAGAAGCCGCCCAGATAACACCGGCAACCGCCGCTGCCGATCCTCAAGCCACAGCCGAGCCAGCCTTGGTTGCGATCGAAGTCAAAGTGGTCGAGGACGAGGGCGACACCCGGGCCGATTTACCGCCGAGAGCGCCAACGCCCGCCATCGCCCGGCCCGCCGCAGAAACGAAAAGTGACCCTCCAGGAACGAGGTCGCGACAGGAAAAGCGGCTGAATCTGCGCATCACGCGTGACAGCGAACGCTGCCCGAAAGTGGTCTGCTATAAATGGCACCTCGTCACGGAGCGTCTCAAACCGCCGCACTACACCAAGGTCGATCTGGCAAGACTACGCCTCGCGCCAAGCCTGCGCCGCGGCGTGGACAACGGTGACATCGACCTGATCATCGAGGCAGTCGCACAGCGCAAAACGATCAACGGCCACGACACGCTGATCTTCACCGCCACGAGCCTGGAAGGCGTCGCACCTCACGACGGACCGCTCTGAGGCTTCGCAGTGGAGCATGGTCGGATCGAGTTGATCCGACCACGCTGCAAGAACCTACTAATTGAATGCGTGATTGGGACCTCCGACGGACGCCTCTGATCATCACGCGCTAGGCGCCCACTTTGTCGCGCCACCGGTAATAGGTGACGGTCGGTGCCAGGAACCACGGATTGCCGCCGTAGAACGGTCGCGTCTGAAAGCTGGTCGCGTCCAGCCCGGTCTCCCCTTCGGCCAATCCCAGCACCCGCTGGCCGACGCGCATTCCCAAGTAGCCGGCCATCCCGACGCCCGAGCCACAATAGCCCATGGCGTAGTGCACGCCCTCATGTTCCCCGACATGCATGAGCTCATCGAACGTATACGCAACGAACCCGGCCCACGAGTGGCTGATCCGCGTACCCGCCAGCTCGGGAAAGATGCGCACCAACTCGGCATGCAGCCGTGGCCCGGTGACCCGCGGATCCAGCTCGGTCGCGGAAACCCGGCCGCCGAACAGCATGCGCGTCCGGTCCGGCGAGGCACGATAGTAGTACACCACCTTGCGCGTATCGCTGATCACCCGGTTCTTCGGCATCAGCCGCGCCATGGTCGGCGCCGGCAATGGCTCGGTAGCGATGATGTAGCTGCCGATCGGGATGACGCGCCGCCGCAGCCACGGCGTCAGCTCGCCGGTATAGCCGTTCGTCGCCACGACCACGTCGCGTGTGGCCACCGTACCGCGCGCCGTCTCGACGTGAAGGCCCTTGCCGTTCGGCCTGATCCGCTTGGCCGGGCAGTTCGCCACCACATCGGCGCCCGCGCTCAGCGCGCGTTCCAGCATCCCCTGGTGCAACCGCGCCGGATCGACCGAGGCGTGCTTCTCGTAGACGACCCCACCGCAATACGCGTCGGTGCCCAGTTCGCCGTGCTGCTCTTCGCGCGGCACCATGTGCGCCGCGATCTCCAGGCCCTTGGGCTGGTTGCGCAGCCGCTCGGCCAGCACTTCATAGTGCCGTGGACCATGCGCGGCATGGAAGCGCCCGACCACCTGGAAGGCGCAGTCGATCTGTTCGCGCGCGACGAAGTCACCGATCCAAGCCAGCGAGTTCCGCCCGTCCCTGACGATGCGGAGCGCGGTATCCGCGCCGTGCCGGCGTGCGAGTTCGTCATATCCCGGCTTGACGCTGGTGGAGATCTGCCCGCCATTGCGCGTACTGCAGCCCCAGCCCGCGTCCTCGCTGTCGAGCACCAGCGTCGCGCGCCCGGCGCGCGCGGTCACCAGCGCGGCGCTCAGCCCGGTATAGCCGGAGCCGATCACCACCACATCGACCGCGCGCGGCGGATCGACCGGCGGCAGCGCCGGCCGCGGCGTGCGGTCCCACCAGTAGGGCGTCAGCTTCGCATCGGCGGCGAACAGATCGAGCGGCATGCGGGACGACTCCACGGCAGCCAGGACAGCGAATAGACTATCGGCCATCATACCGGAGGATCGGCCATGGCACAGGCACCGCAACTCCGCCCACTCGGCGAGGCACTGGGAACCGAGGCAGTGGGGATCGACCTCTCGCAACCGCTCGATGACGCCACCGCCGACTGGGTCAGGCGCGCCTTCGCCGAACACCCGGTGCTCGTGTTCCGCGACCAGGACCTCGGCGCTGCCGAGTTGGCCGCCTTCGGCCGTCAGTTCGGCACCCCGCGCATGCACGCGCTGATCAAGTATCGCCACGCCGAATGTCCCGAGGTGTCCTGGCTTACCAACGTCGAGGCCGACGGCAAGGTCGATTGGTACGGGGTGAAACGCGCGACCGACTGGCACACCGACTCCACCTATGAGGACGAGTTGCCGCTGCTGGCCATTCTGCATGCCAAGGAGGTGCCGTCGCAGAAGGGCGGCACCATGTTTGCCGACATGCGCGCCGCCTATGACGCGTTGCCGGAGCGGCGCAAGCAGCTTCTACAAGGCCTCACCGCGCTGCATGGCCGCAGCATCGGACCCGCCGGCGAGAAGCTGTACGGCGACGACAAGGGCGTCACCGCCAAGCAGTACCGCGACGTCCGCTGGCCCGCGGTGACGCCTCATCCGGTGACCGGCCGGCCACTCCTGTTCGTCAACCCGATGCACACCTACGGCTTCGACGGCATGAGCCAGCCGGAGGCATGGCCGTTGATCGAGGAACTGGCCGAACACGCCACCCAGGATCGCTTCGTCTATTATCACCAGTGGCGTGTCGGTGACGTGCTGATGTGGGATGAGCGCTCCACCATGCACCGCGGCGCCGGCGATTACGCCCCCGAGCAACGCCGCATCATGCTGCGCACGATCGTCTATCCCAACTGAGGCATTGCCGTGGCAGGCCTACCGGCTCGCGGTCAGGGGCTGCTTTGGCGCAAGACTGGCGACGATTGCCGCCGCCAATGATTGTGCAACGCAATAATAGCCACGGTCGTTGTGGTGCAGGCCGTCGGCGGCGATGAACTGCACCAGCGACGCGCCCTCGTGGCTCCACTCCCGCATCAGCGCACGGCGAGAGAACAGCGCCGCCCCGGTGTCGCGCGCCACCTGGGCAAGTTCGTGGTCGAACTCGGG
>DATBKQ010000262.1:0-3139 GCA_036555825.1 Acetobacteraceae bacterium | reverse complement strand
ATCGTGCTGCTGCCGTGGATCGTGCCCACCGTGCTGTCATCGATCGCCTGGTGGTGGATCTATTCGCCGCAGTTCTCCATCGTCTCCTACGTCGTGGTGGACGTGCTGCATCTGCGCGACACCTACATCAACTTCCTGGGCACGCCGTGGCCGGCGCGCTGGTCGCTGATCGTCGCCAACATCTGGCGCGGCATCCCGTTCGTGGCGATCACGCTGTTGGCCGGGCTGCAGACGATCTCGCCGTCGCTCTACGAGGCGGCGCTGCTGGACGGCGCGTCCGGCTGGCAGAAGTTCCGCCGGATCACCGTGCCGCTCCTGATGCCGATTCTGGCGGTGGCGCTCACCTTGTCCGTGCTGTTCACCTTCTCCGACTTCCAGTTGGTCTATGCGATCACCCGCGGCGGACCGTTCAACACCACCCACCTGATGGCGACGCTGGCGTTCCAGCGGGCCATCCCGGGCGCGCAGTTGGGCGAGGGGGCGGCGATCGCAGTGTCGATGATCCCGTTCCTGATCGCCGCCACGCTGCTGTGCTTCTTCGGTGTCGGGCGGCGCAAATGGCAGCAGGGCGAAGCGAATGACTGACGCGATCGCGCGCACCGACCAGGAGCTGTCGGAGGTCGCGGCGGAACTGGAGGCCGCCGGTCCGCGGCTGATCGACCGGCCGGAACGCCTGTCGTGGGATTCGCGGCTGCGCGCGACCATCACCGTCTACATCCCGCTGGCGCTGTTCGTGATCGTGCTGCTGTTCCCGTTCTACTGGATGGCGATCACCTCGATCAAACCCGACGACGAGATGTACGATTACCACCGGTTCAATCCGTTCTGGGTGCACTCGCCGACACTGCACAATATCGAGGTGCTGCTGTTCCAGACCAACTATCCCCGCTGGCTGATGATCACCATGGGGATCGCGATCGCCTCGACGTTTCTCTCGGTCGGCGCCAGCGTGCTGGCGGCCTACGCGATCGAGCGGCTGCGCTTCCGCGGCGCCCAGCATGTCGGGCTGCTGATCTATCTGGCCTACCTGGTGCCGCCATCGATCCTGTTCATCCCGTTGGCAACGCTGATCTACCAGTTCGGGCTGTTCGACAATCCGGTGGCGCTGATCCTGACCTACCCCACCTTCCTGGTGCCGTTCTGCACCTGGCTGCTGATCGGCTACTTCAAGTCGATTCCCTATGAACTGGAGGAATGCGCGCTGATCGACGGCGCGTCGCGGTTGCAGATCCTGCGGCGGATCACCCTGCCGCTGGCGGTGCCGGGGCTGATCTCGGCCGGCATCTTCGCCTTCACGCTGTCGTGGAACGAGTTCATCTATGCGCTGGCATTCATCCAGTCCACCGACAAGAAGACGGTACCGGTGGCGATACTGACCGAGCTGGTCACCGGCGACGTCTATCAGTGGGGAGCACTGATGGCGGGTTCGCTGCTCGGATCGGTTCCGGTGGCGCTGATCTATTCGTTCTTCGTCGAATACTACGTCTCTTCGATGACCGGGGCGGTGAAGGAATAGCGGCACACGTGTCATTGCGAGCGTAGCGAAGCAATCTCGCGGGATATGGGCATGAAGATCGAACGCGTCGAGACATTCCAGGCCGATGCCGGCTGGCGCATGTTCTCCTTTCTCAAGGTCACCACAAGCGACGGCATCGTTGGCTGGTCGGAGTTCAACGAAAGCTTCGGCTCGGTCGGCCTGTCGGACGTGATCCGCGGCCTTTCGCCGGTGCTGATCGGCAAGGATCCGCGGCGCTACGAGCAGATCACCCAGCACCTGCACGTCCTTACCCGCCAGTCGCGCGGCGGCGTCAACCAGCAGGCGATCGCCGCCATCGAGAACGCGCTGCTGGATGTGACGGGCAAGGCCTATGGCGTGCCGGTCTATGCCCTGTTCGGCGGCCCGATCCGCGAGCGCATCCCGGTCTACTGGTCGCATTTCGGCACCTATCGCGTGCGCAGCGCGGCGCTGATGGGCGTGCCGCCGCTCACCAGCTACGACGACCTGGCGCGTCACGCCGAGGAGGTGCAGCGGGCGGGATTCCGGGCGCTGAAGACCAACATCATCCCGATCGCGGGCGGCACCACCACGTCCTACACGCCGGGCTTCGGCCGCACGCCAGGATGGCCGGAACTGAACTGGGACAACCGGCTGCTGCGCGGCGTGCATGACCAGCTCGCAGCGATCCGCAACGCGGTCGGGCCGGAGATGGGCATCCATCTCGACATCAACTTCAACTTCAAGACCGAGGGCTTCAAGCGGATCGCCGAGGCGGTGGCGCCATTCAACCTGACCTGGCTGGAGATCGACACGCACGACGCGCCGGCACTGGCCGAGATCAAGCGCGGCGCGCACTGCCCGATCGCGTCCTGCGAGACGCTGCATGGGAGGCGCGAGTTCAAGCCGTTCTTCGACCACTATGCCACCGACGTGGCGATCGTCGACGTGATCTGGAATGGGCTGAACGAGTCGCTGAAGATCGCCTCGATGGCGGATGTCTACGAAGTGAATGTCGCACCGCATAATTTCTACGGCCATCTGTGCAGCGCGATCAGTGCGACGTTCAGCGCGATTGTCCCGAACTTCCGGGTGATGGAGATCGACATCGACAGTGCGCCGTGGCGCGACGAATTCTACCTGACAGTGCCCGCCATCGAGAACGGCGAGTTCGTCTTGCCGAAGGGTCCCGGCTGGGGCATCGACGTGAACGAGAAGGCGGTGCGCGCGCGCCCGCCGAAGCATTAGCGGTTGTCATTGCGAGGAGCGAAGCGACGCGGCAATCTCGGTCGATTGGTCGCGCCCATAACGTGACCGGGATTGCTTCGCCTGCGGCTCGCAATGACACCAGGATCGGATCGTAGGCAGCGAAAGGAGGTCGAGAGGTGGCGAAATACAAGATCGCAACGCCCGCGGGTGCCAGCTTCACCGTGGCCGGAGGTGGCTACGACCTGGAGATGGAGCCGCTCGCCGGCATGGATGCGCAAATCGTCGAAGGGCCGGTCGATGAAGACGGATTCATCAGGTTCTGCCAGGACGCCGATGCGATGTACGCGAAGGGCATCCGCATCACCAAGAAGATCATCGACGGCCTGCCGGAACGCTGCCGCGCCATCGTGCTGGGCAGCGTCGGCGTGGACAGCG
>DATBKQ010000261.1:0-7832 GCA_036555825.1 Acetobacteraceae bacterium | reverse complement strand
ATCAGCGGCTCCGACGGCCACAGCATCGAGTGCAGGTCGAACATCACGTCCACCTGGTCGAGCAGCGGCCGGATCTCGCGCGCCCGGTCGAGCTCGGCCGAACGCCGCGCGCTGTCCAGCACCGCCGCGTCCCACAGCCGGTTCAGGTCCTCGTCGATGAACCGCGACGCGGTCGGCTGGCGCGGGTCGAACCGCTGGTACGCGGCGATGTTGACGAAACCGAAGGTCAGCTTTCCCCGCTTGGGCGCGAGTCCGGCTTCCAGCAGCCGCTGCAGTACGATCGCGCCGGCGATCTCGTTGCCGTGCGCCAGCGCAAGCAGCGCGACATGCGGGCCGCCCACGCTCGCCGCGCGCGTGGTGAAGCCGCGAATGCCGGTATTGCCGCCCAGCCAGCGGCTGATGTCGGGCGCGGCGAGCCGCACCTCGAACGACGGTAGCGGTGGCTGTGCGATCGGCGGCATGCGATGCGTGTGTCAGACCAGCACGCGATCGACCAGGCGGCGGATAAAGGCGTCGCACGCGTCGAGCTGATCCTGCCCGATCCACTCATCCGGCTGGTGCGCCTGCGCGATATGGCCCGGGCCGCAGACGATGGTGGCGATGCCGGCATTTTGATAGAAACCACCCTCGGTGCCGTAGCTGACCTTCCCCGTGCTGTTCGAACCCGTGAGCTGCTTGACGATCGCTGTCAATTCGTGGTCCGCGCCCAGCGACAGTCCCGGCATCTCGGTGGTCACCTCGAAATCGAAGCCGGTGCCGGCGCTGACCGCATGCATCGCCGGCTCGATATTACCGGCCACATACTGCCGCATCCGTTCCATATGACGCATCGGGTCGTCGGCCGGAATGTTGCGCCACTCCATGGTGAACGCACAGCGCTCGGGGATGATGTTCAGGATGGTGCCGCCCTGGATGGTACCGACGTGGATCGTGGTATGCGGCGGGTCGAAGCCGGCCTCGAACGGCCCTTCCCTGGCCAGGCGGCGCGCCTCGGCCGCGACGTAGGCGACCGCCTCGCCGGCGGCCTGCACCGCGTTCACGCCCCTGCCCGGCTCGCTCGAATGCCCGGTCAGGCCGCGCACCCGCACCGCGAGGTTCAGCTTGCCCTTGTGTGCCAGGATCGGCTGCATCCCTGACGGCTCGCCGACCACGCACAGCGCTGGCTTCAGCCCCGACTCCGTCAAATCCTGCAGCAGCCGCTGCGCGCCGTGGCAGCCGACTTCCTCGTCGTAGCTGATGAACAGGTGCAGCGGCCGCGCCAGCGCGCGCGCCTTGATCGCGGGAACCGCGGCGAGACAGGCGGCAACGAAGCCCTTCATGTCCGCCGCGCCGCGCGCATACAATCTGCCGTCGGCAGGGCGCAGCGTGAACGGATCGGCGGTCCATGCCTGCCCGTCGACCGGCACCGTATCGACGTGACCCGACAGCGCGATGCCGCCCGCTTCCTGCGGCCCGACGATGGCGTGGATGTTGGCCTTCTCTCGCGCGGCGTCGGTGCTGATGCGGTACGGAATTCCCTGTGCATCGAGGAACTCCCGCACGAAGCCGATCAGCGCGAGATTGGAATTGCGGCTCGTGGTGTCGAACGACACAAGCCTGGCAAGCATCTCGGCGGTAGCGGGTGCATCCATAAGGCGGGAGTTTATACGTCCCGCCGCAGGCGGCCAACCGATGGCCCGTTCACTGCCGGCGTGATATAGGCCGTCCCGGGCTCGGGAGACAAAATGACAAGCTGGCTGATCCGGCGGCTGATCCAGGCGCTGTTCGTTGTGGTTGCGATGTCGGTGATCGTCTTCATCGGCGTGCACGTGATCGGCAATCCGGTCGACATCCTGATCTCGCCCGAGGCCGACCAGGCGGAACGCGCGCGCATCATCGCCTCGCTCGGGCTCGATCAGCCGTTATGGAAACAGTATGTGCTGTTCGTGGCGGACGCACTGCGCGGCGATCTTGGCCGCAGCTTCGTGTTCAACGAACCGGCGCTGCGGCTGATCGCGCAGCGCATGCCGGCGACATTGGAGCTCGCGGTGACCGCCGTGCTGCTGTCCATGCTGATCGGCATTCCGCTCGGCCTGTACGCGGGGTTGTATCCCGACGGCGTGGTGGCTCGCACGATCATGGCCGGCAGCATTCTTGGCTTCTCGCTGCCCACGTTCTGGGTCGGCCTGATGCTGATCATGGTGTTCGCGGTGCAGCTCGGCTGGCTGCCGAGTACCGGCCGCGGCGCCACCGCCGAACTGTTCGGGATTCAGTGGTCGTTCCTGACACTGGACGGATTGCGGCATCTGCTGCTGCCGGCACTCAATCTGTCGCTGTTCAACATCTCGCTGGTGCTTCGCCTGGTGCGCGCCGGCGTGCGCGAGACGCTGCCGATGGACTTCGTGAAGTTCGCCCGCGCCAAAGGGCTGACCCCGGCACGGGTGATCTTCGTTCACGTGTTGAAGAATATCATGATCCCGGTGGTGACGGTGGTCGGTCTCGAACTCGGCTCCACCATCGCCTTCGCCGTGGTGACCGAGAGTGTGTTCGCCTGGCCGGGCATGGGCAAGCTGATCATCGACTCGATCAACGTGCTGGATCGGCCGGTGATCGTCGCCTACCTGATGATGATCGTGCTGCTGTTCGTCGCCATCAACCTGATCGTGGACCTGCTCTACACCGTGCTCGATCCGCGCGTTCGATTGGAGGCGAAGGGGTGAGCTCAGCGAATGCAATACCAGAACCCCCCCTCCCCTTGCGGCAGGGGGTCGGGGGGAGCGGGCGCGAGGAAACCCCGTTCCGCCGCTTCGTTTCCGAATTCGCCGCCTCCCGCATCGCTGTCGCTGGTCTCGTCGTCTTCCTGCTGATCGCCATCGCGGCGATCTTCGCCTCGCTGATTGCACCGCAGAACCCGTACGACCTGGCTCAGCTCGACATCATGGATGGACGCCTGCCACCGGGCTCGGCATCCAGCGTCGGCTACACCTACCTGCTTGGCACCGACGATCAGGGCCGCGACATGCTGTCGGGCATCCTGTACGGGCTGCGCATCTCGCTCGGCGTCGGCGTCGGTTCGGCGGTGATCGCCTGCATCGCCGGCACGTCGCTCGGTCTGCTCGCCGCCTATGCCGGCGGACGCACCGATGCCGCGATCATGCGCCTGGTGGACCTGCAGCTTTCCTTTCCCTCGATCCTCGTCGCGCTGATGATCCTCGCCGTACTTGGCAAGGGTGTGATGAACGTCGTGCTCGCACTGGTGATCGTCGAGTGGGCGTACTACACGCGCACAGTCCGGGCCTCGGCGCTGGTGGAACGCCGGCGCGAATACATCGAGGCAGCCGAGTGTCTTGCCTTGCCGCGGCGCCGCATCATCTTCCGGCACCTGCTGCCCAACTGCCTGCCGCCGCTGATCGTCATCGCCACCCAGCAGGTGGCGCGCGCCATCGCGCTCGAAGCAACGCTGTCGTTCCTGGGCCTCGGTGTGCCGATCACCGAACCGTCACTCGGCCTGCTGATCGCCAACGGCTACCAGTATATGCTGTCCGGCAAATACTGGATCAGCTTCTATCCCGGCATCGCGCTGCTGGTCACCATCGTCTCGATCAACCTGGTGGGCGACCAGTTGCGCGATGTGCTGAATCCGCGACTGAAGCGGTGACCGCCACTCTCGACGTCCGCAACCTGCGCACCCACTTCTTCACCCGTGCCGGCGTGCTGAAGGCGGTGGACGACGTGTCGTTCTCGCTCGCCGGCGGCCAGGTGCTGGGGCTGGTGGGCGAATCGGGCTCCGGCAAATCGGTGACCGGGTTCTCCATCATCGGCCTGGTCGATCCGCCCGGACGCATCGTCGATGGCGCGATCCTGTACCAGGGCCGCGATATCACCAGGTTCTCGGAACGCGAGATGCGCGCGCTCCGCGGCAACCGCATCGCCATGATCTTCCAGGACCCGATGATGACGCTCAACCCGGTCCTGCGCATCGACACGCAGATGATCGAGGCGGTGCAGGCGCACGCCAAAGTGTCGCGCGCCGAGGCCCGGACACGCGCGCGCGATGCGCTGGGCCTGGTCGGGATCCCCAGCCCGGATGAACGCCTCGCCGCCTATCCGCACCAGTTCTCCGGCGGCATGCGTCAGCGCGTGGCGATCGCCATCGCGCTGCTGCACCACCCCGACCTGCTGATCGCCGACGAACCGACCACCGCGCTGGATGTCACCATCCAGGCGCAGATCCTCTCCGAGGTGCAGAAGCTGGCGGCGACCTATGGCACCGCGCTGATCTGGATCACCCACGACCTGTCGGTGATCGCCGGCCTGGCCGACGCGATCGCCGTGATGTATGCCGGCCGGATCATCGAGACCGGGCCGGCCGCCGCTGTGCTCGATGCGCCGCTGCATCCGTATACACAGGGGCTGATCGGCAGCGTCCCCAGCCGCAACCGAAGGGGCGACAGGCTGCGCCAGATCCCCGGCATGACACCAAGCCTACTGAACCTGCCCTCGGGCTGCGCCTTCCGCACAAGATGCGCGCGCGCCGATGCGGTGTGCGAACAGGAACCCGCGCCGTCGCAGCCGTTCCCGGGCCGGACGACGCGTTGCTTCCATCCGCTCCACGCTTCGCCTCGCCCGCGTGCGGGAGAGGTCGCGAGCGAAGCGAGCGGGTGAGGGTGCCGCCGCAATGACCGAACCGATCATCGAACTGCGCGGCGTGTCGAAGCGCTTCGGCCCGAGCCACGACGCGGCGGGGCGCCTCGGGCGCGCGATTTCGCGCCAGCTGGGCGCGAGGCAGAAGAACGAGATCGTGCAGGCGGTCGACGGTGTCGACTTCAGCGTGTCGCGCGGCGAGGTGGTGGGGCTGGTCGGCGAGTCGGGCTGCGGCAAGTCGACGATCGGCCGCATGGTCGCCGGCATCATGCCGCCGTCCGACGGTACGGTGCTGTTCAAGGGACAGGACGTCGCGACACTGCCGCCGGATCGGTTGCGGGATGCCAGGCTGAAGGTGCAGATGATCTTCCAGGATCCCTACGCCTCGCTCAACCCGCGGCTGCGCGTGGCGGACATCGTCGGCGAGGCACCGCTGGTGCACGGCCTGGTGAAGCGTGCCGATTTCGACGCCTACCTTGACGCGCAACTCCGCCGTGCCGGCCTCGATCCCGCCTATCGCCGGCGCTATCCGCACCAGTTCTCGGGCGGGCAGCGCCAGCGCATCGGCATCGCCCGCGCGCTCGCCGTGCAGCCGGAGTTCCTGGTGTGCGACGAAGCGGTCGCCGCGCTCGATGTGTCGATCCAGGCGCAGATCCTCAACCTGTTCATGGATCTCAGGCGCGAGCTCGACCTGACCTATCTGTTCATCAGCCACGATCTCGGCGTAGTCGAGCATCTGTCGGACCGCGTGCTGATCATGTATCTCGGCCGTATCGTCGAGAGCGCGCGAACCGAGGAAGTATTCAATCGGCCGAACCACCCCTACACGCAGGCGCTGCTGGCGGAGGTGCCGCGCATCGAGAGCCGCAAGCGGCGCTTCACCGCGATCAAGGGCGAAATTCCGAGCCCGCTCGCGCCGCCCTCCGGCTGCCACTTCCATCCACGCTGCCCGCACGCCATGCCGCGCTGCACGCTGGAAGTGCCGGTCCTCCGCGACATCGCGCCTGGACATCGCAGCGCCTGCCATCTGAACGACCAGCTCTGACAGGATTGTCTGATGGGAAACTGAGTGACCAATTTCGATGGATAAAGCGCGTATGAGCGGTGCGAACAGCACCGTAGCCCGTGTTCACCCATAGCGGGCTTGAGCCAGCCTTTGGCCCACTCCATACATTGACCGGCCAAGAGGGTCCACGGGAGTGTCATCCCAGCATGCAGACGTGCTCGTTTCACTCGGCTTGGCTCCTGAGCGATGGAGCATTGAGTTCCTCGGGTGCAGCTTCTTCCGTGTTCCCTTGGTGGAGCTTCACGAAGACGGTTATCGCAATCTGCGCCCTCCGCCTGGTTGAAGGCGGACAACTCGAGCTTGACGCGCTTCGACCAAGCCGGCCCTACACATTGCGGCAGCTTCTACAGCATCGGGCCGGCGTTCCGAACTATGGAGCTCTTAAGACCTACCACGAAGCTGTCGCTCGGGGAGATGCTCCGTGGTCCCGCGAGCGTTTGCTCCAGGCTGTCGTTGCCGATCGGCTCGATTTTCCGCCCGGAAAGGGGTGGGCTTACAGCAATGTCGGTTACCTGTTCGTTCGAGACGCTATTGAAGAAGTTACAGGCGTCCCCTTGAGGGCGGCTCTTGAGAAGTTGGTGCTCGCGCCGTTGGATGTGCCGTCGGTTCGTCTCGCTGAGACATCCTCGGACTTTGCCGAGGTCTTCTGGCCTTGCCTCAAGGCTTATGACCCTCGATGGGTTTACCACGGCTGCCTCGTCGGAACACCGATCGACGCTGCTAAAGTGCTTCATAGCCTGATAGGGGGTCGAATCCTGGAACCGGCTACTCTGCGCATAATGCTGGCATGCCACGAGCTTGGCGGTCCTATAGCGGGACGGCCTTGGACCGTCTGCGGATACGGACTCGGCCTTATGTCAGGACAGATGGGCGAGGCAGGTCGTGCCATCGGCCATTCCGGCGCAGGACCCGGTTGCGTCAACGCCGTCTATCACTATCCCGATCTTGCAGCTCCGATAACTGTCGCGACGTTCACGAACGGAGAGGACGAAGGGGTGGCAGAATTCCAGGCCATGTCTATCGCGTTTCGGCCACAAGGGCGATCGACTGCTCGGGATCCGACCCGGCGCAAATGTGGGTCGAAGGCGAAATAAGGTCTTTCCCGTTTCATTCAGAGACAGACTCTGAGAGGTCAGCATGCCAGCCCGCATCACCGACATCCGTGAGATCACCAAGACGATCAGTTCGCCGATCCGCAATGCCTATATCGACTTCTCGAAGATGACCACGAGCCTGGTCGCGGTGGTCGCCAACGTCGAACGCGACGGCCGGCGCGTCGTCGGCTACGGCTTCAATTCCAACGGCCGCTACGGCCAGGGCGGGCTGATCCGCGAACGCTTCGCGCCGCGCCTGCTGGAGGCCGATCCGCGCTCGCTCTCGGACGCTACGGGCGAGAACCTCGACCCCGATCGCGTCTGGGCGTGCATGATGACCAACGAAAAGCCTGGTGGCCATGGCGACCGGTCGGTGGCGGTCGGCACGATCGACATGGCGGTGTGGGACGCGGTGGCGAAGATCGCCGGCAAGCCGCTGTTCCGCCTGCTGGCCGAGCGACACGGCATCGACGCCGATCCGCGCGTGTTCGTCTATGCCGCCGGCGGCTACTACTATCCCGGCAAGGACGACGCGGCGCTGTGCGCGGAAATGCGCAGCTATCTCGATCGCGGCTACACCGTGGTGAAGATGAAGATCGGCGGCGAGACGATCGCCGAGGATCGCCGGCGTATCGAGGCGGTGCTGAAGAAGATCGGCGGCGAGGCACGGCTCGCTGTCGATGCCAACGGCCGCTTCGACCTCGCCACCGCCATCGAATATGCCAGGATGCTGCGCGAATACCCGCTGTTCTGGTACGAGGAACCGGGCGATCCGCTGGACTACCGGGTGCAGGCGTCGCTGGCGGAATTCTATCCGGCGCCGATGGCCACCGGCGAGAACCTGTTCAGCCACCAGGACGCCCGCAATCTGATCCGCTATGGCGGCATGCGCCCGGACCGTGACTGGCTGCAGTTCGACTGCGCGCTGTCCTATGGCCTGGTCGAGTACCTGCGCACGCTGGAGATGCTGGAGGCGAACGGCTGGAGCGCGCGCCGGGTGATCCCACACGGTGGGCACCAGATGTCGCTCAACATGGCGGCCGGATTGG
>DATBKQ010000260.1:0-6218 GCA_036555825.1 Acetobacteraceae bacterium | reverse complement strand
ACCAGCGGCATCACCGAATGTATCCTGCACGCGCAGGCCGGCGCCTCCCATGCGGGCGGCGGCGGCGATGCCGTCCTCGTCCGTCACGTCATCGCCGATGAACACCGGCAGGCGGTCGCGGAACGGCGGCGACTCCATAAGCCGAGTGACCGCCTTGCCCTTGTCGACGCCGCGCGGCCGCACCTCCCACAGCATGTGCGCCGGCAGCAGCTCGAACGCGCTGGAGCCCGCCAGCATGCGCGCAAGCGCCTCGCGGAGCACCTGCGCGAGCCCAGGGGCCGCGCGGTAGTGCAACGCGAACCCACGCGCCTTAGTCTCGAACAGCACACCTGGATGCGCCGCCGCCAGCTTCTCGGCTGCCGCGATCCATTCGGGTGGCGGCGAGGGCAGCGGCGGGCGTAGCACCGCGTCACCCGGTCTGTGCCGGATCGCGCCGCCGTGTTCCCCGGCGACGGCATAGGCAGCGTCGCCAAGCAGCGAGTCCACGGTTTCCACCGGGCGACCGGTGATCACGGCAAGCGCATCGTCCAGTAACTGTCGAACGCGCAGCAGTGCGCCGGTGAGGTCAGGGGGCACCACCACGGCCTCCGGTCGCGGCGCGATGTCCAGCAGGGTGCCATCGAGGTCGAGCAGCAATGCCACCCTCCTGAACGGTGGCAGGCGCGGGATCATCCGATCAGGACCGGCAGGCAACGACGCGGACGTCGTAGATCGGGCTTTGCAGCATCGATGCCGATGGTTCGTTCGCCAGCATCCAGCCGCGGAAGCCCGGAGTGTCGCTGCGGCTGTCCGTAATGGTCAGAAACGCCGCCGAGTCCTGCGCCTGATCGGGTGGATGGGTGTCGCAGGCCTGCACCAGGATGTTCAGCGAGGCGAACTGCGTCTGTTGCCCGACCTTCACCGTAAGCACGGCGTTCTGGGCATTCACCTTGTCGAGCACCTGCAACTGCGCGACCTCCTGCGGTACCCAGGTCAGCGGGATTGGCTGAGGACCGTTGGCGGTCGGCGCCGGAGGCGATGGATGGCTCTGGTCAGGCGGGGCCGTTTGCGGCTGCGCCGTCGGCGGCAGCAACGGCGTGGCGGTGATTGGTGGCATCGTCTGTGCCTGGGCGACGCCGCACAAGGCAAACCATGCGGCCATGAGGGATGCGTGCCTCATCGGGCAGCGCGCTTCGGCGATTCCAGTCCCTCCACCATGCCGCCGAGGATGCGGCGCATCGCCTGCTCGTCCACGCCCATCAACACGGCATCCTCGAACGCGTCCTGCAGCGCCTGCGCGAGTTCGGCGTGGTTTTCCGCCAGCATCCGCAGCTTCTCGCGGCAGGAGACCGGCGAGCCGTCGGATTGCGGCCAGGTGGTGGGCGGCGGCGGGATCATGGCTTCTGGCTCGCCGGCTGCTGTTCCCCAGGCTTGGGCGTGTTGGTCATGCTGAAGATGAACTTGCCCAACAGTTCCTCGAGGCTGATCGACCCCTGGGTAATGGTGACCATCTGTCCCGGTTGCAATAGCGCCTCGTCACCGCCCGGTTGCAGCGACAGGTACTTGCCGCCAAGCAGGCTTTCGCTGGTGATGATGGCGGCGCTGTCCTTCGGCAGCCTGATATCGTCGCGAACCGAGAAGGCCACGACCGCCTGGAAGGTCTGCGGATCGATCCGCTCCTGGTTGACGCTGCCCACCTTCACTCCGGCCAGGCGCACGTCGTTGCCAACCCCCAGGCCATCGATGTGATCGAACCTGGCATAGAGCGTGTAGCCGGATCCTGTGGTGCGCCCGGAATTGGCGATGGCGTAGGCGAGAAATCCCGCGGCGATCAGCAATACGACCGCCCCGATCACCACCTCGGCGACGTTGCGACGATGCATTCGCTGTCAGTTTCCCGGGGTCCAGGCTTCGTAATCGCCGGTGGCACGCGCGCGCACGCCGCCACGGTAATCATGCCCCGGCGGGCGATAGCTGGCCGCGGTGCCAGTGACGTTCGGGAGGTGGGGCTTCTCCCACGGCCGGCGTGCCTGCTCCACAATCGGCGCGTCCGTGGTGTAGTGCAGCCAGGCGTGCCACTCCGGAGGCACGAGCGACGCCTCGGGTGGCCCGGCATAGGCGACCCAGCGCCGCGCACGATAGCCCGGGCGGGCCCGCCGCTCCTGGTAATAGACATTGCCCTGCGCATCGACGCCGACGCGCCTGCCCTTCAGCCGGGTGAACAGCCAGGTGCCAAGGTTCATGGGTGGGATATACGAAGCTGCGTGAGTCTGGTCCACTCGACGGATCATCCACAGGATTTTGTGGTCATCTTCCGAATCTGGCGCAAGATGCGCTTCCCGAGTCGGGCGCCGCGGTCTAGCATGAGGGCCATGAAGGCTCCTCGGCCCTGGCAGGGCGTGCGCACGCGCCGCGTGATGGCTGGCGCGGATCCCGACGCCGCGGTGCGGCTCGTGACATTACCGGCGGCGTGGAGCGACGAGGCCGCCGCGGCGCTGGCGGCGCTGGTGCCTGGCGACGGCCCGGTGGCGCTGGCCACCGCGGCCGAGGCGTGGATCAAGCCGATTGCCGAGAGGGCGTTGCGGGCCGGCCTGGAACTGCCGCTGGCGGAACGCCTGCACCGGATGCTCCTGCTGCGGCAGGGCGCGCCGACGGGGCCGATTTGGCAGGCGCGGGACGAGGCGGTACCAGGGTTCGTACTCAACCTCGCTGCGTTCCACGAGGCGGGCAGCGGGTTCGATGTCGCGGCGTTCGCCGAGGCGGTGGAGACCGCGGTGACGGCGCTGACCCTGGCCGCGCCGGCGGCGCAGCGGATCGAGGTATCCGTGGCGGACCTGGCCGGGCTGCTGGCCGCCCTTGGCATCGACTATGGCTCGGACGCATCGCTTGCGGTCGCCCGTGGCATTGCCGCGGTGCTGCGCGGTCGGGCGACAGTCGCTTCCGGCGCGCTGGCCACGCTGTTCGGCAAGGTCGCGCCGGTGCTGCTCGACTGGCCGGCGCCGCCTGCGGATACGCCGTTGCCTGGCCTGGCCGATGCAGCTCGCGCAGCGCGGCAGGCGGCCGCGGCGGCCGGCGGGGTGCGCCATGCGTCGCTGACAGCAATTACCGAACCTGGCCCGGCCGATGCGCTGCTCGGCGTCGAGACCGGCGGCATCGCCCCGCCATTTTCCCCGCTTGCCGCGACCGGCGGTCTAAGCCGGACCGCGCGGGCGTGGCTGGCCGCCAAAGGCGTGAGTGCCGAGACGGCACTGGCGGAGCTGCTTGCCGGCGGCGATCCGCTGCCGCTCGCAAGCTCTGCGGCACATCTCGCGGTGCACGATGCGGTGGCGCCGTTTGTCCCCGTCATGCCGGCGCGACCCGAACCGATCCACCAGCCACCGCACAGTGTGCGGCGGCGCGAACTGCCTGCGCGGCGAACCGGCTATACCCAGAAGGCCTCGGTCGGGGGACACCGGCTTTACCTGCGCACCGGCGAGTACGAGGACGGAACGCTGGGCGAGGTGGTGGTCGCGCTGCACAAGGAAGGGGCCGCGTTCCGCGGCCTGATGGACAATTTCGCCATCGCGGTGAGCCTGGGCCTGCAACACGGCGTGCCGCTGGAGGCGTTCGTCGAGGCGTTCACATTCACGCGGTTCGGCCCGGCCGGCGCGGTGGAAGGCGATCCGGCGGTGGCGCATGCGACCTCGCTGCTCGACTACACGTTCCGGCACCTGGCGGCGAACTACCTGGGGCGGCGCGACATACCCGAAGCGGAGGCCGAGGACGCGGACACGGTGGGCAATGGCAGCCGGGATCACGCGCCGCTGCTGCCGCTGGAGTTGCCGGCGCAGTCGCCGCGCGCCCGCCGGCGCGGCTTCCGGGTGGTGTCGGGCTGACGCCGGGGACGAGCGAAGGAGTGCCGGGGAATGCCTGGTCGGATCGATCTGAAGCTTGCCGAGCTCGACATCGCGCTGCCGAGCCCGATGCCGCCGATCGCCAACTACGTGCCCTACGTGGTGACCGGCAATCTGGTGGTGGTCTCCGGCCAGGTGCCGGCGGTGGATGGCAGGATCGCCATCACCGGCAAGGTCGGTGGCGGGGTGTCGATCGACCGCGGCAAGGAGGCGGCGCGGCTCTGCTTCATCAACGTGCTGGTGCACCTGAAGGCGGCGTGCGGCGGCGATCTGGACCGGGTGAAGCGCGTGGTCCGGCTGGGCGGGTTCATCGCCTCACCGCCGGAGTTCACCCAGCAGGCGCAGGTGATGAACGGCGCGTCGGACCTGGCGGTGGCGGTGTTCGGCGGGGCCGGCCGCCATGCCCGCACCACGATCGGCGTGCCGGCGCTGCCGGCCGATGCCGCGGTGGAAGTGGAGGGCATGTTCGAGATCAGCTAGGCTGGCGCCATGCCCGACGGTTCCGCCACACTTACGCTGACGCTGCACCAGAAGATCGCCGAGATTCCCGCAGCGGAATGGGACGCCTGCGGGGGGGACGGCAATCCCTTTGTCAGCCACGCCTTCCTGAGCGCGCTGGAGGACAGCGGGTCGGCGAGCGCCCGCACCGGCTGGCTGCCGCAGCACGTGGTGCTGCGCGGCGAGGCGGGGCAGGTGGTTGCGGTGGCACCGATGTACGCCAAGTCGCACAGCTATGGGGAGTACGTGTTCGACCACGGCTGGGCGCACGCGCTGGAACGCGCCGGTGGCGATTACTATCCGAAGCTGCAGGTGTCCTCGCCGTTCAGTCCGGTGCCGGGTCCGCGCCTGCTGCGGCATCCGGATGCCGGCGTGCCCGTCGCGGCACTGGCATCGGCGCTGGAGCAGGCGTGCCGGTCGCTCGATCTGTCTTCGGTGCATGTGACCTTCTGCACCGAGCCGGAGTGGCGGGAACTCGGGCAGGCGCGATGGCTGCGCCGCCTCGGCATGCAGTTCCATTGGGAGAACGCCGGCTACGCGAGCTTCGACGATTTCCTGGGCGCGCTGTCGTCGCGCAAGCGCAAGGTGCTGCGGCGCGAGCGGCGCGACGCCAATGCCACGGGACTGACGTTTCATGCGCTGAACGGTGCCGACATCACCGAGGCGCACTGGGACGCGTTCTATCGCTTTTATCGCTCGACGGTGGATCGGAAGTGGGGGTCGGCGTACCTGTCGCGCTCGTTCTTCTCGTTGCTGGGCGAGCGGCTGGGCGAGCGCGTGGTACTGATGATGGCGGAGCACAACGTCAGGCCGGTGGCGGGCGCGCTTAACCTCGCCGGGGACGAGGCGCTGTACGGACGCAACTGGGGCTGCCGCGGCGACTGGCCGTTCCTGCATTTCGAGCTTTGCTATTACCGCGCGATCGACTGGGCGATCGAGCATGGACTGCAGCGCGTGGAGGCGGGCGCGCAGGGGCGGCACAAGATCCAGCGCGGCTACCTGCCGAAGCCGACCTATTCCGCGCACTGGATCGCGCACCCGGGGCTGCGCCGGGCGGTCGCCAACTTCCTGGAGGACGAACGGCCCGGTGTCCGCGCGGAGATGGCGCACCTGGCCGAGCAGTCGCCGTTCCGCAAGGATTCCGAGCCCGATTGACACCGCGCAGCATGAGACCTGACTCATGCGGAGCGGTGTCGCGCGCAGGGTTGGTGTGGCGGCTGCGCGCGAGGCAGAGACTCGATACCGGTCAGCCGAGAGGCTGGCCGGTATGACGGTGCTGCCGCCCGGGATCGTCGCCGTTGTGCTGCTGGCGGCGATGCTGCACGCGGGATGGAATGTCGCGGTGCGCGCGGGCAGCGACCGGCGGCGTGAAGCGGCACTGATGCTGGGTGGCGGGGTTGTGCTCGCCGTTCTGCTGCTGCCGTTCCTGCCGGCGTTGCCGGCGGCGGCGTGGCCGTATGTGCTGGTCTCGTCGCTGCTGAATGGGGTGTTCTTCATCCTGGTGGCGGAGGCGTATGCGCATGGCGGCGTGGCGCTGGCCTATCCGCTGATGCGCGGCGTTGCGCCGATGCTGACGCTGATAACGTCCTGGCTGGTGCTGGGCGAGGCGCTGCCGGTGCTCGCCTGGGCCGGCATCGCGGCGATCTGCGGGGGTGTGGTCGGGCTGGCGCGGCGTCGGGGCGATGTTGCCGAGAGAAGGGCGGCGCGGTTCGCGCTGGCGAATGCCGTAGTGATATCTGCCTATACGTTGAACGATGCGGTCGGCGTGCGGCTTTCGCACACGCCGCTGACCTATACGCTGTGGATGTTTCCGCTGTCCGCCATTCCGACATTGCTGTGGCTGCGCCG
>DATBKQ010000259.1:0-13792 GCA_036555825.1 Acetobacteraceae bacterium | reverse complement strand
GGCGCACATCGCCCCGCCGCACCACGGCGATCTCCGCCACAAGCGGCGAATACAGCGGGAACACCCGCTCAACCCCCTCGCCATAGCTGATCTTGCGCACGGTGAAATTGCTGCTCAGCCCCTTGTTGGAGCGGGCGATGCACACCCCCTCGAACGCCTGGGTGCGGGTGCGCTCGCCCTCCACTACCTTCACCGCGACGCGCACCGTATCGCCCGGCGCGAAGTCCGGCACGCCGCGGCTCGCCGTCAGGCGGGCGATCTGCTCGGCTTCGTAACGCTGGATGATGTTCATCGCTGGGGTCCTTCCGTCGGATTGTCCTTACGGCGCCGCCGTCGCGCCGGCAACCAGGTGCGCCGCCCACAGATCGGGCCGGCGCTCGCGGGTGACGCGTTCGGCCTCGGCCTGCCGCCAGGCAGCCACCGCCGCGTGGTTGCCGGACAGCAGAACCTCGGGCACGCGCCGCCCCTGCCACTCGGCGGGCCGCGTATAGTGCGGGTATTCCAGCAGGCGCCGCGCGAACGACTCCTCCGCCGCGCTGTCGGCCGCGCCCATGACGCCGGGCAGCAGGCGCACCGTCGCATCCAGCAGCACCAGCGCCGCGAGCTCGCCGCCCGACAGCACGTAGTCGCCGATACTGACCTCCTCCATCGCGCGCGCCTCGATCACCCGCTGATCCACGCCCTCATAGCGCCCGCACAGCAGGATCACGCCGGGTGCCGCCGCATAGTGCTCGGCATCGCGCTGGGTCAGCGCGCGGCCGCGCGGGGTCAGGAACACGATCGGCCGCGCATCCACCACCGAGGCGAGCGCGGCATCCACCACGTCCGCGCGCAGCACCATTCCCGCGCCGCCGCCGAACGGCGTGTCATCGACCGTGCGGTGCCTGTCGCGCGCGAAGCCGCGGATGTTCACCGCCCCCAGCGACCACACGCCGGTTTGCAAAGCCCGCCCAGCCAGCGAATGCGCCAGCGGTCCGGGAAACATCTCGGGGAACAGCGTGAGCACCGAAGCGCGCCAGGTCATGCCTCGACCTCCTGCGGCAACGCCACGGTGACGCGCCCGGCGGCAATGTCGACCTCGGGCACGCAGGCGCGCGTGAATGGCACGATGGCCGGGGTCTCACCGGCAATCTCCAGGCTGGCGCCGGCGCCGTAATCGTGCACCGCGCCGATCCGCCCGAGCTTCGCGCCGGCCGCATCGAACGCCGCCAGCCCGATCAGGTCGGCCAGGTAGAACTCGTCCTCCGCCGGCTCCGGCAGTTGCGCCCGATCGACATAGAGCGGGGTCCTGATCAGCCGCTCTGCCGCGGTCCGGTCCGCCACCTTCATCTCGGCGCCATCGACCAGTTCGGCGACCTCGGCAATGCCTTCGCCACGCCAACGCAGCACGAAACGATGCCCCTTGGCATCGCTCAGCGGCCCGTGGCCCGTGAGGTCGTCGGCGTACGACGTCACCCGCACCAGGCCACGCACGCCATAGGGCCGACCGATCACCCCCATCAGGATCCGGCTTTCCGGCACGCTATCCTGCCGCCGCCTTGGCGCGCTCCTGCGCCTTCTTCCTGGGCGCCGACTTGATCGGCTGGTCGCCCCAGGACGGCATCGGCGCGACACCCTTCTGCCCGAGGAACTTCGCCACCCGGTCGGTCGCCACGGCCCCCTGGGAGACCCAGTGCTGGATGCGCTCGGGCTGCAGCCGCACGCGGTCCTCGTGCTCGGCCGGCAGCATCGGGTTGTAGCTGCCCAGCTTCTCGATGAAGCGCCCGTCGCGCGGGCTGCGGCTGTCGGCCACCACGATGTGAAAGTACGGGCGCTTCTTCGCACCGGCACGCGCAAGGCGGATCTTCAAACCCATCGATCAGTATCTCCTGCTATCATCGTGGCGGGAACGTCGGCTGTCGTGCGCATCCTCAGAACGGCCGTCGCTGGTTGGGCACCATCCCCTTGGGCATCAGTGCCGCAAGCCCATGGCGCATCAGCCCCTTCTGCCCCAGCCTGTTCATCCGCTTCAGCATCGTCGTCATGTCGTCGAACTGCTTGAGCAGCCGGTTGACCTCCTGCACCGACGTGCCAGAACCGGCGGCGATCCGCTTCTTGCGGCTCGCCTTGATGATGTCCGGCGTCCGCCGCTCCTTCGTGGTCATGGACGAGATGATCGCCGCCTGGCGCTTCAGAATGGTGGTGTCGAGATCGGCCTCCTCGATCTGCGCCTTGATCTTGCCCACCCCGGGCAACATGCCGAGGATACCGGACAGGCTGCCCATCTTGCCGATCTGCCGGAGCTGTTTGGCGTAGTCCTCCAGGTCGAACTTGCCGCGCATCATTTTGGATGCGAGCTTCTCCGCCTCCTCCTGGTCCACCACCTCGGCCGCGCGCTCGACCAGGCCCAGGATGTCGCCCTGGCCCAGGATGCGTCCGGCGACGCGCTCGGGATAGAAGTCGTCCAGCGCGTCCTGCTTCTCGCCGACGCCGATCAGCTTGATCGGCGCCCCGGTGATCGCGCGCATCGAAAGGGCAGCGCCGCCGCGCGCGTCGCCGTCCATCCGCGTCAGCACGATGCCGGTGACGCCGACCGCGTCATTGAAGGCCTTCGCGGTATTCACCGCGTCCTGGCCGGTCATCGCATCGACCACCAGCAGTGTCTCGGCCGGCTGGCTGGCGGCGCGCACCTGCCGCACCTCGTCCATCAGCTCCTGGTTGATCGCGAGCCGCCCGGCCGTGTCGAGAATGACGATGTCGTAGCCCTCGCGCCGCCCGGTCTCCATCGCCCTCTCGGCGATCTGCACCGGGGTCTGCCCCGCCACGATCGGCAGGCTGGGCACCCGCGCCTGCTCCGCCAGTTGCGCCAACTGCAGTTGCGCCGCCGGCCGCTGCGTATCGAGGCTCGCCAGCAGCACGCGCCGGCGCAGCCGTTCGCGCAGCCGGAGCGCGAGCTTGCCCGCGGTGGTGGTCTTGCCGGAGCCCTGCAGGCCAACCATCAGCATCGGGATCGGCGCCGGCGCGTTGAGGTTGAGCGGCACCGCGCCCTCGCCGCCCAGCGCCTCGACCATCGCATCGTTGACGATCTTGACCACCTGCTGGCCCGGCGTGACCGAGGCCAGCACCTCGGCGCCGACCGCACGCTCGCGCACCTTGGCGATGAAGTCGCGTACCACCGGCAATGCCACATCGGCGTCCAGCAACGCGAGGCGCACCTCGCGCAGCGCCTCGGTGACATCGGCCTCGGACAGCGCGCCGCGCCCGCGCAGCCGGTCGAACACCCCGTTGAGCTTGTCTGACAGCGCCTCGAACACGGCATCTCTCCTCGGGCTCCCAACCAAACTCGGTTGGTTGAGGACCCCAACCACCAAAGCGCCGCTGCGCGAACCCTCGCGAAGCGGCGGAGCCCCCGCGGACCGCGCGGGGACCGGGTGGACCAAAATACCCGGATGCGCGGGGTTATGGGAGCCACGGAGTGGGGAAGTCAATGGGGCGGAGCTTGGGCGCTGTCCCCCATCGTCATGGCGGGGCTTGGCCTCGCCATCCACGTCTTTACCTATATGGCGAGCTATGGCGAGCAAAAGCCCTGCATGGCCGGCCTGTGCCGGTCACCACAAAGTGGCGACAATAAGTCAGGCCTTCCCGCCGTTTGCCTTAACGCGTGATGACCGGAGGCGGAACCGTCGGAGGTCTGAATGAAGCGCTCAACCAAAGAAAGCTAAAGCAGGGTGAGGTCGACTTGACCTCATCATGCTTTAGCGCCGCCGCGCCGCCTCCGCCCGGCGACGCCGCAGGATCTGCCGCAGCGACAGCGCGTGCAGCAGGATCGAGCATGGCACCACGAAAGCCGGGGTCAGCACATTGGGATAACCGCCGGCGCCAATGCCCGGTACAGCCGGAACGATCAGCTGTAACGGGCCAGGCGAGGTGATCACCCCCAGCGTGATCGCGACGGCGAAGTCCAGTAGACCGAAGATGTTCCAGACGATCGCCGCCTTCCGACCCTCGGCCGTGCCGCCCGCCACGGCAATCGCCACCGGCATGGCGAACAGGCCGGTCAGCATATCGCCGATCCCCGCCGGTAACCCGAACACGCCGGGCAGCAGCCCACGCAGCCCGCCAACGAGAAAGACGCTGCCGAATAGCCGGTAAAGCTGAAGGGCGATCAGCCAACCCGTCGGCATCGCATCGAGCACCTGACCCACCCGCTTCGACCACAGCAGCAGCGGCGCGCCGATGATCGCCGGCAGGAAGATCGCCAACGGCAGCGCCGGCAAGGCCGAGACGTCCGGACGGAACACGCCATTGATCGCCGCGCTCCAGGCGACCGCGGCCCACAGCGTGAACGGGACCATGACCGCGAGCCAGGTCGTGCGGCGTTGGCCCGGCATCAGACCCGTGCGCTCGAGGCCGAGCCACAGGCCGAGAGCGATGAGCCCATAGGTCATCAGCCGGGCGGCCGTGCTCGGAACGCCGCTGCCCGCGATCGCCGGCTGCCAATAGAGCAACAGCGTCCACAGCGCCGTGACCGGGACGATCCAGCGCAGGCTGCGCCAGGACGGATGCGGCGGGACGATACCAGCGGGAACGGCGGCGGTGGCCATCAGTGGTTCTCCGATGTAAGTCCGCATATTATATCTACTACAATAATAGTAGTCACTACCCAAATTCCTGTCAGGCTGTTACCGTCGGGGCGATGACCGCCGACCCGCCCGCCATCGAAGCGCCGTTCCCCTGCCCCATCGCGCGCACGCTCGACGTCATCGGCGATAGCTGGACGATCCTCATCCTCCGCGACCTCGCGGTGAGCGGTGCGCGCAGGTTCCAGGACTTCGAGCGATCGCTGAAAGGGATCAGCCCGACGACGCTATCGGCCCGGCTGAAGCGGCTCGAACAGGCCGGAATCGTCGAGCGGCGCTTCTACGAGCAGCATCCGCCGCGGGCGGAGTATCTGCTGACCGAGCGGGGCAAGGATCTCCGACCGGTGCTCAAGGCCCTCCTGACGTGGGGTCAGCGTTACACGAAATACGCCCCCAGTTAGTCCCCCTTACCCACATTGAAAATAAAGCTGACTATCCCCACCTCCCGCCCGATGTCCGAGGCGCCCGCCACCGAACACCCGGCCGACCCCTCCCAGCTTCTCCCCCAAGCTGCCTACCGCGCCGTTATCGCCGATCTCTACGCCGACCTGCCGTCCCCGCACCTGACCGACCCCGCGCTCATTGCCGAACGCGTCCACGCCGCGATCGCGGAAATCGCCTCCATGTGCCCCGTCAACCCCGAAGAGGCCCGCATCGCCGGCCGTGTCGTGACTGCCGATGCTCAGGCGAGGGAGTGCATCCGCCACGCCCGCACGCTGCTCGACGACCCCATCCCGGCCATGCGGTGCCACGCCCAGGCCAACCACTTCATGCGCACCGCCAACGCCGCCCGCTCGCTGCTGCTGCGGGTACAGGCCGTTCGCCGCAAGCGCGAGGCCGTCGAGGCGGAGCGCGACCAGGACGCCTGGACGATACACGCCACCGAAGGCCTCCTGCTCGCCGCCGACCGCCGCGCCTCCGCTGAACCGCCCCCGGCACCTGCCCAGTAGATGTACCCGGGGCTACCGCCGAGATTCCGCGCCCGCGGGGTTCACCTGTGCCCCATGGTGTCTCACCGAAAGGGCAATGAGACCGGCGCGAGACTCACGCCTGGACCCGGGCGAACGCGCACAGCTTGTTGCCGTCTGGATCGCGCAGGTAGGCGAGATACATCGGGCCGGCGGCCCCTTGGCGCACACCCGGCGCGTCCTCGATCGACTTGCCGCCATTCGCGACGCCCGCCTTGTGCCATGCGTCGACCTGTTCCTGGCTCATGGTAAAGCCGACCGTGCCGCCGTTGGCATGGGTGGCCGGCTTGCCGTCGATCGGCTTGCTCACCATGAAACGCCCGCCATTGTGCGCATAGATCAGCCGGCCCTTGGCATCCTCGGTGCCGGGCTTGCCGCCCATCGCGCCGAACACGGCGTCGTAGAATTTCTTCGACCGTGCGATGTCGTTGCTGCCGACCATGATATGGCTGAACATCCGATTTCCTCCTTACCAAAGCCGACCAACCGTGCACGGAACCGAGCGAATAGGAAAGACCGCATGACACAGAACGCATGGCACGCCGATCCGCTGGTCTGGGGGCATGGCCCGCGCATGTTCGAAGTGTTTCTCGAACCGACCTGCCCCTATTCCGTGCGCGCGTTCGGCAAGCTCGACGACCTGCTCGCCCAGGCGGGGGAGGACCGCATCACCGTGAAGATCCGTCTCCAGTCGCAGCCCTGGCACATGTATTCGGGCGTGATCGTGCGCTGCATCCTGGCTGCCTCGACGCTCGCGGGCGGCAAGCAGGCGGCGAAGGCCGTGATGGCCGCGGTCGCCGCGCATCGCGAGGAATTCGAGTTCGAGCGCCATTGCCGCGGCCCCAATATGAACACCACGCCGAACGACATCGTCGCGCGGATCGAACACCATAGCGGTGTGAAGCTTGCCGAAGCGTTCGCCATTCCCGATCTCGACCGTGAGATCAAATGGCACTGCAAATATGCCCGTCAGAACGGCATCCACGTGTCGCCGACGTTCATGATCGACGGGCTGATCGAGGCCGGCATGAGCAGCGGCGATACGGCTGCCGACTGGGTGTCGCGTCTGCTGAAGGGTTGAGCACCGCCCGGTCAAGGAGGGCTCATGCGGCTTTCGATAGCGCCGGCCGCGCCAGCAGCGGCAAGAAAACGCCCACGCCGATGCCCCAGAAGCCATTGATCAGAAACGAGCGTGCGAACGACATGGCAGCCCAGCCGCCGGCCACCGGCAAGCCCTTGATCAGCGGGACAATGAACAGGCCGACCAGTGCCGCCGCGATGCCTAGTCCCAGCCCACGAAGCCACATCGGGTACGACTCCGGCAATCTGGGCAACACCAGTCCGAACAGCGCACCCCATACGCCGCCCCAGAAGCACAGGTCGACGATCCGCGGCACGCCGAACGGAGGAACGCCACTGGTCGGATATGGGGGTGGCATTTGACCGAGCAGGTGCAGCAATTCCCACATGCCCTGATGGAACGTGAGCACCGATATCATGGCAGCGACAAATCCGAGCACCGCCCGGTTCAATGAAGCTGACATCGCGTCTTCCCTTGCAATGGCGACTTTGCAGCCTGCTCCGGCATCCGGCTCAGGTGGGGAGCAAAGCCCGTTCAAACACCAGTGACGCGTGCAGGCACCATGTCAGCCACCGCCTCGCCGTTCACAATCGACGGCGCAACGGGGCGGTCGTATGTGGGGGATCCGGCGTGCCGCCAGATCCCGGTCAGCAGCAGGAGAGCGACAACGCATGCCCTACCCAACCCACCTGCTCCCCACCACCGTCGTCGGCAGCTATCCGCAGCCGGACTGGCTGGTCGATCGCGCCGGGCTCTCCGCGCACGGCGTGCCGCGCGTGCACGCGCACGACATCTGGCGCATTCCCGCGGCGCTGCTGGAGCAGGCGCAGGACGACGCCACCATCCTGGCGATCCGCGACATGGAGCGCGCCGGCATCGACATCGTCACCGACGGCGAGATTCGCCGCGAAAGCTATTCGAACCGCTTCGCGCTCGCACTCGACGGCATCGACGCCGAAACCCCCGGCGAGGTCACCGCGCAGTTCAACCGTGCCACCCCGGTGCCGCGCGTGGTCGGCCCGATCCGCCGCCGCGCGCCGGTGGAACTGCGTGACGTGCGCTTCCTGCTGCGCCAGACCGATCGCGCGACAAAGATCACCCTGCCCGGGCCGTTCACCCTCTCTCGGCAGGCCAAGAACGAGTACTACCGGGACGAAGCCGAACTGACGATGGACTACGCCGTCGCGGTGAACGAGGAGCTGCGCGAGCTGAAGGCAACCGGCGTCGATGTGGTGCAACTGGACGAGCCCTGGGTGCGCACCGATCCCGACAAGGCGCTGCGCTACGGCATCCCGGCGATCAACCGGGCGCTGGAAGCCATCGACGGTCCGACCGTGGTGCACATCTGCTTCGGCTACGCCGCGGTGGTCAGGCAGCAGAAGCCCAGCGGCTACAGCTTCCTGCCGCAGCTCGCGGACACCATTGCGCGGCAGATCTCGATCGAGGCTGCGCAGCCGAAGCTCGACCTCGGTGTGCTGCGCGAGCTTTCCGGCAAGCAGATCATGCTGGGCGTGCTCGATCTCGGCGATACGAACGTAGAGACAGCCGAGACCGTCGCCGATCGCATCCGCGCCGGGCTCAGGTATGTCGCGGCGGAGCGGCTGATCCCGGCGCCCGATTGCGGCATGAAGTACCTGCCGCGCGAGGTCGCCTTCGGCAAGCTCCGCTCGCTCGCCGAAGGCGCCGCGATCGTGCGCCGCGAACTGGCCGGATGACCAGGTCTATTCGACCAGCCGCAGTTCGCCTGCCCGTCTGCCAGGGAGCGGCCGCAGCACGAACGCCTCGACCGGCTGCGGCACATTCTTCAGCATCAGCGTGCCGACGGATTCGAACGGCAGGCCCAGCCGGGCACCTCCCCGCTCATGCGCCGCGCGCGAGATGCAGACGCCGCCGGGCGGGCACACCTCCTGCAGGCGCACGGCGATGATGATGCCGCTGCCGTGGAAATCGCGCCCATCGCGGATCACGTCGCCCAGATCGACTCCCACACGCAGGCGCAGACTGGTGTCATCCTGCCAGCCGTCATTGTGGCGCGCCAGTTCGTACTGGATCGCGACGGCGCACTTCACCGCCTCGCCCACGCTGTCGAAGGTGACCAGCATGGAGTCGCCGGCGGTCTGGACGACGCGGCCACGATGCCAGCGGATGGCAGGCCGCAACAGCCGATGCATATTGCGCAGCCGTGCGACGGTGCCGGCATCATCGCGATGAAACAGCCTGCTGTAGCCGGCCAGATCGGCATAGAGCGCTGCCATCAGCCTGCCGACACCGCGGTTCCGCCAGGCCAGTCGGGGGACCGGCGCAAGAGGTTGGCGCAATATCGGCGCGGTCCGGTCATCGTTCGCGCGCGCGCCTCGGAATGACAGCGCGGGCAGCGGTTTCGGTTGGTGGGAATCGAGGAATCGCCGCAGCATGACACGTCTCGGCACATTGGGTGCGAAGCGGAAAGGAAGCGGGCTGGTATGAAAAAGCCCCGTCCGATGGCTGGCGGGGCCAGATGCGCTGCTAGCTTACGAGTTCAGCTACAGCGCACGCGGCCCCGAGCCCGCCTGCATGCGGGCACTGAGCGTAAGACAGCTGGCGATGATTCGCACCACGACCATGCGTGGCCCGTAGCATGAACATTAGTCGACCGTGAAAGCGAATTCATGCGCGTGGCATCACAGAATCGCGAGGCGCAGAATAGTTCCCCTTCACCCTCGCCCGTGCAGCGATGTTGCGCGACAGAGCAGTCCCGCTATGCCAATCCCACCACCTCGGCCAACGCCTGCACCTGCTCTTCATAGCGCGACACCGGATTGAGCAGAAGGTGGTTGGCGCCCATTGCGATCACCTGCTCCAGCCGTTCGCGCACCTGCTCCGGTGTGCCGTGGATTCCCGATGCATCGGTGCCTGGCGGGTTATGGTACACATCGGCGAACCAGCGGTGCAGTTCGGCGCGCGCCACTTGCGGGTTATCATCCACCGCCATGAAGATGCGCTTGGAAATCGGATAGGTGGCGGGATCGCGTCCCGCCTTTTCCAGCGCCTCGCGCAGGATCGGCACCGAGCGCTGGAACTCCGCGATGCTCGAGCCGCCCGATCCCATCCAGCCGTCGGCGATCGAGGCCGCGCGCCGCACCGCGTCGGGATGCCCTACACCCATCCAGATCGGCAGTGGCTGTTGCACTGGCTTGGGCCACATGGTGTCGCCCGCCAGGTGATAGAACCTCCCCTGATGCTCGACCTTCTGCTGCGTCCACAGGGCACGGATCAGCGCCACCTCTTCGCGGAACCGCGCCACGCGCCCTGCTTCCGGGACCTCGAACTGCCGATAATGGTGCTCGCGACCCAGCCCCACGCCCAGGATCGCGCGCCCGCCGCTCAGGTGGTCGAGCGTCGCCCACTGATGCGCCACCATCAGCGGGCTGTGGATCGCCAGCACCACGACCGAGGCGCCGAGACGGATGCGCGTGGTCACCGCCGCCGCGTAGGTCAGCACCACCACCGGGTCGAAGCAGGTGACATGGTCCAGCGTGTTCTCGGTGACCCACAGGTCGCGAAAGCCCAGCGCCTCGGCCCGCTGCGCCACGGCGACCACCGACGCGACATCGATCGCGCCCGGCGAACGATGCGGCAGCGACATCCCGAACGGTATCCGGTCCTTCAACGCCATCCCGACGGTTCTCCCCCTAATGTGACGGTGCCGCTCCCTTCGGCATACGAGGAAGCAGCAGCGCCAGCGGCCAGATGCACAGTGCCACAATGCCCAGCAGCCAGAATATGTCGAGATAGCTCATCATCGATGCCTGCGCCTGGATCACGCCGTCGATCGGCGCCAGCGGCACTTTCCACCCATAGCCGTTATAGGCCGTGATATGCTCCGCCAGTCGCGCGTGATGGAACTGGGTGCGCTGCTGCAGCAATGTCTGGGCGAACGACACGCCTACGCTGCCGCCCAGGTTGCGGAACAGGTTCAGCATCGCCGAAGCCTCGTTGGTCTGATCGGCCGGCACCCCGACATACGACACGGCACTCAGCGGGATGAACAGCAGCGGCAGCCACAGCACCTGCACCACGCGCGCCATCGCCAGGTTCCAGAACGCCATCGACAGGTCGAGCCCCGAGTTGGACAAGAGCCCCCATCCGGTGCCGATCAGCGCACCCAGGATCAGCCATTTCGGCTGCACGTAGCGGCCGGTCACGAAGCCCGAGATCGGCATGACGAACAGCGTCACGATGCCGCCATAGGCGAGCGTCAGGCCGGCCTGCATCGCGTCGTAGCCCATCAGCTCCTGCGACAATTGCGGCAGAAGCTGCGTGGTGCTGATCAGCATGAAGAACACCGCGAACATCATCGCGCAGGAGATGGCGAAGGCGCGCGACCGCAGCAGCCGCACATCCATCACCGGCTGCGGATGCCAGAGTTCCCATACCGCCAGCGTCGTCAAACAGGCCAGCGCGGTGACGCCAAGACCGGCGATGAAACCGGAACTGAAGCCGTCATCGCGCTCGTAGCGATCGAGCATGATCTGCAATGCGCCGAACCCGAGCGCGATCAGGGCAAAGCCGACGTAGTCCACCCGCAATCCGCCTGCCAGCAACGCGCGCCGTTCCCGCCGCAGCGCCGCGGGCTCGGTGATGAACAACTGCACCAAGGTCAGCGACAGCAGGCCGACCGGCAGGTTGATCAGAAAGCACCAGTGCCAGGAGTACGCATCGGTGAGCCAGCCGCCCAGTACCGGCCCCGCCGCGGGGGCTGTGACCACGGTGACGCCATAGAGCGCGAATGCCAGCGCACGTTTCTCCGGCGGGAACGTATCGGCGAAGATCGACTGCTCGGTCGGCGCCAGTCCGCCGCCGCCGACACCCTGCAACGCGCGCGCGAGCAGCATCATGGAGAGCGAGCTGGACATCGCGCACAGCACGCTCGCACCGGTGAACAGTGCCACGCAGATCATGTAGAAGCGCTTGCGCCCCAGCACGTTGGCAAGCCAGCCGCTGATCGGCAGCACGATCGCATTGGCCACCAGGTAGCTGGTGAGAATCCAGGTCGCCTCGTCGATGCTCGCCGCCAGGCTGCCCGCGATGTGCGGCAGCGCGACATTGACGATCGTGGTGTCGAGCACCTCCATGAAGGTGGCGATCGACACGATCACCGCGATCAGCCACGGGTTGCGCCGGCCGGCCGCCGAACGGGGCAGAGCCGCAGGCATCTCAGTCGATCTTCACACTCGGCTCGACCGACATGCCCGGCGCCAGGAAATGCTGCCGCACCCGCTTGTCGTCGAACACGATCTTCACCGGGAGCCGCTGCACCACCTTCACCCAGTTGCCGGTGGCGTTCTCGGCCGGCAGCACGCTGAAGGCCGAGCCGGTGCCCGGCTGGAAGCTGTCCACCTTGCCGTGGAAACTCACACCGGGTACCGCATCGACCGAGATACGTACCGGCTGGCCGGGCTTCAGCCCAGCCATCTGCGTCTCCTTGAAGTTCGCGGTGACCCAGACATCGTCCTGCACGATACCGAACATGGCCTGCCCCGGGCTGACATAGTTGCCGACATCGACATTGCGATGCGCGATACGCCCGGTCACCGGTGCGGTGATCATGCAATAGGAAAGCTGCAATGCGGCAGACGCGAGGTTGGCGTTCGCCTCCTGCTCCTGCGCCTCCGCCGCGACCGCCTGCGCATGCCCGGCCTGTAGCTGCGCGTGGGCGCCGGCGACCGCCTGCCGGGCCGCGTTCAGCTTGGCCTCGGCCGAATGGAAGGTCGCGGTCGCATTGTCCACCTGCTGCTGGGATACCGCATGCGGGTTGATCGTGGTGAACCGCTGATAGTCCTGCCGCGCCTGCACCAGATCCGCCTCTGCCACCGCCACGTTCGCGCGTGCCTGATCCAGATTCGCCTGCAGCACGCCGATCTGCGCCTCGGTCTGCTGCCGGCTTGCCTGCGCGTTGGCGAGCTGCGCCCTGGCCTGGTCCAGCTTCGCCTGGTAGTCGCGCGGATCGATCTGCACCAGTGTCTGCCCCTTGGCCACGTGCTCGTTATCGGTGAACTGCAGCGCGGTGATGGTGCCGGCCACCCGCGGCGCGACCTGCGTCACATAGCCGTCGATGAACGCATCATCGGTGGTTTCGTAGTTCCGCGACTGCAGCCAGTACACCACGCCCGCGCCGATCACCGCCAAGGCGACGACGGCACCAAGTACCAAGGCCAATGAGCGCCTCCAGTGCCGCGGCCCGCGTTCCGACTGGCGTTCGGCCTCGCTCTGCCAGGTGGTTCGCTCGCGGTTCGATACGGCGTTGGGGTCGTCCATGCTTGCCAATAAGGGCGGCAGGCGCGACGGTTCGACCCCGCGCAGCATCACGGACGCCTGATCGGAGACGCCAGCCCAGAGGACTTGCAATGAGCGAGGAATTGATCCGCCTGACCGCAACCGAGGCAGTGTCAAGGCTGCGCCGTCGCGAGATCTCGCCGCTGGAGCTGATCGATGCCGCGGCCGCGCGCATCGCGGCGGTGGAACCAGCGGTGAACGCGCTGCCGACGCTCTGCCTCGACCGCGCCCGCGACCATGCGAGGCGGCTGATGAACGGCGCGGGGCGCGAGGCCGAGGACGAGGCCGGCTGGCTCGGCGGACTGCCGGTTGCCATCAAGGACCTGACCGATGTCGCCGGCGTGCGCACCACCTACGGCTCGCCGATCTTCCGCGACCATGTTCCCACCGCGTCGCACCCGGTGGTCGAGCGGATCGAGCGCAAGGGCGGCATCGTCATCGCCAAGTCGAACACGCCGGAATTCGGTGCCGGCGGCAGCACGTTCAACGAGGTGTTCGGCCGCACGCGCAACCCTTGGAACACGTCGCTGACCTGCGGCGGCTCCACCGGCGGCGGCGCGGTGGCGCTCGCCACCGGCGAGGTGTGGCTGGCGCACGGCTCGGACCACGGCGGTTCGCTGCGCCGCCCCGGCACCTACTGCTCGGTCGTCGGACTGCGGCCCTCGCCAGGCCGCGTCACGCGCGGCACGGCCAACAATCTGTGGTCGCCGCTGTCGGTGCAGGGTCCGATGGCGCGCAACATCCCCGACCTCGCGTTGTTCCTCGACACCATGGCGGGACTGTGCCCGCACGATCCGATGACGTTCGAC
>DATBKQ010000258.1:0-6770 GCA_036555825.1 Acetobacteraceae bacterium | reverse complement strand
GATTCCCCGACGCGGTGTTGATCTGATTCAAGGCTGGCGGACAGAGGAGGTTCGCCATGCGTCAGCCGATCCCGTTGAGAGCGGATTACGATGCGACGCGGCTGCGTCGGATTGCCCGTGAGAGCGAGGACGCGGACCAGGTTCGGCGACTGTTGGCACTGGCGGTGATCTATGAGGGAGGCAGCCGCACAGCGGCGGCCGAAGTCGGCGGCGTCACCCTACAAGTGGTGCGCGATTGGGTGCTGCGGTTCAACGCGCATGGTCCTGAGGGGCTGATCGACCGCAAGGCACCAGGACAGCCGTCACGTCTGAACGACGAACATCGTGCCGCGCTGGTGGCGATGGTCGAGAACGGCCCGATCCCTGCCGTGCATGCGGTGGTTCGCTGGCGGATCATCGACCTGTGCCAGCGGCTGTGGGAGGAATACCAGATCACCGTGTCAAAGCAGACACTGAGCCGCGAACTGCGGGCGATGGGTTACCGCAAGTTATCCGCCCGCCCACGACATCACGCGCAGGCGGCAGGTGCCGTCGAGGCTTTCAAAAAAACTGGCCAGCGACAGTGGCGACGATCGCGCGCCGGCGTGGCCTTGATCCCGGCGACGTAGAGATCTGGTTCGGCGATGAAGCCAGGATCGGCCAGAAGAACAAGATCACCCGTCGCTGGGCGAGGCGTGGCAGTCGTCCGTCAGCGCCATCCGACCAGCGGACCGCTTCCACCTACATCTTCGGCGCCATCTGCCCCAAGCAGGGCAAGGCTGTCGGATTGATCCTGCCCTGGTGCAACACCGCGATGATGAACCTGCACCTCGCGGCGATCTCCGCTGATGTAGCCCCAGGGCGACACGCGGTGCTGTTGCTCGACCAGGCGGGTTGGCACCTCTCGCACAAGCTCGCGGTGCCAGCCAACATCACCATCGTGCCGCTACCGCCGAAGTGTCCCGAACTGAACCCACAGGAGAACGTCTGGCAATTCATGCGCGACAACTGGCTGTCCAACCGCGTCTTCGACGACGATCAGGCTCTGATCGATCACTGTTGCGATGCCTGGAACAGGCTGGAGGCTCAGCCCTCGACCATCATGTCCGTCGGCATGCGCGATTGGGCGCATCGGTTCTGATCAGGGAGTCTTGGTATAATACGTACAAGGCCTGGCGGCTTTCCGCCTTTAGAGCGGGATGACTTCCGACAGGCGAAGTCATTCTGCTCTATCTCTTTGTCCTATCGCGCGATTCAGACCTCCGGCGATCTCGCCTTCGGTCATCGCGCTAGACTAGCGGCAGACGGCGTCCAGCAGCCCGCGGATGTAACCGTAGCAGAAGGCGAAGGCGGTGCCGGACGGATCGCGTCCGGCGAGCTCCGGCACGTGATCGGGCATCAGCATGTACCGATAGCCGACCTCGTGGTACACCCGGAGCGAGCGCGCCATGTCCATGTCGCCTTCGTCGGGAAACACCTCCATGAAGTCGAGCTTCCGGCCGCGGATGTTGCGGAAATGCACGTTGAACAGCTTGCCGCGCATGCCGAACCAGCGGATCACCTCGTCGATCTCGCGGGCCGGGTCGTCGAGCATCTCCGCCACGGTTCCCTGGCAGAAGTTCAGTCCGTGATACGGGCTTTCGCGCATCGTCACGAAGCGCTTCAGGCCCTCGACCGTGCCCAGCACGCGGGTCACGCCCTTGTAGCCGGGGGGCGTGTAGGGATCATGCGGATGGCAGGCGAGCCGCACCCTGGCGGCCTCGGCCACCGGCACGACAGCGGCAAGGAACACGTCGATGCGTCCCCAGTTCTCATGCTCGGACACGGTGCCGGCCAGGCCGGGCGCGGCGGACCGATCGGTATCCTTCCAGCGGAAGGCGGCGTTGCGCGAGCCGCCGCGTCCCGTCTCGTGCGCGGTGCGCGGGATGCCGATGAGGTTGAAGTTGTATTTCGCCGCCGGGATGCCGGCCGCGCCGATGCGCTCGATCAGCCGGCAGATCGAATCGAGCTCACGCTGCCGCCCGGGATCCTTGCCGAGCAGAAGGTGCGGACTCTGTGCCTCCTCGACCGGGCGCGACGCCAGCGGCAACTGCACCATGTCGAGCGTCAGGCCGAATTTCTCCACATGCTCGCGCTGACGGTTCAGGCCGTCGAGGCTCCAAGTGTGCGGGTTGCCTGGCGGATCGACGCAGACATGGGTCACGCCGAGCTGCGCCCAGACGCGGTAGTCGTCATCGTCGCGCGGCCTGATCTGCGTGCCGAGATACATCGCGGGCTCCCGTCAACTTTTCCGAAACCACGGCAATCGAAGGTTCTAGACTAAACGCAGATATAAGAAGATGCACGCTGATGCACGCAGACAGCAACAGGCTGAACGATCTGTCAGGGCGAGTGGCCGGCCTCCGGCTGTGCCTGCTGCTGAATTTCGCCGGGCTGCGGCTGGAGATCAAACGCGTGCGCCGACCATCTGCGTGTTTCGCGTGCATCGGCGCCTTCATCGGCGCCTACACTACTAGTCCGCCGCGCCGCGTGCGGGTTGCGCCGGCACCGACCGGCGTCCGGTCAGCTCGTCGCCGGCATTGCGCGGCATCCACAGCGCGATCGGCGCGGCGGACAGCGTGAACAGCGCCACGACCAGGAAGGCGTGGCTGAAATCGATCACCTCCGGCATCGACCGGCGCGCCAATGCCATGGAGATCTCCAGCGACACCGCGCCGGCTGATATGCCGAGCACCGCGGCAAGCTGCTGCGCGGTGACGTAGAGGCTGGTGGCAGAGCTCATGCGGGAGCGCGGTACGTCGCCGTAGGCGAGCGTGTTGTAGGCGGTGAACTGCAGCGAACGAAAGAAGCCGCCGACCAGCAGCGCGGCGTAGATCGCCGCCGCGGGCCAGGTCGGGCGGAATGCGGCGCAGATCGCGATCATCGCCGCGGAGATCAACCCGTTCCATACCAGCGTGTCGCGAAAGCCGAACAGGCGCAGCGCGCGTTGGGTCACCGGCTTCATCACCAGCGCGCCGGCGGAACTGGCGAAGGTGATCATGCCGCTCTGCACTGCCGAATCGCCGAAGCCCACCTGCAGCATCATGGGCAACAGGAAAGGGATGGCGCCGATGCCGATACGGAACGGCATCATCGCCGACAGCGCGACGCCGAAGCAGGGCAGGCGCATGAGCGACAGGTCGAGCAGCGGTGCCGGGTGGTGCCGCGCGTGCAACAGATAGGCGAGCAGCGCGGCCAGCCCGACGCCGATCATGCCCTTGGTGAGATCGGGCGGCACGACTCCGCGCCCTGCGGTCTCCAGCCCGAACATCAGCGCCGCCAACGCTATTCCGGACAGCACCAGACCGACGCCATCGAAGCGGCCGCGCGGCGGTTCCCGCACCTCCTCGACGAAGATGCTGACCAGGACAATGCCGAGGACACCGATCGGTACGTTGATGTCGAAGATCCAGCGCCAATTGAAGTAGGTGACGATGAAGCCGCCGACCGGCGGGCCCAGCACCGGGCCGAGCAGCGCCGGAACTGTTAGCCAGGTCATCGCGGCCACGAGTTCCTGTTTGGCGGCGGTGCGCAACAGCACGAGGCGGCCCACCGGCACCATCATGGCGCCACCGATGCCCTGCAGGACGCGCGCGCCGACCAGGAAGGCGAGGCTGTCCGCGCGCCCGCACAGGACCGACCCCACGGTGAAGACGGCGATCGCCGCGCGGAACACGCTGCGGGCGCCGTAGCGATCGGCGATCCAACCGCTGGCAGGAATGAACACCGCGAGCGACAGCAGATAAGAGGTCAGCGCGACGTTCATGTGCACCGGGTCGGCACCGAACGCCTTCGCCATGGTGGGAAGCGCGGTGGCGATGATCGTCGAGTCCAGGTTCTGCATGAACATGGCGCAGGCGACGATCACGGCGGTCGTGCGGGTGCGGCTGGTGGTACGCAGCCTGGGGGTGGAAGCGGGGTCGGACATCGCTCAACGGTCAGTAGCACCTGTTGGCGCACCTGACCATGTAATCAGCCACCGACGGGTCGACCGAACCCGTAGCCTCGCTTGTCAGACCTGCGCCTCGGCCCGATCCGCACCCTCATTTTCCGCGGCCGAGAACGGCACGAAACAGAACACGCCGTTGAAATCTCCGTAAAATATCGACCAGCACAAGACCGCGCGACCGGTGGGATTGTGCACTTGATTGACCCTGGACTCGGGTATCTCGATCCATATCTCGGGGGTGTCGCCATAGTTGACGATCCAGTTTCTCAGCCAGATTTCTCTCGCTGCCTGGAACGCCTCGTTGTCTCCCTGGTACAAGGGGGAGTGCTGCAGCGCATTGCTGAATGCCTCGCGCAGCACCTTGGCTTCATAGTGCTGAGTCTGCTGGTTCCATCTGGCTTCGACCATGCGGCAATCGGCAATCGAGCAGCACTTCACATTGGGCGAACCGGGAAGCGTCAGGCTGCGAAACCAGTCGCGGAATCTGCCATCGGCTTCCGGTGGCGGCGCGGCAAAGGCGGACGCGCCGACATGAAACACAACGATGAGCGAGACGAGGCGCTTCATGTCACCCAGCCCAGTCGGCATTCCGGGCGGCAACGACGGCAATGAAGTGCATTGCTTCCTCGGCTCAGTCCAAGGCCTCGCGCTGAGGTCGAGAGGCTGCCGGCACGCTATTGGCGGTTCGGCTTGCGGCGCCATCGCGATCCGGCCACTGACAGCCAGGAACGGCCAGTTTCGCGCCCGAGGATCGAAGCACCGATGAAGATCGGATCGACGTGCCCTGTTACGCTGTTCAGCGGTTCCGGGTGTGCTAGCTAGAGCGCGATTCACGCTTTCCGACGAACCCGCCTCAAGCGATCGCGCTCTATACGGGCAAGCCCGCCGATGCCAGCGCTTCGGCCATCAGGGCGCTGTTTTCCGGCTGATCCGGCAAGGCATCGATGATCTTCCTCACCGTCATGTCGGGGTATTGACGCAGCAGCAGCGTCACGCTGCGTCGCGCCTCGCTCATCTCTCCGCAACGGGCCTGCGCAACCGCGGCGATGCGGTATGCCCAGGCCTCCGATGGCCGCTGACGAAGCCCCCGAACCACCCAGTCGGCGGCCTCCGCGTAGTTGCCGGCCAGGACGTGCGCCCAGCTCATCCCAAGGAGGGTGTTGAACTTTTCCGTGGCGCCCGGGTTGAGTGCCAGTGCATGGCGAAAATCGGCCAGCGCGCTGTTGCGGCCGCGGTAGTTGGCGATCCAGCCGCGCCTCTGCCATGCCATCATGCAACCAGGGTCGATTGCGAGGCATTTCTCGACGAGCACCTCGCCCAGATCGAGGTCGCCGAAGATGACGCTGGCATTGCCAAGCACGGCCAGCACCAGAGGATCCTCGTTGTCCATGCTGAGAGCCAGCGCGGTCAGATGCCGCGCCCTGTCGCGG
This sequence comes from Acetobacteraceae bacterium, assembly GCA_036555825.1. GTDB lineage: Bacteria > Pseudomonadota > Alphaproteobacteria > Acetobacterales > Acetobacteraceae > JAMXLO01. The sequence continues at coordinate 1,373 of DATBKQ010000258.1, read as the reverse complement.
TCGATATCGGCCGAATCGCCAAAGAAGCAGGCCGCCCGCAGGGCGTGACACCATGCGGCCACTGCCCTGGCGAGAGGGAATCCGGGATCGATCGACTGTGCCCGCTCGAGGTTCTCCAGGGCCTGGTCGCTCGCCGACTGCGTTATCTCGACGACCGCGCGAAACGCCTGCCTCACGCTGGCAACGGCGGCGGGATCACGCTCGGCCTGCCGCGCGCGCGGCGAGAGCGCTTCGCGCAGCCGAGGCAACAGCGAGCTTGCGATGCCTTCCGTCAGGCGTTCCTGCAATTCCGCGGCACGTTCCGGCACACCCTCGATCGCCCTGCCCCACATGTGACGGCCGGTCGAGACTTCGAACAGCCGCACGGTCGCCTGCACACGGCCTCCCAGGGACCGCACGTGGCCGCGTAGGACGTACTGAGCGTTGAATAGGGGCGTGGCGGATGGCGCGTCGTGCCTCGCCGTCGATACATTGAGCCATCGCGTCCGTCCCAGCATCGCGATCAATCGGTCCGTCGCCGTCGCGGCAAGCGCCGATTCGCCGGCGCCGGCGCCGGTAAAGGGAAACACCGCAACATTGACCGAGTGGCGGAGCTGTCTTGGAGGCAGTTGCACACGCGACACCCGCGCCGATCGCAGTGTTTCCGACGGCAACTCGCTGAAGCGCCGGCGGTATTGCACGGTGAAATGGCCGAAGTGACTGAAGCCGTGCGCTCCGGCGGCGGCCGTCACATCGATACCGGCATCCAGCGCGCTGCGGGCCGCATCGAGGCGGAGATCGCGATGGAACGCTGCCGGAGACTGTCCAATGAAGCGGCGAAATTGCCGGCGCAACGTGCGATCGGGTATCCCGGCCGCGATCGCGATCATGCGAACGCTGAGCGGGGTGGCAAGATTGTCCCGCATGAAGCGAATGGCCTTGGCAACACCGCGCGGCACCGCGGTCTTGGTGCCGACGAGGCCGGCAGACCGGCGGCTCTCCTGCGGAGATCGCCGGTCGGTCAGGGCACCAGCACGGTGCTGCCAGTGGTCCTGCGCGACTCCAGTGCGATATGCGCCGCCGCCGCGTCCTTGAGCGGGAAGCTCTGGTTCACCTGGATCCTGACGATCCCCCTGGAGACGACGTCGAACAGTTCGCCCGCCACCTTTTCGAGGTCCGCGCGCTTCGCGGTGTAGGTGGCGAGGCTTGGGCGGGTCACGTAGAGGCTCCCCTTGGCCGACAGGACGCTGAGGTCGAATGGCGGTACCGGGCCTGACGCATTGCCGTAACTCACCATCAGGCCGAGTGGCGCGAGGCAGTCGAGACTGGCGTTCCAGGTGTCCTTGCCGACGCTGTCGTAAACCACCGGAACCATCGCCCCGCCGGTGATCCGC
>DATBKQ010000257.1:0-3334 GCA_036555825.1 Acetobacteraceae bacterium | reverse complement strand
CCGCGCCGCCGGGCGGACGTAGGCCCGCCGCGCCTTCCCTGCTAGAATGTCGCGATGCGAGCGATATTCGTGCAGATCAAATGCGAGATGGGTCAGGCCTACAAGGTGGCCCGCGAGGCCGCCGACACTATCGAGCAGATGTCGGAACTCTACTCTACCTCGGGACAGTACGACCTGCTGGGCAAGTTCTATCTGGAACCCGAACAGGACATCGGGCTGTTCGTCACCGAGAAGATCCAGACGCTGCAGGGCGTGAAGGACACCTACACGTTGATCACCTTCAACGCGTTCGGCGGCGGCCGAAGTTAAATCCTACCGCCGATTCAGACCTCCGGCGATTCCGCCATAGCACTCTAACGGCGCGCGACGCAGTCGATTTCCACCAGCGCGCCGCGCGCCAGGCCGGTGGCACCGACGCAGGTGCGGGCCGGCAGGCGATCGGGCGGAAAGTAGCTGCGATACACCTCGTTCATCGGCGCGTAGTCCTGCTGGAACCGTGTCAGGTAGGCACGCACGCTGACGACATGCCGCAGGTCAAGCCCCAGCCCGCGCAGCACGATGATGAGATTGCCCATCACCCGGCGAGTCTGCGCCTCGATGCCCTCGGGCAGCGGCGCCGCATCGTCATGCGGCAGGGTCGGCATCTGGCCGGTCAGGAACACCCAGCCGTCCGCCTCCACCGCGTGCGAGAACGGCGCCACGGGCGCCGGCGCACCGGCCACCATGTGGAACAGCGGTCCGCTCATGTCCGGGCCGATGCGATCTCCGACCACACACGATACGGCGTCGCCGGCATATCGAAGTGGCGAATCCCGAGCGGTGCCAGCGCATCGTTCACCGCGTTCATCGCCGCCGCCATCGCGCCCACGGTGCCCGCTTCGCCGACACCCTTCGCGCCCAAAGGGTTGGCCTTGGTCGGCACCTCGCGCGTTGCCATCTGAATGTCGGGCAGATCGGCGGCGCGCGGCATCTGGTAGTCCATGAACGACGCGGTCAGCATCTGACCCGATTGCGGGTCGTGCACGATCTGCTCCGACATCGCCTGGCCCACGCCCTGGGCGACCCCGCCATGCGTCTGACCGGCCACCAGCATCGGGTTGAGCACGCGTCCCAGTTCTTCCACCGCGCTGTAACGGACCACATCGGCGACACCGGTATCGGGATCGATCTCCACCTCGCAGATGTGTGTGCCGTTGGGGAATGTGACCGCGGTCGGGGTGAATTCGCCGCTCTCCACCAGTTCGTTGCCATTCACCGCGGCCGCGTGCGCCACCTCGGCCAGGCTGACCGAACGGTCGGTACCGGCGATGGTGAACCGGCCCGCGTCGAACGCGACATCCACTTCGGCTGCCTCGAGCAGTTCGGCGGCGACCTGCCTGGCCTTTTCGATCAATTTGTCCACGGCAAGACTCACCGCGGCGCCGCCGATGCAGAGCGCGCCAGAGCCGCCATTGCCCTTACCGCCCGACAGCAGGTCGGTGTCGCCGGCCTCGTAGCGCACGTTGTCGAGCGGCACGCCGAACCGGTCGGCGACAAGCTGGCAGAACGCCGTCTCCAGCCCCTGCCCCACCGACATGGACCCCGACCGCAACACCAGCGTGCCATCTTCCGCCAGCCGCAGGCTGGCCTGGTCCCTCGCGGGCCGCAGGAACGGGCCGCCGGCGACCTCGATGCAGTTGCAGATGCCGATGCCGCGCAACTTGCCGCGTGCCTTCGCGTCGGCGCGACGGGATTCGAAGCCGGGCAGCTCGGCCATTTCGGCGGCCTTCTGCATGTTGCCTTCGAACTCGCCGCAGTCGTAGGTGAAGGTCAGCGCGGTCTTGTACGGCATCGCGTCGGGCGGGATCAGGTTGATGCGGCGAAGCTCGTAGGGGCTGATGCCGCGTTCGCGCGCCGCCACATCGATGATGCGTTCGATCGTGTAGGTCGCTTCCGGCCGGCCAGCGCCGCGATACGCCGCGGTGGGCATCGTGTTGGTCATGATACCGCATGACGCGGCATAGATCGTCGGGATCTGATAGACGCCGGCCGTGCCGCCGATATTGCCGACGCACCAGCCGGACCGCGCGGTCACGTATGCCCCCAGGTTGACGTCCCACCGCAGTTTCAGCGCGGTGAACCGGTTCTGGGCGTCGAGCCCAAGTTCCACCGTGATGCGCATTTCGCGCGCCTGTTCGTCGGTCAGGAAGGCCTCGGTACGGTCCTCGACCCAGCGTACCGGACGGCGGAGCCGGCGTGCCGCCCATGCGACCAGCGCATATTCCGGCTGCACACCGGACTTCATGCCGAACGAGCCGCCGACATCGGCGGTGAGCACGCGAAGGTCCGTCCGCTTGATGTTGAAGTTGCCGTTCGCCATGCCGTTGCGCAGGTTGTACGGCGACTGGTGCGAGGCATGCACCATCACGCGGCCGTCCGCCTCGATGTCGGCCCATGCCGCGCGCGGCTCCATCGAAGCGGCAGTCACGCGCGAGACGCTGAACTGCAGCCGTGCGACGTGCGCGGAGGCGCGCAGTGCCGCGTCGGTTGCATCGACCTCGCCGCGCTTCCACAGGAAACCGATGTTGTCCGGCAGTTCGTTCCACACCTTGGGCGAATCCGGCCGCAGGGCGGCCACCGGATCGGTCACCAGCGGCAGTTCCTGGTAATCCACCATTACCGCCTCGGCCGCATCCTTGCCGGCGCCGGCGGTCTCCGCCAGGACCACCGCCACCGGCTCGCCGACGAAGCGCACCTGCCCCGCGGCAAGCAACGGCCGGTCGGTCTTCGGCGCCGGGCCGCCATCGGGGCGCGGGAAGCCGATCCCGCCGGGGATGGGGCCCACATCCGTCAGATCGGCCGCGGTGAACACCGCAACCACGCCGGGCATTGCCGCCGCCGCGCTTACATCGATACGGCCGACCGTCGCGTGCGCCTGCGGCGAGCGCACCAGCACCGCGTGCAGCAGGCCAGACGGTTGCGGGTCGGCGCTGTAGTTGCCCTTGCCGGTCAGCAACCGCACATCCTCGCGCCGACGCACCGATCTGCTCTGCAATGTGGCCATCACTTGTTCTCCTCAGGCGGCGGCACGATCACGTCCTTTGGCACGTCATCCGGCGGGAGCGGTGTACCGCGCAGTACGGACTGCATGTTGGTGAAGGCATGGCGCGCGATACCGGCCACACGGTCGATGACACTGCCCGCGTATGCGGCATGACGACGACTGTATGCTGCCGGAGCAACGGATTGGCGGGGTCCGCCGGCTCCGTTGCGAACACGTCAAGCCCTGCGCCGCGCAGCTTGCCACCGACCAGCGCGTCATACAACGCCACCTCATCGACAATGCCGCCGCGCG
>DATBKQ010000256.1:0-7375 GCA_036555825.1 Acetobacteraceae bacterium | reverse complement strand
TGGTGCTACATCGGCAAGCGCCAGCTCGAACGCGCCCTGGCTACGTTGGAGGCGGAAGGATTGCACTTTTCGGTCCACTGGAATCCGTTCCAGCTCAATCCCGACATGCCGAAGGAAGGCCGCGACCGCATGGCCTATCGGGCGCAGAAGTTCGGCAGCATCGAGAGGGCACGCGAGCTGGACGAGCGGGTGTCCAGCGCCGCCGCTGGCGTGGGGCTGCAGTTCCGCACCGACCTGATGCTGCGCACGCCCAACACGCTGGATGCGCATCGGTTGATCTGGTCCGCCGGACGCGAGGGCGTCCAGGACGCAGTGATGGAGGCGGTGTTCGCTGCCTACTTCACCCAGGGTCGCGACATCGGCAATCGCGACGTGCTGGCTGACTGCGCCGCCGGGGGTGGCATGGACCGCGCGGCGGCCGCCGATTTCCTCGCCGGCGATGTGGCGGCGCAAGAAATGCTGGCGGCGGACCGGGCGGCGCGAGAAGCCGGCGTCAATGGCGTGCCGTCGTTCTTCCTGGACGGCTACGGCCTCTATTCCGGCGCAATGCCGGCCGAAACGATGGCCGAGGCGCTGCGCAAGGGACATGAGATCCTGCGCCAGCGCGCCGCCTAGCTTCGATACGGGCGTCGGCTATAGTCGCTCCTGACAATAAGGAGCGGACGATGACCAACCAGACGAAGCATCCGGAAACGCTGGTGCTGCACGCCGGCTGGCGTCGCGACCCGGCGACCAATGCCGTCGCCGTGCCGATTTACCAGACGACCTCCTATCAGTTCGACAGCGCCGAGCACGCGGCGAACCTGTTCGGGCTGAAGGAGCTGGGCAATATCTACACCCGCATCATGAACCCGACGCAGGATGCGTTCGAGAAGCGCATCGCGGCGGTCGAGGGCGGCGTGGCGGCGCTCGGCCTGGCATCCGGCCAGGCGGCATCGGCATTTTCGGTGCAGAACCTGGCGCGTGCCGGCGATAACATCGTCAGCTCCACCGATCTCTACGGCGGCACCTGGAACCTCTTCGCCAATACGCTGAAGGACCAGGGCATCGAGGCGCGCTTCGTCGATCCCGAGGACCCCGAGGCATTTGCCCGCGCGACCGACGACCGCACCCGCGCCTATTACGCCGAGACGCTGCCCAACCCGAAGCTGGTCGCCTTCCCGATCGCCGAGGTCGCGGCGATCGGCCGCAAGTTCGGCATTCCGCTGATCATGGACAACACCTCGGCCCCCGTCATCATGCGGCCGTTCGAGCATGGCGCGGCGATGGTGATGTACTCGACGACCAAGTACATCGGCGGCCACGGCAATTCGATCGGCGGCGTGGTGATAGACGGCGGCAATTTCCCTTGGGACCAGCATAAGGAACGCCAGCCGCTGCTGAACACGCCCGACCCCAGCTACCACGGCGCGGTGTGGGCCGAGGCCGCGAAGCCGCTGGGCCCGATCGCCTATATCCTGCGGATGCGCGTGGTGCTGCTGCGCGACCTCGGCGCGGCGATGAGCCCGTTCAACGCGTTCCTGTTCCTGCAGGGCCTGGAGAGCATGCCGCTGCGCATGCGCGAGCACTGCAAGAACACGCTGGCGGTGGCGCAGTACCTGAAAGGCCGCAAGGAGGTGACGCGGGTGATCCACCCGGCGTTCCATACCGGCGTCGCGGCGGAGCGCACGGCCAAGTACCTGCCGCACGGGCACGGCGGGCTGCTCGGCTTCGAGCTGGCCGGCGGCATTGAGGCGGGACGGGCGTTCATCGATGCGCTGCAGATGTTCTACCACGTGGCCAATATCGGCGATTCGCGCTCGCTCGCGATCCATCCGGCGAGCACCACGCACTCGCAGCTCTCGCCCGAGGAACAACTCGCGACGGGGGTGACGCCCGGCTACATCCGCCTGTCCATCGGCATCGAGCATATCGACGACATCATCGGCGATCTGGCGCAGGCGCTGGATGCCGCGGGCGGCGGACTGAAGGCCGCCGCGGAGTAAGCTCGGCGAGGATGCGCGCGGCGACCTGGTGCGCCGCGCGGGCCACGCAGGGTGACAGCGGTGCGCCGGCTGCGAAGCTGGCCGCCTCGATCGCGTACACGATGCAGTGCTGTGGCAGGATTCCAAGCGCGCGCGCGAGGCCGATGGCTTCGGCAGCGCCGAACCCATGCGAGGAAAGTGATCTGCCTGGCAGCGGTGTGTTGTCGGCGCAATCGATCCGATGGATCGTCCCCGCCGGCGATCCGGACCGCGCCGCATCGACCAGCCACACGCGCTCGGTCGCGCGCAGCAGCTCCAGCAGCGACGTTGCTTCGCCATTATGCTCGACGACCGGCATATGCGGCCTCAACAGCTCGGCCACCGCACGGCCAACCGCGTCGTCGCCGCGATCCGGGTTGCCGATGCCAATTACCGTGTCATTGCGAGCGCAGCGAAGCAATCTCGACCCGGATTGCTTCGCTGCGCTCGCAATGACACTCAAATTCGGACGACCTCCAGCTTCAGGAAATGCGTGGCGCAGGAGATGCACGGGTCGTGGTTGCGCACCGCCTGCTCGCACCGGACCCGAAGCGCCTCCTCTGGCAATTCCAGCCAGCCGCCGGCGAATTGCCTCAGGTCGTCCTCGATACTCGGCTGATTCTGCGAGGTCGGAGGCACGATTTTCGCGTCCACGATCGTGCCATCCGCATCGAGGCGATAGCGATGATACAGCATGCCTCGTGGCGCTTCGGTGCACGCGTAGCCGACGCCGGCGCGCGGCGCCAACTCCAGATGCGGCGCCTCCGGTTCATGGTAAGCGTCGATGATCCGCAGGGCTTCGTCGCAGGCGTACAGCACCTCCACTGCGCGCACGACGATGCTGCGAAACGGGTTGGTGCAGGTCGGGCCCAACCCCGCATCGCGGGCTGCCTCGCGCGCCAGCGGCGACAGCAACGCCGAGTTCAGGCTGTAACGTGCGATCGGGCCGGTGAGGTAGGGACGCCCGCGCAGGTGCGAGTGCAGAGCATTGGATCGCTTCACGTGCGACTCCTCGAAATGCGCATCGTACTGCTGCGGCGTGATATCCAGCCCCTTGTTCGAAACCACGCGCCCCGCGTTGAACGGATACTCGCCTGCCGCACCCAGCGATACGAACTCGTAGTCGCGCTCGCAGTCGGGGAAATCCAGCCCGGAGACGAAACGCACGGTAGACCGCGCAATGTCGCGCGCCCGCCGCAGCGGTTCGGCCAATGCGCGCAGCTCGCGTCGCGATGGCGCGCGATAGAAGCCGCCGACGCACACATTCACCGGGTGTATGGCACGGCCGCCCAGCAACTCGAGGATCGCGTTGCCGGTCTTCTTCAGCTCCAGCCCCTGGCGCACCACGTCGCCATGGTCCTTGGCCATGTCGATCGCGCTCTCGTAGCCGAGGAAGTCTGGCGCGTGCAGCATGTAGATGTGCAGCGTGTGGCTTTCGATCCATTCGCCGCAATAGAGCAGCCGGCGCAGATCGCGCACCTCCGGCGTCACGCTGACGCCGAGTGCGTCCTCCATCGCGTGCACCGCGCTCATCTGGTAGGCGACCGGGCAGATGCCGCAGATGCGCGCGGTGATGTCGGGCGCCTCCATGAAGGAACGGCCGCGCAAAAACGCCTCGAAGAAGCGCGGCGGTTCGAATATGCGCAGCTCGACGTCGCGCACGCCGCGGTCCTCGAAGGTGATCTTGACGCCCCCCTCGCCTTCCACACGGGCGAGGTAATCGACGTTGATCGTCTTACGTGCCATGCCGCGCCGCCTCCTCGCGGAACGGCAGCTCGCCGACATTGAACGTGCTGAACACGCGCTGGATATCGCGCTCGCCCATCCCCGCCTGGGCAAGCCTGCGCGCCAGCGCGGGCGTGTTCGGCGTCTCCATCGGGCCGTAGCAACCATAGCAGCCGCGGTTGTAGGCAGGGCAGATCGCCCCGCAGCCGGCATGGGTGACCGGGCCGAGGCACGGAATGCCGCGCACCAGCACGCAGGCGGTGCCACGCAGCTTGCACTCGACACAGACGCTGTGCGGCGGCGTATTCGGCTTGCGCGCGTTCAGGAACGCCGCCAGCGCCTCCAACAACTGGTGCTTGTTGATCGGGCAGCCGTGCAGTTCGAAATCGACGTTGACGTGCGCCTTGATCGGCGTCGAGGTGGCCAGCGTGTCGATGAACTCCGGCCTTGCGTACACGGTCTGGGTGAACTCGCGCACGTCGCGGAAGTTGCGCAGTGCCTGGATGCCCCCCGCCGTGGCACAGGCGCCGATGGTGATCAGCGTGCGCGACTGCCTTCGCACCGCATGCAGGCGTTCGGCATCGTGCGGCGTGGTGACGGAGCCCTCCACCAGGGAGACGTCGTATGGCCCGCGCATGACTCCGCGGGTCGCTTCGGGGAAGTAGGCGATCTCGATCGCGCCGGCGACCGCCAGCAGCTCGTCTTCGCAATCGAGCAAGGAAAGCTGGCAGCCGTCACAGGAGGCGAACTTCCAGACCGCGAGCTTTGGTTTGCGCGTATCGGCCATCAGATCTCCCTCAGCGCCAGCAGGTGCCGCACCTTGTCGTAGCGCATCACCGCCCCGTCCTTGCAGATGAAACTGCCGGCGAACTGGCAATGCCCGCACAGCCCTACGGCGCACTTCATGTTGCGTTCCAGCGACAGATGGATGTCCTCCTCGGCCATACCGATGTCGTGCAGCGCGCCGGCGGCGAATCGCATCATGATCTCGGGGCCGCACACCAGCGCCATCGCATTGCCGGCATCGATGCCGAGACGCGGGATCAGCCTGGTCACCACGCCGACGTGGCCGCGCCACTCGGTGCTGGCGTGATCGACGGTGACCTGGATTTCCATGTCGAGCTGCCGCCGCCACCGCTCGAGCTGACGGCGGAACAGGATGTCCTCCGGCCGCCGCGTCCCGTACAGCAACACCAGTTTGCCGAACCGCTCGCGCTCCGCCTGGAGCTGATAGAGCGCGGGTCGCAGTGGCGCCAGGCCGAGCCCGCCGGCGACCACGACTACGTCGCGGCCGTACCCATCGGCGACCGGCCAGGCAGTGCCATACGGTCCGCGCAAGCCGAGCGTTGCGCCAGCCCGCAGCTTCGTTACCGCTTCGCTCACCTTGCCGACCGCGCGCACTGTCTGTACCAGGCGCGATGGATCGGCGGCATCGCCGCTGATGCTGACGGGGATCTCGCCAACGCCAAGCACATACATCATGGTGAACTGACCCGGCGCGTAGCGCATCAACGCGCCGCCATCGGACGCAATCAGATCGAGCGTCCAGGTATCCGCCAGCTCGCGCGTGCGCCGCGCCACCCGTGCGACCACGGGCAGCATCGGGTCGGCCGCCGTCACCGGCACGGGGTCAGCGAGGCGATCCATACACGTCCAACATCTGTAGCCGCATCGCCTGCAGCCGCTGCACCAGCTCGGGCAGGAAGCGCTTCAGCAGCGCATATCCGAGATCGTGGTCCGCCTCACACTTGTCGCGCAGACACTTTGCATCGAGGGCGATGGCGCGAACCAGTTCGGTTGCGCGTGCGTCGTAGCCCCAGCGATACGGCGGTAGCAGCCAGGTCAGGCCAACGATGCCGCCTTCGCCCAATGTCTGGTACTGGACCGCCCCACGTCCCGGGGTGACCACCTCCAGCGCGACACAACCGTGCCGGATCAGGTAGATCCAGTCCGCCGGGTCTTCGGCGTGGAACAGGTACTGGTCGGCGTTGAACCGCGTATTCTTCGCGCAGCCGGCCGCCAGATTGACGAACTCGGCGCCAAGGCCCTGAAACAGCCGGTGCTCGGAGACAATGCGCTCAAGCCCTTCCATCGCCCTCCTGCCCTCCGCGGATCGCGCGGACTTCCTCGGTGATGTCGATGCCGACCGGACACCAGGTGATACAGCGGCCGCAGCCGACGCAACCCGATGTGCCGAACTGGTCCACCCAGTTCGCCAGCTTGTGTGTCATCCACTGCCGATAGCGCGACCGCGCGGAACCGCGCACCGATCCGCCATGGATATAGGAAAAGTCCATGGTGAAGCAGGAATCCCAGCGCCGCTTGCGTTCCGCCGCCTGGCCTGACAGGTCGTTCTCGTCCCACACCGAGGTGCAGAAGCAGGTCGGGCACACCATGGTGCAGTTGCCGCAGGTCAGGCAGCGCTGCGCGACATCGTCCCAGCGCGGATGTTCCAGGTTGGCCTGCAGCAGTTCGCGCACGTCGTCCGAGCGCATGTGCCGCCCCATGTTGCCCTGCGCACGCGCGACAACGGATTCGGCCAGTGCGATGTGCCGTGCCGCGGCTGGGCCATGCGGCAGCGCGGCCAGCAGCGCCGCGCCGCGCTCGCTGCCCACTTCCACCAGGAATTCGTGCGCCTCGCCGAGCAATTCGGTCAGCGCGAGATCGAATCCGTCGCGCGCCCTGGGTCCGGTATTCATCGAGACGCAGAAGCAGGTGCCGCCGGCCTGGCCGCAATTGACCGCGACGATGAACGCGCCTTCGCGGCGGGTGCGATAGTGCGGGTCGATGTATGGGCCTTGCAGGAAGACACGATCCTGAATGGCTATGGCGTGCAGCTCGCAGGACCGCACCGCAAGGAAGGCGTAACGGTCCGCCGGTTCCGCCGTCGCTGTGACGGTGAACCCGTCCGGGCCACGCTCCGCCCGCCATAGTCTCAGCAACGGAGGATGCAGGAAGCGCTTCCAGGCGTGCGGGCCAACGTTGTAGCCGAACAGCGCTGCGTCGTTGCGGCGGCGAACACGGTAGTGCCCGCCGTCCTGCTCGTCGGTCCAGCCGGCCGGCAGATCGGCGACGGTCTCGATATCGTCGTACACAATTGCCTGGTCGCGCAGTCGAGGGCCGATGACGCGGAAGCCATCGCCGCGGAGTGCCGCGATCAGGCCGCCCAGTCCCTCAGGCGTGATCACCGACAACTCGCGCTCGTGCATCGATCATCGCCCCTATCGGTGCGCCCGAGCGCACAAGAGTCGCACACGCCTCGGTTTCGCTCAACGCGCGTTTTGCGCCTTTGAGCGATCTTCCGACGAAGCCTTCGTCGCGACTGGTAATCAAACGGTTAACGCTGGAGCGCTCATGAGCTGTAGCTCGTCGGTTTCGCTCTCAGGCTCCGTTCGATGGCACTTGTGCATAAGAGTGGTTGCGGGGGCAGGATTTGAACCTGCGGCCTTCAGGTTATGAGCCTGACGAGCTACCGGGCTGCTCCACCCCGCGCCATGCGAAAAAATGGATGGGCTGGAAGACCTGGCGGCGACCTACTCTCCCACGCCTTGAGACGCAGTACCATGGGCGCTGGGGGTTTTCACGGCCGAGTTCGGGATGGGATCGGGTGCGGGCCCCCCGCCAAAGCCACCAGGTCGTCCAGCCCA
>DATBKQ010000255.1:0-24038 GCA_036555825.1 Acetobacteraceae bacterium | reverse complement strand
AATACGTGCAGCGGACGGCCGAGGTCGATGGTGAAGAAGTTGGTGATATCCACCAGCGTGTTGATCGGCCGCAGGCCGATGGACAACAGCCGGTCCTGGAGCCATTGCGGGCTGGGGCTGTTGCGCAGGTTGCGGACGGTGCGGCCCAGGATCCAGGGACAGTATTCCGGATACTCGATGAGCCAGCGAGGGCCGCCCTGGAAGCTTGCCGCGATGTTCGCCGGTTGCCATGCTTTCAGCGTGCCGATGGCGCCGGCGGCAAGATCCCGCGCAATGCCGCGGACCGAAAAGCAGTCGCCGCGATTGGGTGTGACACTGACATCGATCACCGGATCGTCCAGGCCGGCCCATGCCACATAGGGCGTGCCGACCGGCGCATCCTCGGGCAGATCGACGATGCCGGCATGCTCGTTGCTGATGCCCATCTCACGCTCGGACAGCAACATGCCGGCGCTGCGCACGCCGCGGATTTCGCCGACCTTCAGCGTGACGCCGGTGCCCGGGATGAAACTGCCGGGCGGCGCGAATACGCCCTTCATCCCCGTGCGTACATTCGGGGCGCCACAGACAACGGTGGCGGTGCCATCGCCGGTGTCGAGCATGCATACGCGAAGGCGGTCGGCGTTGGGATGCTGGACCGCCTCGATCACGCGAGCGATGCGGAACGGCGCAAGGGCGGCGGCGCGGTCCTCGACGCCCTCCACTTCCAGGCCGATGCGGGTCAGCGTGTCGGTTATCTGCTGCAGGTTTGCCTCGGTCTCGAGATGCGTCCTGAGCCAGGAGAGCGAGAACTTCATCGCTCACACACCCTCGTGCAGCATGGTGGGGGTGAGCGGCGAAAAGCCGTAATGGCGCAGCCAGCGGATATCGGACTCGAAGAACGGGCGCAGGTCGGTCATGCCGTGCTTCAACATGGCGATGCGCTCGACGCCCATGCCCCAGGCGAAGCCCTGCCACTCGCGCGGATCGATGCCGCAATTGGCCAGCACGCGCGGGTGGACCATGCCGGAGCCCAAAATCTCCAGCCAGTCGCCGCCTTTGCCCAGTTCGCCAGTGCGGCGGTTCCAGCCGATGTCCACCTCCATCGAGGGCTCGGTGAACGGGAAGTAGCTGGAGCGGAACCGCACCGGCAGATCGGCGATGCCGAAGAAGCTGCGCAGGAAATCGATCAGCGTGCCTTTGAGGTGGCCGAGGTGCAGGTCGCGATCCAGCACCAGGCCCTAGCACTGATGGAACATCGGCGAGTGCGTGGCATCGTGGTCGGCGCGGTAGGTGCGGCCGACGACGATGACGCGGATCGGCGGCGGGCATGCCAGCATGGAGCGGATCTGCACCGGCGAGGTTTGGGTGCGCAGCACGGGCGGCGGCAGGTTGCTCTGCGCGGGCAGATAGAACGTGTCGTGGTCGGCGCGCGCGGGATGGTGCGCCGGGATGTTGAGGGCGGAAAAATTCATCCAGTCGGATTCGATATCCGGGCCTTCGGCGATCTCGCAGCCCATTGCACCGAAGATCGCCGCGATCTCCTCCATAGTGCGGCTGATCGGGTGGATGCTCCCCGTCTCGCGCGGGCGCGGCGGCAGGGTCGGATCGAGCCACTCGGCTGCCAAGCGGGTGTCGAGTTCGGCGTCCTCGAGTTCGGCGCGCCTTGTTTCGATCAGCGCGGTCAGCGTGTCCTTGAGCCGGTTCAGTGCCGCGCCGCGGTCCCGGCGCTGCTCGGGTGGGGTCTTGCCCAGGTCGCGCAGCAGGGCGGTGAGGCGGCCGTTGCGCCCGAGTGTGGCAACGCGCACGGCGTCCCAGGCGCGCAGGTCGGTGGCAGCGGCGAGCGCGGCTTCGGTGTCGTGCTGCAGGGCGGCGAGGTCATCGGTCATTGGCTATTGAAACCACGGATGAACACGGATGAACACAGATGTGCTTCGCGCTTCCGCGCGGCAGGATCATCCGTGTTTATCTGTGCGCATCCGTGGTTCCTATGCTGACAGCGCGCTCTGCGCCCTGCGGACGATTTCCGCGAACGCCGCGGTGTCGTCATAGGCGATGGCGGCGAGCACCTTGCGGTCGATCTCGATGTTGGCCTTCTTCAGCCCGTCGATGAAGCGGCTGTAGGTCAGGCCGTGTTCACGCACCGCGGCGTTGATCCGCTGGATCCACAGGCCGCGAAAGTCGCGCTTCTTGTTGCGCCGGTCGCGATAGGCGTACTGGAGCGACTTTTCCAGCCGCTCCTTCGCCGCGCGATAGGTGGTGGAGGTGCGGCCGCGGAAGCCCTTCGACTGCTTGAGGACCTTCTTGTGTCGCGCATGGGTGGTGGTGCCCCGCTTGACGCGTGCCATGTGCCTGCTCCTATCAGTCCAGCCCGTAGGGCGCCCAGCTCTTCACGGTGCGGGCGTCCATCGGGGACAGCACCTGCATGCGGCGGTTGCTGCGCTTGGCCTTCTGGCTGCGAGCCGAGAGATTGTGCTGCTTCATGCCGGGGCCGGCCTTCACCTTGCCGGTGGCGGTCAGTTTGAACCGCTTCTTGACCGACGACTTGGTCTTCGCCTTGGGCATTTCGGTCTCCTGTTCGTTGGAGCCTGCGGGGTTCCCTGGGACAAGCCCAAGGGTTCACAAGCGATCGCGGCCGGGCATGCCCATCCAGGCCCGGGGCGCGCGACAAGGGGCGGGTGTGTAGCCGAGTGGGCCGAAGGGGGCAAGCGTTCCCCGGCAGGTTATCGCCGGGGAGCACGCGAGCGCGCCTGCGGTTCTGGGTCAGCGCGCAGGTTGATAGGACTTGGCGACAGCCGCCGCCTTCTGCATGGCGGCCACGCCTTCGGCGCCGCTCATCAGCACGGTGGTCTTGGCGGACTTGAGCGCGCCGCCGGCGCCGACCGCGAGCGCGATGGCCGCCATGCTTTCGGCGTTTGGCATCTCGGCGATCAGCACCAGATCGTATTCACCGAAGCAGTACCAGGCGCCTAGGCACTTGCCACCGGCAGCCTCGCAAACGGCTCGGCCGACGGTTTCGGCGCGGTTTTGAGGATTCTTGATTTGAGCGGCCCAGGATTCCGGTGTGTAGGCGGCCTGATAGAGGTAAAGCGGCATCGTTCCCTCTCCCATTTTTGGCGAATGTAGAAATTTCGTGGCGGGGGCTTGTTCATTGCTTCCCGCAGCCGGAGGATGCGCGCGAGCCGGAGCCGACGTCAAACTCGCG
The DNA here is from genome assembly GCA_036555825.1 of Acetobacteraceae bacterium. Taxonomy (GTDB): domain Bacteria; phylum Pseudomonadota; class Alphaproteobacteria; order Acetobacterales; family Acetobacteraceae; genus JAMXLO01. The sequence continues at coordinate 20,854 of DATBKQ010000255.1, read as the reverse complement.
AATCGCGCCGTGCGAAGCCCATTCTGGCATCAGCGGCTCGGCCGATTTTTCCTTCCATGCGCGTGATACCCAGGTCGCGGCCGCCTCGGCGCGCAGGAGCCCGAACTTCGCCGCCGTGGCATCTGTCGCCTCGCGGTGTTCGGCTCTGTTGCGCGGGGCAATGAGCGTCCAGGCAGCGACGTCGACTTGGCCGTGGAGGTTGCAGGGCGTCCTTCTCTCTGATCCGCATGGAGGATGCGCGGCTGCATCTGGGGGACGTTTTGCAGCGGCCGGTCGATCTGGGCAAAATCGACAGCTTTCGGCCCCAGGTGCGAGCGGCATTCCAGCGTGACCAGGTGCCAGTTTTTTGATGGCGGGTCGCGATGAGGAATGGTCGAGGATATTCTGCGGCAATTGCCGACATCCGGACCGATACGTCTGGCATGGATTTCGCGGCATTTTCGGTGCGCCCGGGGGTCGTCCGATCGGTACTCTATTTCATCGCGGTGATCGGAGAGGAGGCGAAGAACCTCCGTGATGGCTTCAATGCGGCGCTGCAGCGCCCCTGAGACAACTTGCAAACCCCCGCCCAACCCTCTATCTACCTCCTACAATCAATCTTCCGCAGAGTTACGGAGGGTGGCCTTTACGGGCCGCCTTTTTTGTTTTGGAGTCACTGGAGTCCCGCCTGGCCGCCATCGTCACCCCCACGCTCGAAGCCATGGGCTACGAACTCGTGCGCCTCGCCGTACTCGGCCGCGACCGGCCGACCGTCCAGGTGATGGCGGACAAGGCCGATGGCAGCCAGATCACTGTCGCCGATTGCGAGGCGATCAGCCATGCCCTGGGCGCCGTGCTGGACGTGGAAGACCCCATCCCGGGGGCCTGGTCGCTGGAGGTGAGCTCGGCCGGGATCGATCGCCCGCTGACCCGGCCGAAGGACTGGAACCGCTTCGCCGGCCACTTGGCGCGCGCCGAGACAGTCGCGCCGATCGACGGTCGCAAGCGCTTCTCGGGCATCGTGCTGGGCGCCGACGACACCGCGGCGCGGATGCGGCTTGACGATGGCAGCGAAGTCGCGTTGCCGCTCGCCGGGCTGCGGCGCGCCAAGCTGGTGCTGACCGACGCGTTGATCGAGGCTACCGCATCCCCAACCCGAACCAACTAGAGCAAGAGGCAAGAATGGACACCGCCATTGCCCGCCCCGAACTGCTCCTCGTCGCCGACGCGGTCGCGCGCGAGAAGAGCATCGACCGCGAGGAGGTCCTGGAAGCGATGGAGCAGGCCATCCAGAAGGCCGGCCGCGCCAAGTACGGGCACGAAAAGGACATCCGCGCCACGATCGACCGCAGGAGCGGCGACGTGCGCCTATCGCGCTGGACCGAGATCGTCGATGCGGTGGAAAACGAGGAGACGCAGATTCCCGTCGCGATCGCCCGGAAATTCAAGCCGGATGCGGCGGTGGGGCAGTACATTGTCGATCCCCTGCCGCCGATCGATTTCGGCCGTATCGCCGCGCAGACCGCCAAGCAGGTGATCGTGCAGCGAGTGCGCGAGTACGAACGCAAGCGGCAGTTCGAGGAATTCAAGGACCGGGTCGGCGAGATCATCAACGGCGTGGTGAAGCGTACCGAGTACGGCAACCTGATGGTGGAGCTTGGCCGGGCAGAGGCGCTGTTGCGGCGGGACGAGCTGATCCCGCGCGAGAGCTTCCGCAACGGCGACCGGGTGCGCGCCTACATCTACGACGTGCGCGAGGAGCCGCGCGGGCCGCAGATCTTCCTCAGCCGCACGCACCCGGGCTTCCTCGCCAAGCTGTTCGCGCAGGAGGTGCCGGAGATCTACGACGGCATCATCGAGATCAAGGCGGTGGCGCGCGATCCCGGCAGCCGCGCCAAGATGGCGGTGATCAGCCGCGATTCCTCGATCGATCCTGTGGGCGCCTGCGTCGGCATGCGCGGTTCGCGCGTGCAGGCGGTGGTGCAGGAGCTGCAAGGCGAGAAGATCGACATCATCCCGTGGTCGCCGCAGGCGGCGACATTCGTGGTGAACGCGTTGGCCCCGGCCGAGGTCACCAAGGTGGTGATGGACGAAGAGGCCGGGCGCGTCGAGGTGGTGGTGCCGGACGAGCAGCTCAGCCTCGCCATTGGCCGGCGCGGGCAGAACGTGCGGCTGGCGAGCCAATTGACACGGTGGGACATCGACATCCTGACCGAAGCGGAAGAAAGCGAGCGGCGCCAGGAAGAGTTCCGCCGGCGCAGCAGCCTGTTCGTCGATGCGCTGGACGTGGACGATGTGATCGCCGGGCTGCTGGTGACCGAAGGCTTCACCTCGGTCGAGGAACTGGCATTCACGCCGCTCGATGATGTGGCGGCGATCGAGGGCTTCGACGACAACATCGCCGCCGAACTGATCCGTCGCGCCGAGACCTACATCGCGCGCCGCGACAACGAACTGAACGAGAGGCGCGTGGAGCTTGGCGTGACCGACGATGTCGCGGCGATCGAGGTACTGACGCCGGCGATGCTGGTCGCACTCGGCGAAAAGGCCGTGAAGACGCTGGACGATCTCGCCGATCTTGCATCCGACGAACTGATCGAGATCGTCGGCGTGGAGAACATGGACGAAGACACTGCCAACAACGTGATCATGGCAGCGCGCGCGCATTGGTTCGAGGACCCCGGATCGGGGTCCGGGGCAAGCGATCAGACCGCGCGGCAGGAGGCGCAACACGGCTGAAGCAGGCACCGAAATCGCGGACCAGCTGGAAACCGGCCCCTTCCGCCGGTGCATCGTCACACGCGAGCGGCTGCCCAAGGAGCGTATGATCCGCTTCGTCGTGGGGCCGGACCGCACGATCGTGCCCGATCCGGCAGCGACGCTGCCCGGCCGGGGAATCTGGTTGAGCGCGTGCGGGGATGTGATAGAACGCGCCCGCGCCCAAGGGGGCTTGGGGCGAGCCTTCGCCAGGGCCGCACGCGGTCCTGTGAACGTACCCCCCGATCTCCTCGCCGTGCTCGAGGCGGCGCTGGTGCGGCGGATCAGCGAGCTGTTAGGGCTCGCGCGGCGCGCCGGCCAGGCGGTCGGCGGGTTCGACAAGGCGCGTGAGTGGCTGCGGAGTGGTCGGGGTGGACTGATCCTGCAGGCGTCGGACGGCAGCGCGGACGAGCGCGCGCGGTTCCTGTCTGGCGCAGGGGAGGGGATTAGCGTTCTCGCGCCACTTTCAGCGACAGCGCTTGGCCGCGTGTTCGGTCGTGACCATGTCGTGCACGTCGCGATCGCACCGGGGCGGCTTGCTGAGCGGCTTGCCATTGAGGCGAGCCGGCTTGAAGGGTTGCGGCGCGGGGCCGCCGGCGGCAAGGCCGGAGACTTGCAAACGAATGCGGACGGGGCCAACGGGTAGGTAATGAGCGAATCCAATAACGATCAGGAAGCCAGCAAGGGCCGGCTCTCGCTGCGGCCGGCGGGCCGGCTGGAGCTGGGCCGCACCGTGGACGCTGGTTCCGTGCGGCAGAGCTTCAGCCACGGCCGTTCCAAGGTGGTGCAGGTCGAGGTACGCAAGAAGCGCGCCCCGATCGGCGCGCCTGGCGGGACGCCCGGCGGCACGGCTACCCCAGGAACGGCCGCGCCGAGCGCGCGCGCGGGAACGACCCCGCCGGCTGACCGGCAGGGTCAGACCGGCGGCGTTCCTCGCGCCCTCACCGCGACCGAACTGGCCGCGCGGCAACGTGCCCTGGTCGAGCAGAAGCGCGAGGATGCGCGGCGCGAGGCGGAGCGGCGCGAGCAGGAGAAGATTTCCATCCTTTCGGCGGCGGAGGAGGCCCGCCGGCGGGAAGAAGAAGCACGCAAGGCCGCGGAAGAGGAGACGCGCCTCGCAGCCGAAGAGGCCGCTCGCAGGGAAGCCGAGGAAGCGGCGCGTAAGGCGGCAGAGGCTGCCGCGGCGGCGACGCAGGCCACGGCCGCACCGGTGGCGCGCGGCGCGGAGGAAGAGCGGCGGCGTGCGGCCCCGGCTCCGGCGGCGCCGGCCACTCCGACCGAGACTTTGCGTCTGCGCCCCGGAACGCGCGCGGCAGAGGAGGAGGAAGAAGCGCGCCCGGTCCGCCGCCCCGGCGTCGTTATGCCGCGCAAGCCGCAGCCCGTGGTGGCCAAGAAGGGCACCGACGCGCATCGCCGGCCTGGACGGATCGACGTACAGGCCGCCATCGAGGGCGAGGACGAGCGGGTCCGCTCGCTCGCCTCCGTGCGGCGTCAGCGCGAGCGCGAACGCCGACAGGCAGAGTTGGAACGGCTGCGCTCCGACCAGGTGAAAGTGGTGCGCGATGTCGTGCTGCCGGACAGCATCACCGTACAGGAGCTGGCCAATCGCATGGCTGCGCGCGCCGGTGAGGTGATCAAGACGCTGATGAAACTCGGCGTCATGGCGACCATCACCCAGACCCTGGATACCGATACCGCGGAATTGGTGGTGCAGGAGTTCGGGCACCGGGCGCGGCGTGTGTCCGAGTCAGACGTCGAGAGCGGGCTTGAGGGTGCTGCCGATGTCGAGGCGGACTTGAAGGCGCGGCCGCCGGTGGTGACCGTCATGGGCCACGTGGACCATGGCAAGACGTCGCTGCTCGACGCGCTGCGCGCGACCGATGTGGCGGCCGGCGAGGCAGGCGGCATTACCCAGCACATCGGCGCCTATCAGGTTCAAATGGCCTCCGGCGAGCAAATCACGTTCATCGATACGCCGGGCCACGAGGCATTCACCGCCATGCGTGCCCGCGGTGCGTCGGTCACCGACATCGTCGTGCTGGTGGTTGCGGCCGACGATGGCGTGATGCCGCAGACCATTGAGGCGATCCGTCACGCCAAGGCCGCCAATGCGCCGCTGATCGTGGCGATCAACAAGATGGACAAGCCGGACGCCAACCCCAACCGGGTCCGTCAGGAGCTGCTCAGCTACGAGGTCGTGGTTGAGGAAATGGGCGGCGAGACGCAGGACGTCGAGGTGTCCGCAACGCAGAAGATGGGGCTGGATCGGCTGACCGAGGCGATCTCGCTGCAGGCGGAAATTCTCGATCTGAAGGCGAACCCCGAGCGAGCGGCTGAGGGCACAGTGATCGAGAGCCGGTTGGACCGCGGCCGCGGCCCAGTGGCGACGATGCTGGTGCAGAAGGGCACGCTGAGGCAGGGCGATATCGTGGTGGCGGGAGCCGAATGGGGCCGTGTGCGCGCCATGCTGGACGACAAGGGCCGCGCACTGTCCGCGGCGGGTCCGTCGATGCCGGTGGAGATCCTTGGCCTGGCGGGCGTGCCGTCCGCCGGTGAGCCGTTCGTCGTGGTGGAGAACGAGGGCCGCGCCCGAGAGATCGCCGAATTCCGCACCCGCAAACTGCGCGAGAAGGCGGCGGCAGCGAGCGGCGGCGCCCGCGGCACGCTGGATCAGATGCTCGCCCGCATTCAGGCCGGCGAGCAGAAGGAAGTGGCCGTGCTGATCAAAGCCGACGTGCAGGGCAGCGCCGAGGCGATCCAGGCCACCGTGCTGAAGCTGGCGCACGAGGAGGTGAAGGTCCGTGTGCTGCATGCCGCGGTCGGTCAGATCACCGAGAGCGACATCCAGCTCGCCAAGGCATCCGACGCCGTCGTGCTGGCGTTCAATGTGCGCGCCACGGCCCAGGCACGGGACCTCGCGCAGCGCGACGGCGTCGATATCCGCTACTACTCGATCATTTACGAGGTGGCGGACGACATCGAGAAGCTGGTGCAGGGCAAGGTCGCGCCGAAGGAGCGCGAGCGATTCCTGGGCTATGCGGAAGTGCGCAAGGTGTTCAACATCACCCGCGTGGGCAGGGTCGCCGGCTGCATGGTGACCGACGGCGTGGTGAAGCGCGGTGCCGGCGTGCGGGTGCTGCGCGACAACGTGGTGATCCACACCGGCGATCTGTCGCAGCTCAAACGCTTCAAGGACGACGTGCGGGAGGTGGCGCGCGGCTACGAGTGCGGCCTGTCGTTTGCCAACTTCCACGACCTGCAGGAGGGCGACGTGGTCGAGTGCTTCGAGACGGAGATGGTGCCGGCTTGAGGAAGCCTTTGCCTGGCCCATCGCAACGCCAGTTGCGCGTGGCGGAGGAGATCCGCCACGTGCTGGCCGGGCTGTTCGAGCGGCGTGACTTCCGCGATCCGGAGCTGGCCGAGGCGCAGATCACCGTGACCGAGGTGCGGATCGGCGCGGACCTGCAGCACGCGGTCGCATATGTGGCGCGGCTCGGGCGTTCGGACATTGATGCGCTGCTGCCGGCGCTGACGCGTGCGAGCCCGTTCCTCCGCGGCCGGGTCGCGCACGCGCTACGGCTGAAGTTCGCGCCGGAACTGACGTTCCAGCCGGACCACGCGCTGGATTACGCAGCGAAGATCGACCGGCTGCTGCACACGCCGGAGGTGGCGCGGGATCTGGAGCCGGACCGGAGCTGACGCGCGAACTGAGTACACCTCGCCCACGGAGTGGGAGAGGTCGCCGCGGAGCGGCGGGAGAGGGTCTGGAGTGGTTGGCAACACCCTCTCCGGCGCTTCGCGCCCGCCTCTCCCGCAAGCGGGCGAGGCTGATTCTGCGTTAACCGTGTGGCTGGGCCGTTCGCGCCGGAAGCTCCACCACGCCCGAACCCACCACAGACAGTTCATCATCCTGATTGCGCGCTTCCTGCGCGATCTCGACCAGATGACGGCCGTCCTCGACGAAACGCCGCGTCACCGTGCCGCGGATGAACAGCGTATCACCTTCGGGATTGTGACGGCGGATCTTGCAGCTTGCGCGACGCAGCATGCCCTCGTCACCCATCCAGTTGGTGAGATGGTGCGTCAGCCACGAGCAGCGCTCCGGTCCATAGTCGTAGGCACCCGGAACGCCGACCATGCGAGCGAAGTCAGGTTCCCAGTGCACGCGTTCGGGACAGTCGGGGATGCCGAAGCGGTTGGCGATGCCGAGGCCGCGATGGGCCTGCACCTGCTTCCACGCGAGCTTGTTGGCACGGATGTACAGCCCGCCCCAGCCCTGCGCGTAGGCGATGAAGCCGGTGACCGTCATCGGCCCCTTCACCATCACCGGCAGCACATCGCCCACCGCGACATCGTCCCAATAGCGCGGTGTTGCCCCACGCACCTCCTCCTCGGCATAGAGGTGCCCGATGCGTGCCAAATCGTCCGCCGAATAGCGCGGCGGTGGGCGCGTCTTCACCGCATCGTATTTGCGCCCCTGTTCGCGCGCCTGGTCGCGATCGGTGCGAAAGCACCAGCTATCGGCGGAGGCCACCATCGCGCCGCGCTGGTTGAAGAAATCGACGTGATAGACCTGTTGGATCGAGCGGCCGGCGAACCGCGTCTGATGCTCGATCAGGTCCTTCAGCCAGGCTTCGGTGGTGATCGTGTCGTTGCGCCGCACCGGCGCGTGCCAGGTCCAGTCGGCCCCCGCCCACATCGCATGCACACCGGGCAGCCCACCCACGTAGCCGGAAATGATGCGGCTGGTCGCGAACAGGAAACTCGGCAGTGCGATGATGCCGCCCCAACGCGTGGTCGCGGCGTAGTCCGGATCGCACCACAACGGATTGTCGTCGCCGATGCCGTGCGCGTAATGGCGGATCGCGTCGCGCGTCGCCTCGTGGCACCACGGTTCCACCGTGTTCTCGATCCGCGCGTTCAGCCGCCGGCGCAGCGCATCCAGCCCCTCGTCGGTGATCTTGGAAAACAGCTCGGTCATGCAGGCTCCTGCGGTTCGCGCTGGCGCAGCGCCTTGCGGTTCACCTTGCCCGCCGGGGTTTTCGGCAGTTCGGAGACAAACGCGACGATGCGCGGGTATTCGTGCCGGCTGAGTCGCGCGCGCACGTACTCCTGGATGTCCGCTGCCAGCGCGTCGCTGTGCTGGCGGTTGGTGACGATGAATGCCTTCACCACCTGGCCGCGCTGCGCATCGGGCACGCCGATCGCCGCGGCCTCGCGCACCGCGGGGTGGCGCAACAGCACGTCCTCGATCTCATTGGCGCTCATCGTCCAGCCGGCGGAGATGATCACGTCGTCGGCACGTCCAGCGTGGAAGTAGAAGCCGTCGGCATCGATCCAGCCGCGGTCCTTGGTGGGGAACCACGCGCCATGCCGCCACACCTTGATCTCGCCGATTTCGCCCGGTTCGCAAGGGCTGCCGTCCGGTCGCTGCACCGCGACCTTGACGCCAGGCACCGGCTTGCCCAGCGCGCTCGGTTTGCCGGCGAAGTCGTCCGCGCCGGGATAGTTCGCAAGGATCACGCCCACCTCGGTCGTGCCGTACATGCTGGCGAGGCGCGCACCAAAGGTCTGTTCGGCGAAGGTCTGGCTGTCGCTGTCGATCGGTTCGCCGGTGAAGGACAGCTTGCGCAGCGCGTAACGGTGGCGTCGCGCGCCGCCGCATTGGCCCATCATACGGTAATGCGTCGCGGCGGCCGAAAGGTTGGTGGTGCCGAAGTCCTGCAACGCGCGCAGCAAGCGTTCCGGATCGAAGCGTCCGGCATAGACACCGGTCTCCACCCCAAGCGCCAACGGTGCCAGCGTGCCGTGCCACAGTCCGTGGCCCCACGCCGGCGACGAAGGGCAGAAGAACCGGTCGCCCGGGCGCAGTCCGGTACCATACAGCGCCGCGATCATTACCACGACGATCGCGCGGTGCGTATGACGTACCGCCTCCGGCAACTCGCGCGTTGTGCCGGAGGTGTACTGAAAGACCGCCAGGTCGTCGCTGCGCGTCGCCGGCGCGACGCGGGCCGGATAGCGCGCGATGGTCGCGGCGAACGCCTCATCCTGGGGAACGATCGGCATCGCCATATCGCCGAGCGATAGCGCCTTTTCGGGGGTGGTCAGCAGCAGGCGCGGCGTGCAGTCCTCGATCCGCGACCGCACGCCGTCCGGGCCGAACAACGTGAACAGCGGCACCGCGATCGCACCGAGCTTCATCGTGCCGAACAGCGCGGCGTAGAATGCCGGCGAAGGCTCCAGCATGATCGCCACGCGGTCGCCGGGCGCGATACCTTGCTCCGCCAGCCAGTGTGCGCAGCGCGCCGATTGTTCGGAGATGGTGCGGAAGCTGATGGCCTCGTCGCGGCCATCCGCGTGCGCGATACGGATGGCGATGCGACGGGGATCGCCGGCGTGACGGTCGATGCACTCGTGCGCGATGTTCAGCCGCTGTCGATCGCCATCGAACAGGTCCCACAGCCGCGCCGGCGTGAACTGGCGCCGCGCATCGGCGTAGCTGGTGTAGTCGGTGAGCAGCGCCATTATGTCGGGTTGCGCCGCCAGCCGAGCCAGTCGCAGACCCCCTGCCCCATCACCAGATCCAGGTCGTTGCCTTTCAGCCAGGACAGCTCCTCGGTGAACAGCGTCACGCATTGCCGATAGCTGCACGGCATGCGCGTGATATCGGTGCCCCAGAAGAAGCGCTTCGGCCCATACGCATCGAAGATGCGATGCAGTCCGTCGTGGATATCACGGAACGGATAAGTTTCGGCCGAGTAGCCGGGTGCGCCAGTGGCCTTGACCGCGATATTGGGGCAGCGTGCGAGTGAACATAGCGTGTCCAGGTCGGCGAACGCTGCCGCCCCCTTCGCCGAACGCACCAGGCCCAGGTGGTCGATGATCAGCTTTAGGTTCGGGTGACGTTCGGCGATCTCGCGGAACAGCGGCAGGAAGCGCCAGGCCATCGTGGCGACCGGCGTCCCGGCGCGTTCCGCGGCCGGCCACAGCCACTCCATCGTGCCGTCCTGGTGCCAAGTCTGCTGCTCGGGACGCGTGAGGGACCAGCGCAGCCCCAGCATGCCGGGTCGCTGCTTCCAGGTCTCGATGCGCTTGCGTTCCTCGGGCTTGTCCAGCGGGAACCAGCCGAGGATGCAGAACCTGTTCGGGCATTTTCGCGCCGCCTCGACGGCCAGTTCGTTGGAGCCCGGGTCCCAGCTTGGCGGATGCAGCACCGCGCCGTTCACGCCCGCCGCATCCATCTCCTTGATCAGTTCCTCGGCGGCATAGCTCGAGGTTTGCCTGTGATGCGCACTCGGCGTGCCGCTACCCCAGATATGCACCTGCGCGTCGATGATCTGCATGTCGCGTCTCCTTCCCTGGCGCGCGATGACCGCAGTCGGCATCGCCGGAGGTCTGAACACGTGACCGGGCTCGTCCCGGTCATCACGCGTTCAAATATTGCCATGCTGGACGCGGCGGCCTGGACACGTCAAACAGGGCGCGAACGATGATGCGGAGCATGCGCGTGCTGGACCGGATCCTGCTGACCAATGACGATGGGATCGATGCGCCGGGGTTGACGATCCTAGAGGAGATCGCGGCGGAACTCGCGCGCGAGGTGTGGGTGGTGGCGCCGGAGCACGACCAGAGCGGCGTGTCGCATTCCATCAGCCTGCATCACGCGCTGCGTGTCAGCCGGCAGGGCGAACGCCGCTTCGGCATCACCGGCACGCCAGGCGATTGCGCGGTGATGGGCATCTGCCACCTGATGCCCGAGGCGCCGCAACTGCTGCTGTCGGGCGTGAACCGAGGGCTGAACCTGGGGATGGAGACGGTGTTCTCGGGCACCGTCGGTGGGGCGATGACCGGCATGATGCTGGGCATCCCCTCGATTGCGCTGAGCCAGGCTTACAAGGATCGCAACAACCCGCTGTGGGATGCGTCGCGCACGCTGGGGGCCCAGGTGGTGCGCGATCTTCTGGCGATCGGCTGGAGCAAGGATGCGTGCCTGAATGTCAACTTCCCGGCGTGCACCGCGGTGGAGGCGGGGCCGATGACCCTGGCGCGGCAAGGTGTGGGCATGATCGCGGGGATGCATGTGGAGACGCGGGTCGATCCGCGCGGGATGACCTATCATTGGCTGAACTTCCGCCGCGGCGACCGCGAGCAGGGGCCGGAGAGTGACTACGACGCGCTGCGCGCCGGCAAGATAGTGGTGACGCCGCTGCGGTATGACCGGACGGACGAGGAGGCGTACATGGCGCTGGCGGAGAAGCTGCCGCGGTTCAGGTAGGGTTTCACCACAAAGACACGAAGATACAAAGTTCACACGACCAGGCGGTACAACCATCCTTCAGGACCACCGAGGTGAAATTCATGATCAAACCGACCCGGAGCCTGCTAAGGCGCAGGTAGGTCAATAGCTGTGCTTTGTGGATCGGCAGGACTTTTTCGATGGCCTTGATCTCGAGGACGATCTTCCGATCTACGACGGTATCCATTCGGTAGCCGCAATCAAGCTGTACGCCCTTGTAGGCCACCGGCAGAGGGACCTGACGCCGGAATGGAAGGCTGGCCTCGCTCAATTCGAAGCAGAGGCACTCTTCATATGCCGACTCCAACAGGCCATGCCCAAGATGCCTGCGCACCTCGATTGCCATGCCGATGATCCGCTCACCCGATCGCATCCCATCATGTGAACGGTCAAAGCCTTAAAATATCCTCTTTGTGTCTTCGTGTCTTTGTGGTGAATCCTACAGACCGCCCGTGACGTCGATCGTAAGCCCGGTGACAAAGTCCGCATCGGATGACGCCAGGAAGCAGATCACCTTCGCCTGGTCCGGCGCCTCGGCCACACGCCGCAGCGGCGTGCGCTCGATCTCCGCCGCCTGATCCTCTGGCGAGCGCTGGTTCCAGCGCGGCCGGATGCGCTCGGTCAGCGTGAGACTCGGAGCGATCGCGTTGACGTTGATGCCGAACGGCCCGAGTTCGAATGCCAGCTTGCGGGTGAACGCGATAATGCCGCCCTTGGCGGCGCAATAGGCGCTGCTACTGGAGGCGCTCAGGCCACGGCCGGCGATCGAAGCGAGGTTGACGATCTTGCCGTACCCGCGGCGCCTCATCACCGGCGCGACCGCATGACAGAACAGGAACGTGCCGTTCAGGTTGAACTGGATAAGCTTCTGCCATTCGTCGAAGGTCAGCTCGTCCACCGTGGCGTGCGGCTTGTCGATGATCGTGCTGCCGCCGACCGCGTTCACCAGGATATCGATGTTGCCGTACTGCTTGGCGGCCCAGGCGACGACCTCGTCCACTTCGGCCTGTGCCAGCGCGTTGCATGGCCGGCCGGTGCCGCGGCCGCCCGACATGTTTATCGCTTCCATCGCCATGGCGAGGCGGCGTTCGTCGTTGTCGACGCCGATGATCACGGCGCCCTCGTTGGACATGATGTCGGCGGTGGCACGGCCGATGCCGCTGCCGACGGCGGTGATCAGCGCCACCTTGTCCTTGAAGCGCATGCTGTTTCCTCCTCTGCTACCTCATTCCCGCGCAAGCGGGAGGGGCGCGTCAACCTCTGTAAGCTCACCAGCTACATGGCAGCAGGCTCGGGTGGAACGGCTTGCTCTCGTTCTCGCCGGTCGGTGCGGGTCAGCTCGACCCACCCGGCCAGCAGGGTACTTGCCCGCGCGGCGAAACCCGCCTCCAGCACGCGGGCCGCGCGGATCCGGTCGGTGCGGAAATGGCGATAGTCGTCGCGCAGCTCGCACCAGGCGCAGATCAGGGTGGCTTCGACGTGGTACTCCATCGCGATCGGGCAAATCGTTCGGGTGGTGGCTGCCCCTCTCTCGTCCACATAGTCGATCCACATCTTGCGCGCATTGCGGATGGCTGCTCGGGTCTCTGACAGATCGACCGCGCTGGGCAACGGCGCGCCGCGCGTCGCGACATGAAACGGCGCTGCCAGCAATTGTTCGCGCAACACCTCCGGCATCGCTGCCGTCAACTTGATCAGCACCTGTCGCGCGGCCGTCTCCAGGCCCGGATCGCCGGTCCGGCGCAGCAGTCGCATGCCAACCGCGACCGCCTGCACCTCCTCCTCGGTCAGCATCAGCGGCGGGAGCTCAAATCCGCGCCGCAGCACGTAGCCGATGCCAGCCTCCCCCTCGATCGGCACCCGGCGCGCCTGCAACGTGGCGATGTCGCGATAGACGGTGCGGGGCGTCACCTCCAGCTCGGCCGCAATAGCAGCCGCAGTAATCGGAGTGCGCGCCAGGCGCAGTACCTGGATGATGTCGAACAGCCGGTCCGCACGGCGCATTTGATGACCCCCCGCGAGACTGCTGACAGAACGCTGTCAATAGGCAGTTCCTATGTTGTTCCCCGCCATCGAAACGTGAAGGAGTCCTGTCGTGACCGTCGTTTATTTCCGTAATCTGCCGCCCGAGCGCGTTGCCTCGCCCATGTCATCGTGCCGCAGCCATCCGGACCTCCAGGTGCAAGAGCCGGCTCGCCATTCATGGCTCGCGCGGGTCCGAGAGTGGCGCCGCCGCCGTCGCTCTCGCACATTGATCGTGCAGCTCAACGACCACCTGCTGAAGGACATCGGCATCACCTACGCTGAGGCCGAGCTCGAGGCCAACAAACCGTTCTGGCTGCCCTGACGAGTACTAATTCAGCCGTGCCGCCTGCGCCATCGCCTCGATCGCCTCTGGCTGGCGCGATCGCACTGTCAGGCTGGTGGCGCCGGAATCCTCCCAGGCACGGAAGCGCTGTTTGATGCGCTTGGGCGGACCGACCAGCGATTTCATATCGACCCATTCGTCGGGCACGGTGGCGATCGCCTCGTCCTTGCGATGCGCGAGATACAGTTCCTGGATGCGTTCGGCGGCGTCCTTGAAGCCGCGGCGGATCATCATGTCCTTGTGGAAGTTCTTGTCGCGGTGGCCCATGCCGCCGACATACAGCGCCACTTCCGGCTTCAGCTTCGCCAGCGCGGCCTTCACGTCGTTGCCGACCTCGACATGCACCGAGGCCTGGATGGCGAAGTCGCGCAGGCTCTTGCCGTTTCCGGCGCGGCGGAAGCCTTCCTCCAGCCACGGCAGATATTCCGGCAGCGAGCCGGGCACGAAGCCCAGCGGCAGCCAGCCATCGGCAATTTCGGCCGTCAGCTTCACCGTCGCTTCGTTGCCGGTGCCGAGATAGATCGGGATGTCGGGGTTCATGTGCAGAATGGATTTCAGCGGCTTGCCGACACCCATTGCACCTTCGCCGCTATAGGGCAGCGAGATCTCGCGGCCGTCATGCGTCACCGGCGCCTCGCGCTTGAAGATCTTGCGCATGATGGCGACGTAGTCGCGGTAGCGGTAGTACGGCCGTCCCCAGGGCTGGCCGTACCAGCCTTCGACGATCTGCGGGCCCGAGACGCCGAGACCGGCGATGAAACGACCGCCTCCGGCCAGCGCATCGACGGTGGCGGCGCACATCGCGGCGTTGGCGGGCGTGCGCGCGGCAAGCTGCATGATGCCGGTGCCGAGCTTGATCCGTTTGGTCAGCGCCGCGAGGTAGGCAAGCGGGCTGACGGCGTCGGTGCCGTAGGCCTCCGCCGACCACACGCTGTCGTAGCCAAGCTCTTCGGCGCGCTGCACAAGCCTTACCGGTAGATCGAGATGCGCGCGGGAATAGCCGATGGACAGGCCAAGTTTCATGGCACGCACTCCCCCCTCCCCTTGCGCGAGGGGGTCATTTTGTCGCTCATTATGTATTCCTTCTTTCCGCGCGCGGGATCGGCAGGCCGAGATTCTCGCGCAATGTCGCGCCGGCGTAGTCCTGGTGATAGAGGCCGCGCCGCTGGAGTTCCGGTACTACGTATTTGACGAAGTCCATGTAGGTGCCGGGCACGTGCGTGGCCGCCAGCACGAAACCATCGGCGACCGGCTCAGTGAACCACTGCTCCAGCCCGTCCGCCACCTCCTTCGGGCCGCCGACGAACGGCTTGTTCGGCCGCGCGCGATGGCTGAACCTGATGAAATCGCGCGGCGTCGGATTGGCGATACCGCTGGCGCGCAGCACGCGATCGCGCATCGACTGCGTGCCGGAAATGTTGGTCAGCTCCTCGTCCGTGAACGGCTCGTCGAGACCCTTCGACGCGAAGTCGAAGTTCATCGCCTCCGACAGCAGGGACAGCGCGTCCTCATCGGTCGCCAGCGTTTCGATCAGCGCCATCTTGTCCTCGGCTTCAGCCTTGGTCTCGGCGCAGACCACGTAGGCCGATGGCGTGATGAAGAACCGGCCCGGATCACGCCCCTGCCGCGCCACATCGTCCTTCATCTCGCGATAGAGCTGCCTGCCATGCTCCAGGCTGGTATGGGTGGAGACGAACACAACCTCGCCCCAGCGCGCCGAGAAATGCTTGCCGCGCCCACTCTGCCCGGCCTGGATCACCACCGGATGGCCCTGCGGCGAGCGCGGAACGGTGAACGGACCGCGCGAGCGGAACCATTTCCCCTGATGATCCAGCCGCCGGACCTTGTCGGGATGCGCGAACAAGCCGGAAGGTTTGTCGAGGACGATCGCGTCATCGTCCCACGAATTCCAGTGGCCGAGCACCACCTCCATGAATTCGTCCGCGCGGTCGTAACGCGTGTCGTGCTCCAGGTGTTCGTCGTAGCCCATGTTGAGCGCTTCGCCGTCGTTCATCGACGTCACCACGTTCCACGCCGCGCGGCCATTCGTCATCAGATCGAGTGTCGCGAACACGCGCGCGACATGGAACGGCTCGAAATAGGTGGTGGAACTGGTGGCGCCGAGACCGAGCCGCTCGGTCGCCATGCCCATCACTGTCAGCACAGTGATCGGGTCCATCTTCACGCAGCGAATGCCGTGCTCCACTGTGTGCCGGTGGTCGTTGCCGTAGCGGTCCGGCATCGCCAGGCGGTCGTCGAAGAAGCCCAGGTGGAACTTGCCTTCCTCCAGCACGCGGCCGATGGTGCGGTAGTAGTCGGCGGACATCGAATCATCGCGGGATTCGGGATGACGCCAGGAGCTGACCAGGTTGGTGCAGTTCTGCGCCTGCAGGAAGCCGACCATGACCATCTGGCGCATTGCGTGCTCCGTCGCTACTCGCCGGTATCATCGCCCGGATTTGCAGTGGGAGGCAATGTGATGCTCGCTCTGGTCACCACCCCGAACGGCAGCGCGCCGCTGGAACTGCGCGAGGTCGCCGAGCCGCAGCCGCAACGCAACGAGGCGCTGGTCGCGGTGCATACATTCTCGCTGAACCGCGGCGAGTTGCGCTCGATCGGCAATTACGATGGATGGATACCGGGTCAGGACGCGGCCGGAGTGGTATTGCAACAGGCGGCGAATGGCAGCGGTCCGCCAGCCGGCGCGCGTGTCGTGGCGCTGGTGGACGAGTGCGCCTGGGCGCAGCGTGTGGCTGTACCGGGCCATCGCATGGCGGTGCTGCCAGACAATGTCGGATTCGCGCAGGCGGCGGCCCTGCCGGTTGCCGGCCTTACCGCGCTGCGCACATTGCGCCATGGCGCGCCGCTGTTGGGCAAGCGCGTGCTGATCACCGGCGCCGCCGGCGGCGTTGGCACGCTGGCGGTGCAGCTCGCGGCGCGCTCCGGTGCGCGCGTCACCGCCGTGGTGGGGCGCGCCGAACGCGCGGCCGGGTTGCGGGAGTTGGGTGCGCTCGACGTGGTCGAGGGCATCGACGCGGCGCAGGGCCGCTTCGGACTGATTCTGGAATCGGCCGGCGGTGCATCGCTGGCGCAGGCGATCAAGCTGGTCGAGGCGAAGGGCACGGTGGTCGTGTATGGCAATTCGTCGGGCGAGCCGACCACGCTGTCGTTCGCCGATTTTCGCGGGGCACCGAATTCGCGGCTGCAGAGCTTCAGCTATTTCTATTCCGAGGCCGAGGACCGCTTCGCGTCGGACCTCGCGCTGCTGGTCTCGCTGATCGCCGACGGTTCGCTGCAGCCGCGGATCGGTATCGAGAGGAGCTGGCGCGAGCTTGCCGAAGCCGCCGCGCAGTTGCGTGACCGGCGGGTGGCCGGCAAAGCTGTGTTCCGCGTCGATTGAGGGGAGGAGCATCGATGGAATTCGCTGGCAAGGTCGCGTTGATCACCGGCGGTGGCGGCGGCATCGGTCGCGCTGCCGCGCTCGGCTTTGGCGGACGCGGTGCCAGGGTCGTCGTTGTCGATCTGAACGCCGCCGATGGCGAGGCAAGCGCCGAGCTGATTCGCCAGGGCGGCGGCGATGCGCGCTTTGTCCGTGCCGACGTGACGAAGTCGGCCGAGGTGCAGGGCTACGTGAAGGCGGCGCTGGATGCTTACGGCGCGATCGACTGCTTCTTCAATAACGCCGGCATCGAAGGCAAGGCCGCGGCGATGCAGGACTACGACGAAGCGATGTTCGATCAGGTCATCGCCGTGAACCTGAAGGGCGTGTTCCTTGGCATGCGCCACGTCATCCCGGTGATGCTGAGACAAGGGCGTGGTGCGATCGTCAACACCGCATCGACCGCGGCATTGTTCGGTGGTCCGGGAATGGCACCCTATGTCGCGTCGAAGCATGCCGTGCTTGGGCTGACCAAGGTTGCGTCGGCCGAGGTTGCCCGCAGTGGGATCAGGGTGAACGCCGTGTGCCCGGGACCAGTGGAGACTCGCATGATGCGCTCGCTGGAGGCGCAGCGGGACCCCGAGAACCCGCAGTCGGTGCACGACAGGAACGCCGAGGCGACGCCGACCGGACGCTATGCGATGCCGGAAGAGGTCGCTAATGTCGTGATGTATCTCTGTTCGGATTTTGCCGGCGATATCACCGGCACGCACATCGTCATTGACGGCGGCCGTTCGGGGACGGGCGGTGCTCCGCCAGCCGCGCCGCGGCGCGGCTGAGATTGTAGCGGGCGATGGCGCGCTGCTGCAGGCGCGCCGGCCCATCCAGGATGGCGATCGCCTCGCGATAGACCGCAATTGCCTCCTCGAGCGGGACGGGCTCGTCCAGCGCGGTCAGCGCATTGCCGAGATTGGTGCTCGCCATCGCCCATTCGAGTGGCGTGGCGTCGCGTGTATAGATTGCCAGCGCCGCGCGGCACGCTGCGACGGCTTCGGCCACCAGTCCGCGGTCGTGGTCGCGCTCCCCGAGCACCCGCAGCGCCTGGCCGAGGTTGCTCTGGGTGATCGCAACATCGATCGGCGACTCCTGCCTTGAGTACTCATCGAGCGCGGCCCGGTAGTGGTCGATTGCCTCGCGCAGTGATGCGGTTTCACCGGTGCGCTCGCCTTGCAGCGACAGCACGGCGCCGCAGTTGCGCTGCATCCGCGCCCAGTCGGCGGGCGCCCCCTCTCGCGTATAGACGCCGGTGGCCAGGCGATAGCTGTTCAACGCGGCGTTCAACCAGGCAGGGTCGCTGTCCCGCTCGCCCAACACGACCTGTGCGGCGCCGAGCAGCGCCACCGTACGCGCCCAGTCCTCGGGCGTGGTGTCCGGCCGATAAATCTCCAGCGCATGGTCGCACGCGGTCATCGCCGAATGCAGCATCACCGGATCGTCGATGCGCGCGCCAAGGGCACGCAGTGCAGCGGAGAGACGGCTTTGCGTCTTGGCCCAGTCGAAGGGTACCTCGGCGCGCGGCGCAAGCTTCAGCGCGGCATTGAAGGCGGACACTGCGTCAGCAATGCCTGAGATGTCCTCATTGGCCTCGCCTTCCGACAGCAGGATCTCGGCTTTGGCGATCGCCTGCCGCCAAGCCTCGCCGGCGGTCATTGTTCGGCGCGCATTTCCGCGAACGTCTCCTTGGCAACCAGCAGCGACTCGCGGATCAGCGGTACGCCGACGTAGCCACTGAGATGCAGCAGGGCTTCCACCAGTTCATCCTCGGTCCAGCCCTGATTGCGCGCCATGCGCAGGTGCAGCTTCAGTTCCGGATCACGGCCGGTGGCGGCGTCGGAGATCACGCAGATCAGCGCGCGGGTCTTCAGATCAAGGCCAGGCCGTGTCCACAACGCACCGAAAATCGTTTCCTGCGTGATCTCGGCGAACTTCGCCATGATCGGGTCGTTGTAGATGGCCTTGTCCATACGCTCCACCGCTGCGTCGCCCAGCAGCCTGCGCCGCAACGCGCGGCCCTTCTGCCGCAGTTCGCTTTCTGGCATGTGCTTCTCCTCGATGTCTTTCACCACAAAGCCTCGAAGATCACGAAGGACTTTGTGTTCTTTGTGTTCTTTGCGGTGGATCAGCCTATAGTTCCACCACCACGTAGTTCTGCTCGACGGACACCGGCACCGTCTCCGCCACGAACGGTCCCTTCGCCAGAGCCTCGCCGGGTACCACCTCGACGTTGTAGGTGCGCGCCTTCACGCTCTCGGGATGGCACCAGGACTGACCGGTCTTGATGTCGAACTCCCAGCCATGCCACGGACAGCGCAGCATCTCGCCGCGGCGTTCCAGCCGGTATTCGCCGGGCCGGTCGGCGGTGAAGCGGCCAAGCACGAAGCCGATGCACAGCGGCGCGCCCTCGTGCGGGCAGCGGTTGATCAGCGCATGGAACTCGCCGTTCACATTGAAGATGCCGATCGAGCGGCCGGCAATATCGACGATCTTTCTCTGGCCCGGCGCGATCTCGCTCACCGGTGCGATGACGTGCCGGGCCATGCGGACTTACTCCAGGCCGTAGAACGACAGCGCGTTCTCGCGGTACACCATCCGCTTCTGCTGTTCGGAGAGCGGCGCCTTGAAGGCGTAGCGCGGATCGTCCTGGTCCCAGTGTGGATAGTCGGTCGAGAACATGATGCGGTCCCAGCCGATCCATTCGCAGGTCGCCAGCAGGTCCTCGGGCCGCTCCGGCTCCTCGATCGGCTGCGTGGTCACCCAGATGTTGGAGCGGATGTATTCCGACGGCAGTCTCTTGAGGTGCGGCACTTCCTCGCGCAGGCGCTTGTAGTGCTTGTCGAGCCGCCAGGTCAGTGACGGCAGCCAGGCGAAGCCGCCCTCCACCAGCGCGACGCGCAGGTTGGGGATGTGCTCGAACACGCCTTCGCAGACCAGCGAGGTGACCAGCGCCTCCTTGCTCTGCGGATACGACGGATGCTCCTCGTGGTAGAACGACGGCCAGCCGCCGCCGGTCGAGGCATGCCCGCTGGTGCCGCCGAGATGCAGCGCGATGGAAAAGCCGTTGGCGGCGCAGGCTTCCAGCACCGGCCAATAGCGGCGGCGGCCCAGCGGTTCCAGCCCGCGCGGCGGGATCATCACATGGGTGAAGCGGCGATCGCCGGCGCGCTTCTCGATCTCCTTGATCGCGGCCTCGGTGTATTCCAGCGGGATCTGCACGCCGGCCTTCAGGCGCGGCTCGCGATCGCACCACACCTGCGCCTCCCACTCGTTCGCCGCATGCGCCATCGCCGCGCCGAACTCCACGTTGCGTTCGTCCGAGCCTCGGCCAAGCAGCGGCATCATCAGGCCGTAGGAGACGTTGAACAGGTCGAGCAGTTGTTCACGCATCATCTCCAGGTCGGAACCGGGATGCCTGCCGTCCTTCGGGTAGGAGTCCATCCGCATGCCGGTGAACGGCGACATGCGCGGATAGTGCGGCGCGTTGGAGAACGGCGAGCGCGAGCGGCCGCCGATGGAGGCGCGATGCCTGCGCCAGTGCTCGGGCAGGAACTGGTCGAGATCAGCCGGCGACTTCGTGTAGGGATGCACGTCGCAATCGACGATGCCGAGTTTGCTCTGCGACGAGGTGTCCGGTTGGCGATCGATGACAGCGACGTTCATCGGGTACTCTCCATCTTCATGGCGACAAGCGGGAATAGGTCTTCAGCGCATTTTCGACCAGGATCTTGCGCAGCAGATGCTCGGGCAACCCGTCCGGCAGCGCGTCCTTGCCGTCGAAATGCCAGTGCGGATAGTCGGTCGAGAACAGCAGCATCTCGTCCGAGCCGATCTCGTCGATGATGCGCAGCAACTGCTCGGCTTTCGGCGGTGCATCGAATGGCTGGATGGTCAGCCGAACATGCTCGCGCGCGTAGGCGATCGGCGACTTCTCCAGCCACGGCACCTCGGCGCGCACGCCGCGCCAGGTCTTCTCGGCGCGCCACATCCAGCCTGGCAGCCAGGTCACGCCCGACTC
>DATBKQ010000254.1:0-8421 GCA_036555825.1 Acetobacteraceae bacterium | reverse complement strand
CCTGTTGGCCCTCGGCATCATGATGGCGATCTACGACCGGGAACGTACCGGTGTCGGCCGCTGGGTCACCACCAGCCTGCTGGAAGCGCAGGTCTTCATGCTGGACTTCCAGGCCTCGCGCTGGCTGATGGCCAAGGAAGTGGCGCCGCAGGCCGGCAACGACCATCCCACGGGCATTCCGACCGGGGTGTTCCCGACTTCCGACGGCCACATCAACATCGCCGCCAGTTCCGCCCGGGTGTTCGGCCGCTTCTGCGATGCGATCGGCAAGCCGGAGTGGAAGGACAATCCGGAGTGGAAGGACCAGAAGTCACGGAGCAGGCACCGCAAGGAAATCAACGCCGCGATCAGCGATGTAACTCGGCACAAGCCCTCGGACCACTGGATCGATCTGCTGGAAGGCGCCGGCGTGCCGTGCGGCCCGATCTACAGCATCGACCAGGTGTTCGCCGACCCGCAGGTGCAGCACCTGCGCATGGCGACGCCGATGCATTCGCCGGTGATCGGCGACGTGGAGGTGGTGGCCTCGGCGATCGGCATGACCGGATTTTCCAAGGATATCCGCATGGCCACACCGGAGATGGGATCGAGTACGGACGAGGTGCTGGCATCGGTGGGATACACCGAGGAAGAAATCGCCGAGATGCGGAAGAAAGGAGCGATCTGATGAACGACTTCCCTGCCGGCGGTGTCACCCGCGAATATGCCGGCGGCAAGATGCTGGCGGCAAAGGACGACGGCGTCGGGCTGGTCACGTTCAACCAGCCCGAGAAGCGCAATGCGATGTCGCTCGAGATGTGGACGGGGCTCGGAGAGATTCTCGACGAGTTCGCCGAGGACTCCTCGGTGCGCGTGGTGATCCTGACCGGGGCCGGCAACAAGGCGTTCGTTTCGGGTGCGGATATCAGCCAGTTCGAGAAGAACCGCTCGAACGCCGAGGCGCAGCAGGAGTATGAACGCCAGGCTGGTGTGGGCCGGGCCAGGTATGGCGCTTTTCCCAAGCCTGTCATTGCGCGCATTCGGGGCTTTTGTCTGGGCGGCGGCCTGGCGATCGCGATGCAGGCGGACCTGCGGATCGCCGCGGTGGACAGCCAGTTCGGTATTCCGGCGGCGAAATTGTCGATCGCCTATGCGCCCGATTCGGTGCAGCGGTTGATCGATCTGGTGGGGCCGGCGCATGCGCGCATGATCCTTTACACGGCACGGCGGATCGATGCGGCGGAAGCCGAGCGGATCGGCCTGATCAACAAGATGGTCGAGGATGAAGAGCTGAACGACGAGGTGCTGGATATCGCCCGCACGATTGCCGATAACGCGCCTCTGTCCGTTGCGGCCTCGAAGCTGACGATCAACGAGATGCTGAAGGACGAAAGTCAGCGCGACATGGCGGCGATCAGGCGCATGTCGGAGATCTGCTTCAACAGTGCCGACTACAAGGAAGGCCGCACGGCCTTCATGGAGAAGCGGGCGCCGCGGTGGACGGGACGGTAAGAGGCGCTCCCGACGAGGTGATCCCGGACGTGCACCGGTAGCGCCGCCGGCAACGGAATCGTAACCGGACCCTGCCCAGATAGACGTGACCGGCGAGCGGTTGCGTGTGTGCAGGCCTCCATGAGCACGGTAATACCGGAAGACACAGTCCGGCATTTGAGATGGGAACGTGACCGGCATGTCGGCTTCGCGTTCGCTGCGGCCGATCTGCTGATCGAGGTAGGGCGCGATGGTATGATCACCGCGGCCGCGGGCGCGGTGCACGCGGTGCTGGATATCGAGCCCGGCGCGCTCGTAAACCGGCCAGTCGCGGACATTGTTGCTCCGGCCGATCGCGCGCTGGTCCGCCATTTGCTGAAGCAGATCGGTGTGCGGTTCCGTATCGACCCCGCCGTGGTGAACATCGCACGCCCGGACGGGACGTCCAGCAGGGTCCTGCTTGGCGGCTGCCGGTTGCCGGATCGCGGTGAAAGCCTGTTCCTCGCCTTGACCTTGGTGCCGGACGCCTTGCTGGCCCCGCCACAGGCGCGCGACGCCGCGACCGGGTTGCTCACGCAGGATGCACTCGGCGCCGCCGCCCAGCGGCTCGCTGGCAGGTTGGGCGGCGGAGGACCGCAGCTTCAACTCGTCCGCCTGGATGGCCTGTCGGGCGCGGCGCGGCAATTGCCGGCCGGCAAGGCTGGCATGCTTATGCAGGAAATCGGCGCCGCGCTGCGCGCCGCATCGGTTGGGGGCGAGGCCGCCGGGCGCCTGGGCGAGGATGCGTTCGGCCTTGTCGCCAGGGCAGGCGACCACGCGCCGGGCGAGGCTATCCTGGCCGTGGAACTCGCCCAGGCGATCCGCGGCGCCGGTATTCCTGATGGCCAGGTGCGGCAACGCGTCGCACGCATCGATCTGTCACTCGGCAGGCTGACCGGCAGCGAGGCCGGCCGCGCCCTCTCTTATGCGATGAACCGCTTTGTTCGATCCCAGGGCGCGAACCTCGATGTTGCCGCGCTGCAAGCGGGCCTGAACAGCGCCGTGGATCAAGCTGTCTCCCGCTTCGCCGACACCCGGAAGATGTTGGTCGAGGAGCGCTTTACCTTGGTCTACCAGCCTGTTGTTGATCTCGGAACCCGCGCGATCCACCACTACGAAGCACTGTCGCGCTTTCCCGATGGCGCGAGCACCTTCGAGACGGTGGCATTCACCGAGGACATCGGCCTCATCCTGGAACTCGACCTCATCGTGTGCCGCCGCGCCATCGAGGCGATCCTGCGTAGTGCCAACGCCAGTGTCGCGGCGAACGTATCCGGCCGTTCGGTTCAGAACGATGCCTTCCGCAAGGCGTTGCTGGAACTCACCGCCCGGCTTGGCGATCTCCGTCACCGCCTGCTGTTCGAACTGACGGAGTCCGCGATCATCGACGACATGACGGATACGGAAAGATTTCTCGCTCGATTGCGGAGCCAGGGACACGCTGTATGCCTGGACGATTTCGGGGCAGGCGCAACAGCCTATAACTACCTGCGGCGCTTCGACGTGGATTTCGTCAAGATCGACGGCCCGTTCCTAAGGGCCGCCGGCGAACGCGGCCGCGAACGCGCGCTGATACGATCGGTCTGCGTGCTCTGCGACGAGATCGGCTGCAAGGTGATCGGCGAGATGATCGAGAGCGAAACCGCGGCTGAGTTCGCCAAGAGCCTGGGAATCGCGCACGGCCAGGGCTGGCTGTTCGGCAAGCCCGTCGAGCAGTTGCCCGCGCCCCCGCGCGCGATGCGGCGGAAGGGCTATGTCGAGACGTGGCAGTAGCGATCCATCGATCTATCTGGCTGCCGCTCGCTGCCTGATCGCGGCGGCGCGCGCGATCACATTCCTGGCGCGCTGCACCACCGGAACATCGATCATCGCGCCCTCGAACTGCACCGCACCCAGACCCTGGGCGAACGCTGTGTCGTACGCGGCCACCATGCGTTCGGCTCGTGCCACTTCGGCATCGGTGGGCGAGAATTCCTCGTTCAGCACCGGCACCTGCAACGGATGGATGGCACTGGCGCCGACGAACCCGAAGCGCTTGGAGCGACGTACGACGGCCCGGAATGCATCCTGGTCGCGGAAATCGGCGATCGAACCGATGAACCCGAACGGCAGGATCCCGGCGGCGCGCGCCGCGAACAATGTGTGCTGCTTGGGGTATATCAGCGCTTCGGGGTCCGGCTGCATCCCGACATCGGCGGTAAAGTCCTCGGTTCCCAGGCTGAGCGCAACCACACGGGGGTGCGACTTGGCGATGGCCTCGATGCGGAAGAATCCGGCGGCCGTCTCCACCAGCACGACGAACCGCAGCTTCCCAGCGGGCAGGCCACGCTCGGCTTCCAGCTCCTCGACGATCTCGGCGACCGCCTGGACGTGTTCAGGGCTGTCCACCTTGGACAGCATCAACGCGGCAACTCCCGGGATCACCGCCGCCTCGAGATCGCGCACCAGCAGCCGCCACGGGCGGTTCACGCGTACCAGGACGTCGCCGCCGTTGCGCGCCACCTGGGGGATTGCGCCGGCGATCAGGGTACGCGCCCTTTCCTTCTCGGATGGTGCGACAGCGTCTTCCAGGTCGAGGATGATACCATCCGCGCCGCGATCGGCGCCGGTGCGCACGAACTTCTCCGTGGTCACCGGCACGAACAGCAGCGAACGCCAGGCAGGAAGGTCAGCGCGCATGTTGTATCCCTGTCCCTGAGCCGTTCAGCCCAACTTCACAACCTCGTCCTCGGCCAGCGCCGCAATGCGATCGGCGGAATAGCCAATCTCCTGCAGCACCTCCCGCGTATGCTCGCCCAATGCTGGAGCCGGCCGGCGCAGCCTGCCCGGCGTTTCCGACAGCCTCGGGATCACGTTGTGCATCAGCACCGAACCCGCCTCGGCATCCGGCACCTCGACAATGACACCCCGCTGCTGGATATGGGGGTCGGCGACAAGCTGATCGATCTCGTAAACCGGCGTCGCGGTCACCTCCGCCGCGCCGAACACCGCCATCGCCTCGTCCAGCGTACGCTCGGCGACGAACGCCGCCACCGCTCCGTCGCAGTCGTCGATATGCCGCACCCGGTCCGTGTTGGTGCGGAAGCGCGGATCGTCGATCATCTCCGGCCGGCCGATGGCGCGAAACACCCGCTCTGCCATGACCTGGATCGAGGCTGACATTGCGATGTATCGCCCATCCTTCGTCGAATAGACATTGCGCGGCGAGGTGGTCAGCGAGCGCGAACCGGTGCGCTGTGGCCGCTCCCCGCTGACACGATGAATCGCCGCGTCCGGACCAAGGATCGAAATGATCGGATCCAAGAGCGGCAGATCGATCGCCTGGCCCTTGCCGCCTCGCTCCACCACGCGCAGCGCGATCATCACCGCGTAGGCGCCGTACAGCCCCGCCACCATGTCGGCCAAGGCCAACGGCGGCAACACCGGCGGGCGATCGCCGTAGCCGTTCCTCGCGGCGAATCCCGACATCGCTTCGACCAGCGTGCCGAAGCCCGGCCGGTCGCGATATGGCCCGTCCTGTCCGAATCCGCTGATGCGCACGATGACCAACCCAGGATTGCGCTCGTGCAACGTATCCGGACCAAACCCCATCTCCTCCAGCGTGCCTGGCCGATAGTTCTCGACCAGGACGTGGCTCCGTGCCAGCAGGTCGCTCAGTAGATCGCGGCCAGCCGCGGCCCGCAGGTTCAACGCCACGCTCTTCTTGTTGCGGGCATACACTTTCCAATGCAGCGACAGCCCTTTCACCCGCCAGGCGCGCAAAGGGTCGCCAGCGCGCGGGTCCTCGACCTTGATCACTTCCGCACCCTGATCGGCGAGCTGCAGGCTCAGCATGTTGCCGGCAACCAGGCGCGACAGATCCACGACCCGGATGCCATCGAGCGGCGCGCTGGCTGCCGGCTCGAACGCGATATGCGGGATCATTGCGTACTCCCTCGAACCGGTTACTGTGCTGGCAGACGCAGGTGGCCCGCAAGCCCTTGGATCAAATCCAAGGGCAAGGGCTGAAACGGGAAAGTCACGTCCTCGAGGGGATAAGGCTGCTGCCCCCGCAACTGTGCGCGGTGAGTCG
Source organism: Acetobacteraceae bacterium (assembly GCA_036555825.1). Classification (GTDB taxonomy): domain Bacteria; phylum Pseudomonadota; class Alphaproteobacteria; order Acetobacterales; family Acetobacteraceae; genus JAMXLO01. The sequence continues at coordinate 2,840 of DATBKQ010000254.1, read as the reverse complement.
GTTCCCAAAGGCCATTGCCGCGAGGCGAGAAGGCGGGAACCGGCAAAGACCCGCGAGCCAGGAGACCGGCCGGCGTCGAGACTGCGCGCGCGTGCCCGGGCGGGGTGGACCGGCGCAGCGGGGGTGAACCCGTAGGCGGGCTGTCGACTCACTGTCGATGGAGGTCCCGCCATGACCAGTGTCATTGCGAGGAGCGGAGCAACGAAGCAATCTCGATCCGCGTGCTCTCTCACCACCGGACTGCTTCTGCTCGCTTCTCCCGCACTTGCCGACCAACCCCAGCCCATACCGGAAACCGTCGTGACCGCCACCCGGATCCCGACGCCGGTGCTCGATATCCCGGCCGGTGTCACGGTGATTGACCGTCAGACCATCGAGGAACGGGGCTATCTCACGCTCACCGACGCGCTCGCGGCTGTGCCTGGCATCCGCGTCAGCCAATCGGGCGGGCCGGGAGGCAATGCCAGCGTGTTCGTGCGCGGCACCAATTCCAACCAGGTATTGGTGCTGCGCGATGGCATGCCGCTGAATGATGCCTCGGATTCATCCGGCGCGTTCAACTTCGGTGTCGATACGCTGGCCGACGTCGAACGCATCGAGGTGATCCGCGGCCCGATGGCGGCGCTGTACGGCTCGGGGGCTATCGGCGGCGTGATCAACCTGATCTCCCGCCAGGGCCACGAACCCGGCTTTCACCTGACCGGCGAGCTCGCTGGGGGCTACCCGAGGCAAATCGAAGGCAACGCGAACGCCTCCGGCATTCAGGGGCCGTTCGACTACTCGGCGACAGTGGAAGGCGAGGACCTGCGCGGCTACGATACCACGCCGCGGCGCGAAACAATCTTCACCGGTGTCCCGCAAGGCTTCGCCGATACGATCGGCACGCTGAACCTCGGCTACACCCCGATCGATGGCACCCGCCTGTCGCTGTTCCTGCGCGCCCGCCGCGCCGCGTTCGGCTTCAACGCGCTCGGCAATCCCACCTTCGACGACAGCAACTCGACCGGCACGGACGATTCATTGCTTGGCCGCGTCGGCATCACGTCGAAGCTGCTCAACGGCACCTACGAGACAAGTGCCTTCATCGGTCGCCTGCAGGTCGACAGACACTACACCGAGGCGCTCCACCCGCTCGATCCCAACCAGGCAACCAATGATTCGCGGTATCACAGCTATCGGACCGACGCACAGTGGAACAATACCGTGCACCTCTCGGACCTGCTGCCGATGCCCGCGCTCTCGGCCAGCAATCTCACTTTCGGCTACGAGCACACGGCGGACAATATCAATGTGAAGGTGAACCAGTCCTTCTTCGGCTCGCCGTTCGCGCAATCGGCCAAGGCGTCGATGACGGATGACGCGTTGTATGCAGGACTGCAGACGACAGTGCTGCAACGACTGACGCTGACCGGCCAGATCCGCCAGGACTGGGTCGCCGGCGACCAACCGTTCACCTGGCGGCTCGGCGCCGTGCTGGATGTCCCGGAGGTCGCCACACGATTCAAGGCGGCGTACGGCACAGCATTCCGGGCCCCGTCCCTGTTCGACCGATTCGGAGTGGACTCGTTCGGCTATGTCGGAAACCCCAACCTGAAGCCCGAAAGCGCGCAGGGCTGGGAAGCCGGCTTCACCACCACCGTGGGCGTCGCCAGCTTTGGCGCCACTTACTTCAACGAGCAGATCCGGAACCTGATCGTCGCAGTATTCACACCTGTCAATACGGCGAGAAACATCGGCTCGGCGCACATCCAGGGAGTGGAGACCGATCTTGCGATGCAGGCCGCGCGTTGGCTTGCGCTCGATGTCAGCTACACCTACACGGATGCTCAGAATGCCGATCTCGGCACGCGCCTGATACGGCGCCCGCAGAGCGCGGCGGCGCTCAACGCGACCATTACACCGCTTCCCGGATTGTCGATCGCCCCAGAGCTGCTGCTGACCGGCGCCTTCCCCGACTTCCTGGTGGACAACAACGGCAACTCGACCGGGGACATCGTATCCAACCGGCACGGACTGCTGTTCAACCTGACCGTCACCTACGACGTGGCCCCCCACATCCAGCTATTCGCCAACGGCCGCAACCTGTTTTACTCGCGCTGGGAGCCGGTGAACGGCTACCAGACGCCCGGCCCGTCGCTCTTCGCCGGAGTCCGGCTCAGACTGTGATTCGCACCGTCTCGTGATCGCGTCTGCCATGGTACTGCCACGGACCGTGCACATCGTGTCGGCATTGCAGGGACGGAGTTGAATGTGCGCGCTATTCTTCTATGGCTTCTCGGCATTCCCATCCCCGTGATCATCCTGCTGTTCATTTTCCACGTCATCTAAGATGCAATCGTAAGGCGGCGGGTGAAGGCCCGCCGCCCTACTGCTTCGCCCGCGTGACGATCTGAGTGGGATTGACGAACTGCAGGGCGACCAACAGCCAGATCAGGGTGGTCACCATATAGACCACCGCCATGGCGTCGATCGATTGGCCGGGGCGCACACCCGCGGCGAACACCGCGTAGTACAGCGCGACAACCAAGGTCTGGCTGGTCGGTCCTGCCGTCAGGAACGTCAGTTCGAACATTGCAATGGTGCGCACCAGCACCAGCAGCAGCGCCGCCAGGATACCTGGCGTCAGCAGCGGTACCAGCACCTGAGCGAACAGTCGTCCCATGCCTGCGCCGAACACCCGTGCCGCCGCCTCCACCCGGGGATCGATCTGCTCGACGAAGGGAATCATGATCAGGATGACGAAAGGCACGGTCGGCACCAGGTTCGCCAGTATGACGCCCCAGATCGTCCCGGCGAGGTGCGCCTGATACAGCACCGTCGCCATCGGAATACCGTAGGTC
>DATBKQ010000253.1:0-12459 GCA_036555825.1 Acetobacteraceae bacterium | reverse complement strand
GTGCGGAACTTCTCGTCCTTTTCGTAGGTGTCCGGGTCCTTCACCAGCTCCTTCACCACCTCGTCCACGCGGCGGTAAAGGTCGGAGCTGTCTTCCGCCGGCCCCGAGATGATCAGCGGCGTGCGCGCCTCGTCGATCAGGATGCTGTCCACCTCGTCCACGATCGCGTAACAGAAGTCGCGCTGGACCATGTCCTCCAGCCGGTACTTCATGTTGTCGCGCAGATAGTCGAAGCCGAACTCGTTGTTGGTGCCATAGGTGATGTCGGCGGCGTATTGCGCGCGGCGCATCTCGTCATCCAGGCCGTGCACGATCACGCCCACGGTCATGCCCAGGAACTGGTAGATCTGCCCCATCCACTCCGCGTCGCGCCGCGCCAGGTAGTCGTTGACCGTGACGATGTGCACGCCCTTGCCGGCGAGAGCGTTCAGGTACACAGGCAAGGTGGCGACCAGCGTCTTGCCCTCGCCGGTCTTCATCTCGGAGATCTTGCCGTCGTGCAGCACCATGCCGCCGACCAACTGCACGTCGAAGTGGCGTTGACCCAGGGTCCGTTTCGCCGCCTCGCGCACCGCGGCGAACGCCTCGGGAAGCAGCTCGTCCAGTGTCGCGCCGCCCGCCAGGCGCTCGCGGAACTCGCCGGTCTTGGCCCGCAGCGCCTCGTCGGACAGCGCCTCCATGGCAGGCTCGAGCGCGTTGACCTGCGGCACCCGCCGCTGGTAGCCCTTGAGCGAACGATCGTTGGCGGTGCCGAACACGGCGCGGGCAATGGCAGCGAACATCAGACCTTCTCGGAATTCTGTCCGTGGCTCGGACAGGCGGAATCCGGGTCAATTCCGGTATGCGGCTGAGATAGGACCCGGCCCGGCCGCGGTCAACGACAACAACGGTTGCTGCCCCGCCGCCTGCTCGAAGCCGGCGGCTGGCCGGCTTCCCGTGTCCTTGTGGCACGATCCGCCTTCGGCCATGATCCGCGCCCGCCCGAACAGGAGTTTCGATGCTGCGCCTTGTCGCTACCGGTTTGTTCGTTTTCGGCGCCTTGCTCGCGCCCGTCTCCGCCCAGCCCCAGGCAACGGCACAGCCGGCCGGCGACCCGATCGTGGCCAAGGTGGACGGCCAGCCGATCCATCTCAGCGAACTCAAGGACGCAGCGCAAAGTCTGCCCGAGAACATGCGAGGTGTGCCGCCGCAGACGCTTTACCCGATGCTGCTCGACCAGCTCATCGACGGCCGCGCCCTGGTCGCCGAGGCGCGGAAATCCGGCCTGGACAAAGACCCCGCGGTGCAGCGGCAGGTGGTTGCGGCCGAGGACCGCGCCTTGCAGACCGCCATGCTCAACAAGGAAGTCGGACCCGCGGTGACCGACGAAGCGCTGCATGCCCGGTATGAAAAGGAGATCGCCGGCAAGCCGGGCGAGGAGGAGGTGCACGCCAAACACATCCTGGTGGATACCGAAGCGGAGGCCAAGAAGATCATTGGCCAGCTCAAAGCAGGAGCCGACTTTGCGGCACTCGCCAAACAGTACAGCAAGGACCCGGCCGGGGCACAGCAGGGCGGCGATCTTGGTTTCTTCAAGAAGGACGAAATGGTGCCAGAGTTCGCCGACGCGGCGTTCGCGTTGCAGCCGGGCCAGATCTCGCAGCAGCCGGTGCACAGCCAGTTCGGCTGGCATGTGATCCTCGTGGTCGAGCGCCGCCGTGCCGACCCGCCGAGTTACAACCAGGCCCGTGACCAGTTGCGGCAGAAGACAATCCAGGAGGGTGTGCAGCAGGCGGTGGCACACGCGCGCGCCGCCGCCTCGGTCGAGAAGTTCAATCTGGATGGGTCGCAGCTCCGCGCGACGGATGCGGCCGAACCGCCTCCAGCGCCTCCCAAGCAATAGCGCGTGATGACCAGAGGCGGGATCGTCGGAGGCCCGATCATGTGGCCGGGCTTGTCCAGGCTTGTCCTGGCCATCACGCGCACAATCAAACCAGGCCAAAGCCGGGTGAAGTCAAACTGACCTCATCATGCTTTAGCTCCCCGGATCGAGGAAACGCCCATGCCGCCAGTCTCGCCACTCGCCGTGCGCCTGCCCGAACTGCCGCCTGTGGCGGGGGTGCGCCTGGGCGCCGCGGCGGCGGGCATCCGCTACCAGGGTCGCGACGACCTGGTGATGCTGGAGCTGGCATCCGGCACGACGGTCGCCGGCGTGTTCACCTCCAGCAAGTGTCCCGGCGCGCCGGTGGACTGGTGCCGTGCCGCTCTGGCCGGCGGCAAGGCGCGGGCGGTCGTGGTGAATGCCGGGAACGCCAACGTATTCACCGGGAAGGCCGGCCGCGACGCCTGCATGGCCACCGCGGCGGCGGCGGCCGATCTGATGGGCTGCCCCGCCAGGCAGGTGTTCGTCGCCTCGACCGGGGTAATCGGCGAGGTGTTGCCGCACGAGAAGGTGGTCTCCGCCCTGCCGGCGCTGCACGCCGGGCTGCGCGGCGATGCCTGGGAGGCGGCGGCACGCGGGATCATGACCACGGACACCTTCCCGAAGGCGGCGACCCGCTCGGCCAGGATCGGTGATGCGGAGGTCCGCATCAGCGGCATCGCCAAGGGCAGCGGCATGATCGCGCCTGACATGGCGACCATGCTGTGCTTCGTCTGCACCGACGCCAAGCTGCCGGCCGGCGCCATGCAGGCGCTGCTGAAGAAAGGGGTCGATGCGAGCTTCAACTGCACGACCGTCGATTCCGATACCTCGACCTCGGATACCGTCCTGCTGTTCGCGACCGGCCAGGTCAGACACCCGCGCGTGCCGGCGGAGGGCGGGCCGCTTCTTGCCGGCTTCGCCGCCGCCCTCGATGCGGTGCTGCTCGACCTGGCGCTCCAGGTGGTCCGGGACGGCGAAGGCGCCCAGAAGTTGGTCCGCATCGACGTCACCGGCGCAACGACGTCGCGGTCCGCCAAGCGGGTCGGGCTGGCGGTGGCCAACTCTCCGCTGGTGAAGACCGCCATTGCCGGCGAGGACGCCAACTGGGGCCGCATCGTCATGGCGGTCGGCAAGGCGGGAGAACCCGCCGATCGGGACAAGCTATCAATCGCGGTCGGCGGCGTCCGGATGGCTCGGGACGGGGGCGTCGTTCCCGGCTACGACGAGGCTCCCGTGGTGCAGCACATGAAAGGGCGGGAGGTGGAGATCGCCATCGATCTCGGGCTCGGCCGCGGCAGAGCGACCGTCTGGACCTGCGACCTGACGCACGGTTACATCGATATCAACGGCTCTTACCGGTCATAGCTGCGCGTGATGACCGAAGGCGGGATCGCCGGAGGTCTGAATCACGCGCTAGTACAAGGGCGTCTGCGCGTGATGACCGGAGGCGGGATCGCCGGAGGTCTGAATCACGCGCGAATATAAAGGAGAGCGGGATCCCTTCCGCGCTCATCATGCCCTAGGAGCGCGCCGGGACCAGGGTCTCGAGCGCGTCGGCGACGCTGCCGAAGCGGCAGCTTCGGCCGATCAGCGGTTGTACGACGATCTCGTTCGCCGCCCGCCAGATGATCCAGCGCCGGAGCTGGCTGTCGGGCGCATAGAAGGCGACGACCTCTTCGTACTCATCGCCTTCCACGCAATGGTCCAGTTCGACAACCATCTGGACGTCGTGAAATTCGGCCCAGCCCTGCAGCATCATCAGGTCGGCTATTTCGAAGGCGAGACCAGTCGGGACGTTCGGGCTTGCCTTTGGCGACTGCATCGAAAGCTCCGTTCTTCGGCAGACACGATCCTCACGTGACCGTGATTTGCCATCTCACGCAACTGTGAGGCAAGCGAGGATTCAACCACGCCGTGCGATTCTTCGCTTGGTGCGAACCCGTTTCAAAGACGGACCTGAGGGTTTCCTGCCAACAACTTGAAGTTGCGCGGAAAGTGGGGCGCGGTGAACGAGCGCCAAGCGAGCTATTTCCGTTGCGAATTAATGATGAATTTCGCTCGGGGCCGTTCCGAGACAATCGCTGGATGAAACTGTCTGTCCGGCCACGCTCGCCGTGTGGCGGGCGCGCCGCCTCAGAGCAATGGCTCGCTTGCCCTTGGCGGCGATGCGGGATGGGCGTCTTCCCCCGGGACCGCCGCCTGCGCGGCCGGTCCGGCGTGGTGCCGCGCGAACACCATGCCACCCGCCACCAGCGACAACACGACTATGGCGAACAGCAACGACCGATCCGCCAGCGTGTCCCGAGGCGATCGCTCGGCGTACCAGAAGTTCCCGTACCACGACTTGTGCGGTTGCAGCGGAGCGATTGGCATGTCCCTCTCGGCAGAGCCGCCGTTCAGTATGGAATGGGCCCGGGGCTCGGAGCAATTGCGGAGGGGAACATGGCCTGGACGAAGGTTGAGTGCGATCGGCGCGGCATTGCTCTCCTGACGATCGACAACCCCGCCAAGTTGAACACGCTGAACACGGCGGTGCTGACCGACCTGATCACTGCTGTCGGGCAGCTTGGCCGTGACCCGGCTCTGCGGGCGGTCGTCCTGCGAGGCGCTGGCGAACGCGCCTTTGTGGGCGGCGCCGACATCAACGAAATGGCGGGCCTTGAGCCGCGGTCGGCGCGCGTGTTCATCTCTCTGGTGCACCAGGGCTGCAGCGCCTTGCGGCGCCTGCCGGTGCCGGTGATTGCTCGCATCCGGGGCTATGCGTTCGGCGCCGGCGTCGAGCTTGCCGCCGCATGCGACATGCGGATTGCCAGCGCGGATGCGGAATTCGGCATGCCGGAGGTGCGCCTGGGTGTGCCGTCGGTCGTGGAGGCCGCCCTGCTGCCGCAACTCATCGGCTGGGGACGCACGCGGCAGTTGCTGCTGACTGGCGACCGGATCGATGCGGCGACCGCGCTGTCGTGGGGGTTGGTGGAGAACGTCGTGCCGGCGGATCGGCTCGATGCCGCGGTGGCGCAACTGGTCGAAGCGATACTGGCCTGCGGGCCGCGCGCGGTCCGCCTGCAGAAGGCGCTGATCGCCGATTGGGAGCAACTCCCGCTTGGTCAGGCGATCCAGCGTGGTATCGATCGGTTCGCCGAGGCCTGGGAAACCGATGAACCGCGACGGCTGATGCAGGCTTTCGTGCAGCGCCGACGCGACCGCGCGGGCTGACTGGCTTCGCGTCCCTGCCCCGCGGGGTTAGCATCGCCTCGCGTTGCGAGGGAGGTCGTATGAGCGGATCGGAAATGACCGGCGCCGAATGGCTGGCTCGTGCGCTCGCGGCGAACGGCACGACGCATGTGTTCTTCATCGATGCGGTGCTGCGGCGGACCTTGATCGAACTGGGCACACTCGGCGTCGCCCGTGTGCTGGCGCATGCCGAGAAGTCCGCCGCTTACATGGCTGACGGTTATGCGCGCATTGCGGGACGCCCCGGCATCTGCTTCGCACAGTCGGTGGGCGCCGCCAATCTGGCGGCGGGATTGCAGGATGCGTGGCTCGGCCGCAGTCCGGTCATCGCTCTGACCGGGCGCGAGCCGCCCCATTACCACCACCGCAACACCTACCAGGAAATTCCCCATGGCCCGCTCTATGCGTCGGTGACGAAGTTCTCGGCCGATGTGGAGCAGGCCGCGGACCTGCCGCGCCTGTTCCGCCAGGCGTGGCGCGAGACGATGACCGGCTCGCCGCGTCCGGCGCATCTCGACCTGTATGGCCGTTCGGCGGCGGTGGTCGAGGCCGGCATGCTGAATGAGCCGGCGGGTCCGGAGCCAGCGCTGCAATTGGCCATGCCGCCCTATCGCCCGGTGCCCTCGGATGACGAGATCGAGCGCGCCGCCACGAGGCTGCGCTCGGCCAGCCGCGTTGCGATCGTCGCCGGCACCGGTGCGGCCGCATCGGGCGCCGGTCCCGAGTTGCTCGCGCTTGCCGAGGCACTCGCGGCGCCGATCGGCACCTCTCTCGGCGGGCGCGGCATCGTCCCGACGCGGCATCGGCTCTCGATCGGATGCCCGGGCAATTATGCCGCGCCCCCCGCCAACCAGATCGTGCACGAGGCCGACCTCGTGCTGTTCGTCGGCTGCCATACCGGCGATCAGGTCACCCATACCTGGCGCATCCCGCGGCTGGAGACCGAGGTGGTGCAGATCGACATCGATCCGTTGGAGCTGGGCCGCAGCTATCCGCACACGCTCGGATTGATGGGCGATCCGAAAGCGACGCTCGCGAAGCTGAATGCAGCGATCGGGCGGCCGGTGCGCGATGCCGCGTTCGCCGACCGCGCCGCCGGGATCGTCGCCGCCTGGCGGGAAGCACGCGCCTCCAGGCTGTCGAGCAATGCGGCGCCGATCCTGCCCGACCGGCTGTGCGCCGAGATCACCCGCGCCTTGCCCGAAGACGGCATCCTGGTCGCCGACACCGGCTATTCCGGCATCTGGACCTCGACGCTGATCGAGCTGAACGGCACAGCCCAGACCTATCTGCGAGCGGCCGGCTCGCTCGGCTGGTCGTTCCCCGCCGCGCTCGGGGCGAAATGCGCGGCCGGCAAGCGCAAGGTCATCTGCTGGTCGGGCGATGGCGCCATCTACTATCACCTGGCCGAGCTGGAGACGGCACGCCGGCGCGGCATCGGCGTGGTGCTGGTGATCAACAACAACTCGGGGTTCGGCCAGGGCTGGCCCAACATCCAGCGTCAGCAGGGCAACACGCCGGGCGACGTGCGCGAGCTGGCACGCTTCGGGCCGACCAACTTCGCCGATATCGCCCGCGTGTTCGGATTGCGCGGCATTCGCGTCGAGGAACCGTCGCGGATCGCGCCGGCACTGCGCGAGGCGCTGGCCTCGGACGAGACGGTGGTGGTCGATGTCGCCACCGACATCGACGCGCGCGCGCCGGAACCGTGGCTGCCCGGAGCAAACTCATGAACTGAGGATCCATGAGCAGCTACGATCTCCAGGCCAAGACCGCCCTGGTCACGGCCGCGCCTACTGGTTGGCTCTTTACGGACGCCCCCTCAAGGAGGCCTGATTAGCGGCTATTGCCGTGCCTCGGTATAACCGAGAGATAGCGAACAGGATCAGGAGGGATCGACGGCCAAGATTCTCTTGGAGAATGGCCGCGAGCTTTTCGGTCACCTTGACGTGTGCATCAAGGTGTCTCTCCAGGTGCCGTTGCTAGCAACGACGGGCGGAAAGAGCTCAGGCCTTGAACGGAAGGCACCCGGCTGCTGATCGCGCCGATATCGTCGACATCGATGTCGACCCGTTAGCGGAACGGGCACGCCGTCGCAACACGCTGCTGCATATCGGCCTGCCGCTATGCGGTGTCGGTTTGATCATCGGATTCTTGCTTGGCGTCGTGGTATACGCTGATCACGCCAATCGTATTGGCGTCCTTGGCCTGTCGAACACGCTGCTGCGCAGCACGCAGGAGCGTATAACACTACAGGTGTCGGCCTTTCTCGAACCCGCGGCACGGGCCATCTTGCTCGCTCAAACCATGATCGGGCGGGGGGGCGCAACCGATCATGCCGAGGAGGCCTATCGGTTTGCGAAATCGGTGCTGGATGAGACACCGCAGATCGCCAATGTGTTGTTTGCCGACGCGGCCGGCAACTTCATGTTGGTCACCCGTGCGGGATCGGGGCCGTCCGGGGCGTCTGACACCAAGCGCATCCTGATGACGCCGTCTGGCAAAACCGTGGAATGGATCACCCGCGACAAGACGGGCAAGGTGATCGCGCGCCGGTCCGATCCGAAGGATGATTATGACGCCCGCAGCCGTTCCTGGTTCACCGGCGCCCGAGCCGCCGACAATGTCTTCTGGAGCGGCGTCTATGTGTTCTTCTCGGAGCGGGCGCCGGGCATTACTGCCGCGGTTCACGGTGCGAACGAAAATCCGGACGTTGTCGGCGTTGATATCCGGCTGGATGAATTATCCCGCTTCCTCGGCACACTCTCCATCGGCCAATCGGGGCGGGCCTATATTGCCACGCGCGACGGGGAGTTGATCGCCGGGCCTGATCCCTCCCATATCGTTGAGATGCGCGACGGCCAGATGGCGGCGGGCAGGATCGACGCAACCGGTGATACTGACCTGATCGCCGGTTGGGATCATTTTCGCGCCGAGGGCGCTGGCAATCGAACCATCGAAGTGCGCGGCCGTCGCCTCATCTCGATCGTGGCGCCGCTCACCAACGAAGGTCGGGACTGGCTGCTGTTCATCACCGTGCCAGAATCCGAATTCAGCGGCTTTGTCACCACAAACTCGCAACGCGCGGGTTTGTTATCTCTCGCCGTGGTGGCGCTGGCCATAGGCTTGGGGGCGCTTCTGGTCCGCCAAGGGCTGCGCGCCGACCGAGCAGCGCGAGCCGTCGCTGATCGCTCGCTGGCGGTGCAACAACAGAGCGCCGCGTTCGCGCGATTGGCAACCGAAGCCGGTACGTTCGACGCTACCGGCAAACCACCCAACGTAGTGACCGAAACGCTGGCCGAAGCGACCGGCGCCAAACGAGCCGGAACCTGGCGACGGTCGGGCGAAGGCCAGCAGTTGCGGTGCGACGACAGCTTTGAACCTGCGACCGGGGGCCATGTCGCCGGGCTTGAGCTGTCGCGTCAGGAAGTGCCGGCATTATTTGAGGCGCTGGAGGACGGTCGGGAGATCGATGCACCGGACGCCAGGCACGATCGCCAGACGACGGCCTTGTACGCCTCGCTCATGGCCCCGTTCGGGACATCCCAGGTTTTTATCGTTCCGGTCGTTCGTACAGGACAAACGGTTGGGATGGTGATGCTCGAGGATGCCAGGCGCGATGCCGCGGCACTCGATTTCGCGAGGGCCTGCGCAGCGCTGGTCGGCCTCGGAACGCCGAGCGAATCGCCCGGGGTGACAAATGCCCCGCCTGCCCTTGCCGAGACGGGCTTCGACATAGAGCCGCCGCCTGATGGACGCGGGCCCGACCCGGCACTCGCCGCGGAGGCGGTCGTCGCCGCTGCCGGATCACACGCCATGGTATTGGTGCTCAATCTGCCGGCTGCCGCACCACCCGAGGCCGAGAAAATCGCAACCGCCGCGCAAGGGATCGCCGCCCAGTATTCAATTCCTTACGTCAAGATGCTGGGGACCAGGCTGGTCGCGGCAGCCGGATACGCCAGCGAAGCGGCATCCAGCCTTGCCGAGGCGGCGCCGCGGCTGGCCGACGCCGCGATCGCTCTCCGAGAGCGATGTGCGGCAGTACTGGATACCGATAACGGGCCTGCTGCATTCGGTCTCGGCCTTGATGTCGGGGCCGTTTGCAGTGCTACGCTCGGCGCGGCCCCCGGCCTGTTCAATCTCTGGGGCGACGCCGTGCAGGGGGCCGAAGCTCTTGCAACCTCGGCTTCCGCCGAAGTCATCCAGGTGAGCGAACCAGCCTATTTGCTGTTGAACCGAGATTTCCTCTTTCGCCCGCGTGGGCTGTTCTATCGGCGAAACATCGGCGAGTTCCGCAGCTACAACCTGGCAGGTCGAGCATGAGCGTGCTCGCCGTCATCGGCGCCGGGGCGCGGAGACGATCGGCGTTCGTGCTGCAGCTCGCAGCCTTGCTTTTGGGCGTGTTCCGGGAAGGCGGACGCCCATCGAGCTGGCGGCGCACGCTGCGGGCCAGCTTCCGCTCCGACCTCACGCAAACGGTCGGTGGATCACTTGGCACCATCGGCGTCACGGCGCTCATTGTCGGCCTGGGCCTTGTGTTCGAGGCGCTTTACTGGCTGCGCACCGCGGGACAGCAGGAACAGATCGGGCGGATACTGGTAATGGTGCTGTTCCGCACGATAACCCCGCTGTTGGTCGGCATCATTCTGTTGGGTCGCAGCGGCACAGCAACGGTGGCCGAGCTGACGATGCTGATAGCCGATGGCGAAATTGCAACCCTGCGGGCGGAAGGCGTCGACGTCTTCGAGTACATCGTGCTGCCGCGTGCTGCCTCGTTCGCGCTCTCCGCATTCACCCTCGGGATGGCGTTCATTCTGCTGTCCTTGATCAGCGGTTTTGTGTCCGGCAGCATTGCGGGGGTGGTCAACACATCGATCTTCGGCTTTTTCGATAATGTCCTGCGGGCCATGACAGCGGCTGACCTCGCGTTGTTTCCGGCGAAATTGCTGTTGATCGGACTTGTGGTGGCGCTGACGTCCTGTGCCACCGGCTTGAGCGCACAGGAAGATGACACGCCGTCCAGCCTCCTGCCCAAAGGCTTCACCCGTGGTGTAACCGGCATCTTGTCGGTCACGCTGCTGCTGAGTGCCGGTCTGTGACCGAGCAGCCGGTTCTGACACTGAACGCCGCCCGCGGCATCGGCGAGCGATTGCCGCTCGGTGCGCTCGATCTGACGCTGTGGCCAGGAGATTTCACTTTGATCGAGGTCCCCGGGCCGCGACGTGGCGCGGCGTTCGCTGATCTGTGCTCGGGTCTCGTGCCGCTCAGCGGCGGCACCGTGCGTTTTCTTGGACGGGATTGGCACGACACCCCACGCCGGCGCGCCGACGCGCTGCGCGGCCATATTGGCCGGCTGTTTTACCGCCCGCTGAGCGCGAGCACGCTGGATGTCGCCCATCGTGTCCTGCTGGCGCGGCTGCATCACACCCGCACATCGGAGACCGCGCTGCGAGCGGAAGCGACGGAACTCGCTGTGCGGTTTGGCTTGCCCGGCTTGCCGGCTGGCCCCGCCCGCCGGCTGACAGAAGCCGACCTGCTGCGCGCAGCATGTGTGCGGGCCTTTCTCGGCCGGCCGCGGCTGGTGATCCTGGAGCTGCCGGCGACCATGCAGCGGGACGACCTGTTGCCTGCACTGCTGGAGGTCGGTGCGGAAGCACGTGGACAGGGTCTGACGATGATGTGGCTGGCCGGCGCTGGTCCGGCGCTGCGCAATCGGTCGGTCCGCGCCACGCAGCGGCTGCGGCTGACTGACACAGGGCTGACGACGATCCATGTGCTGGAACGAGTAGCATGAGGTTTCTGCGCAACACCGATGAGTGGGTCGGGCTGCTGGTGCTGGTGGCTGTCGGCCTGTTCATTGCTGCAGTGCTGCATGCCGGACTGTTGAGCGATTGGTTTCAGCCAACCGCCAGGCTGCGTATCATCCTTCCGGAGACCGGGAGTCAGGGCTTGTCGTCCGGTGCCGACATCCAGGTGTTGGGCACCAAGGTTGGCACAATCCGTCGCGTCGTGGTCGACCCGAATCAACGCTTCTATGCCGAGGCGGAACTGGAGCAGCAGGCAACCGCGTTCATCCGCCGCGACAGCCGCGCTGTGGTCAAGAAGCAGTTTGGCGTGGCTGGGGCGGCATACCTCGATATCTCGCGCGGAAAAGGCGCGCCCCTGGACTGGAACTTCGCGGTCATCGATTCAGCTGCCGAACGGGACCCGACCGAGGACGTCGGAGGGATGATCGACCAGGTGAAGCAAAAGGTCTTCCCTATCCTGGACGATGCCGCGCGGGCGATGCACGCCCTTGCAGACACCGCGCAAGCCATTCCCCAAGGTCACGGCACCGTCAGCCGGCTGATGAACGATGAAACCCTGGCCAACCAGATCACCCAGATGCTTGCCAATCTGAAAACAGCGACCGACCAGCTCAACGGGACGCTCACTGACGCGCAGCAGACCATCACGACGGTCAATGGCCCCGAAGGCATCCCGGCCTTGCTGCATCGAACCGATACCGTGCTGGCATCGGTCGAAAAAGCCACGCGTGACCTCGCGAACGCGACGCCGCGGCTACCAGCGATGACTCGCGCCCTTGGCACCAGTGCATCGACTCTGCCGGCACTGATGTCTCAGACGCTGGCGACGGCTGACGAGTTGGAGAAAACGTTGCACCAGTTGCGCCATACCTGGCCGCTGTCCGGTTCGGCGACCCCCGAGCCACGCCGCCTGCCACCATCCGAGGTCAGACCATGAGGCGAGCCGTGCTCGCCGTGATGGTGTTGGCCGCTTGTTCATCGAGTCCGAAGCAAAATCCCGAGGACGCGACACTGGCTCGGTTCGAGCATGCCGGCGCCATCGCGCTTGATCAGGAAGAACCGAGCCAGGCCGCGACACAATTTCGCACAGCGCTGGCTCGTGCGCGCACCCGCGACGATGCCCAGGCAATTGCCGATACCGGCTTCAACCTTGCGGCAGCAGAGCTGGCGCAGGGGCGGCCGCGCGATGCGATCAATACGGCACACGAGTTGCAGTTGGAATTGGCCCGACGTGGAATGGTCGATCCAGGTTTCGATCTGATACTGGCAGTTGCGTTGTTCCGGTTGCATGATCTGGCCGGTGCCGACCGGATTGCTGCCGGTCTCACGACGGACCACGATGTGGCGCGAGCAAATGCGGCCTGGTTCCTGCGAGGCCTGATCGCGGATGCGCATAACGACCGGGCAGGTCTGCAGCGCGCGGTTTCGTCCTTGACCCCGGCTGCCGACCCGGGAGACGTGGCCGAGCTGCAGGCGAGGTTGTCGCATAACGCCGCGCTGGCACTCCAAGCCGCCGAC
>DATBKQ010000252.1:0-3608 GCA_036555825.1 Acetobacteraceae bacterium | reverse complement strand
CGTGGACTTGCCGCAGCCGCTTTCGCCGACCAGGCCCAGGGTTTCGCCGCTCGCGATCGACAGGGACACGCCATCGACCGCGCGGATGGCGGTGCCGTGGCCGCTGTTGAAGTGCACCTTCAGATCGGTGAGTTCCAGCGTGCAATTCATCGCATCGCCTCGGCGTAGTGACAGGCGGCGAGGTGGCCGGGGGCGATGGGGCGGAGGTGCGGGGTTTCGGCGGTGCAGCGTGCATCGGCGCGAGGGCAGCGATTGGCGAAGCGGCAGCCAGGGCCGTATTCGGCGGGCGTCGGCACGCGGCCTTCGATGGAGGCGAGCGCGGACTTGGGGATGTCGGAGATGCGCGGGATGGAGGCCAGCAGCAGCGCGGTATAAGGGTGTCGCGGTGCGGCGAAGATCGCTTCCGCCGGGCCCGACTCCGCGATGCGGCCGGCGTACATCACGGCGACGCGGTCGGCGATGTCGGCGACGACACCCATGTCGTGGGTGATCAGCACGACCGCGGTCTGCCGCTCGACGGCAATCTGCCGCAGCAGGTCGAGAATCTGCGCCTGGATGGTGACATCGAGCGCGGTGGTGGGTTCATCGGCGATCAGGATGGTGGGGCGGGAGATCAGCGCGCATGCGATCATGACGCGCTGACACATGCCGCCGGACAGTTCGAACGGGCGCTGGTCGATGCGGCGTTCGGGATCGGATATCCCGACATCCTCCAGCATCCTGCGCACCGCAGGGCGGGCGCGCGACAGCGGCTGACGCAGCGCCTCGGCGATCTGCGTGCCGATCGTCGCGAGCGGATCGAGCGCCGCCTGCGGCTCCTGAAAGATCATCGACATGCGCCGTCCGCGTATCGCCTGCATGGCGCGTTCGGGGATCGCGGTGATGTCGTCCGCGCCGAGGCGAATGGCGCCGCCGGTGCGGCGGATTGCGGGCGGCAGCAGGCGCATGATGGCCTGGGCGGTGATCGATTTCCCGCAACCGCTTTCGCCGACGATGGCCATGACCTCGCCCTGGCTGACCGAGAAGCTGACCCCATCGACCGCGACAGTGTGGCCGATGGCGAGCGTCAGATCCTCGACCCGCAGCGCCGGCGCGCTCATCGGACGCGCGACCTTGGGTCGAGACGATCGCGCAGCCAGTCGCCCAGCAGGTTCACGCACAGCACGAGGACGAACAGGGCCACACCGGGGAACACGGTGAGCCACCAGGCGCGCTGAACGTATTGTCGGCCCGCGGCCATGATGCTGCCCCAGGAGGGATAAGGTGGCTGAACGCCGAGGCCGAGGAACGACAGGCCGGCCTCGAACAGGATCATCAGGCCGAATTCGCTGGTGGCGACCACCATCAGCGGGCCGGCGATGTTGGGAAGGATGTGGCGCAGCAGGATGCGCAGCGGTCCGCTGCCGGCCAGCTCGGCGGCGCGTATATACGGCAGGGTGGCGACCTGCAGTGTCTGTGCGTAGGCCACGCGCGTGTAGCGGGGCCAGCGCGTCAGACCGAGCACCAGCACGAGGGTGAGGAATCCCGGCCCGAGCACGGCGACCGTGAGCACGGCGAGCAGAATGGCTGGGATGCTCAGCATCGCATCGACGAAGCGCATCGTCAGTATGCCGGTCCAGCCGCCGAACCAGCCGGCGACCAGGCCCAAGGTGGTGCCAACCAGCAGCGAGACCGAGACCGAGAGCGCGGCGACCAGCAGCGAGGCGCGCGCGCCGTACAGGATGCGCGCCAGCAGGTCGCGGCCGAGATCGTCGGTGCCCAAGGGATAGCTGGCGGTCGCGGTGGCCGTGCCGGGCGGGCGCAGGCGGAGCAACAGCGACTGCCGCAGCGGGTCGTTGTGGGCGAGCAGGTCGGCGCCGGCAGCGGCGAAGAGATAGGCCGCGAGCAGAGCCAGGATGATGACGATCCCGGGCGAGAGCCTGCCGGTCATCGTTCCAGCCGGATGCGAGGGTCGATCGCCGCGTAGGCGATGTCGGCGAGTAGATTCAAACCGATATACACGATGGAGACGAACAGGACCACGGCCTGAACGACGAGGAAGTCGCGCGCTGCGATCGACTGGATGGCAAGCTGGCCGATGCCCGGCCAGGCGAACACGGTTTCCACGATGACCGCGCCGGCGAGCAGGTTGCCGACCTCCAGCGCCGCGATGGTGACCACGGGGATCGACGCGTTGCGCAGCACGTGGCGCAGCACGGTGGCGCGCAGCGACAATCCGCGGGCGCGGGCGGCGGCGACGTAGTCGCGCGACAATTCGTCCAGCACGGCGATGCGCGTCATGCGCGCGAAGGTGGACATGGTCAGCGCGCCCAGGGCGACCGAGGGCATGATCAGCGATTGCAGCGAGTCGGCGCCCGAGGTGGGCAGCCAGCCGAGTGCCACGCCGAACAGCAGGATCAGCAGGATGCCGGACCAGAAGGTGGGCAGGCTCTGGCCGGTCAGGACGAAGCCGGCCAGCGCGCGCTCCAGCGTGCTGCCGCGCCACACCGCCATGGCGACGCCGGCGGGAATGCCGATGCCGAGGGCGACCAGCAGCGCGCCGGCGGCGAGCGCGATGGTGTAGGGAATCCGCTCGGCCACGATGCCGGCGACGCTGGCGCGCTGCACCAGGCTCTCGCCGAAATCCAGGTGCGACAGGTCGGACAGATACGCACCGTATTGCACCAGCAGCGGGCGGTCGAACCCGAGTTCGTGCCGCAGTTGCGCGATCTGCTCGGCTGTCGCGCCTTCTGGGACCAACAGCAGCGTGGGATCGCCGGAAAGGCGCATGATGAAGAACACGATGGTCAGCACGCCGAACGCGGCGACGATCGCCTGGCCGACACGGCCGGCAAGGTGGCGGATGAATGTCACCCCGAGATTGCTTCTCCCGGCGTGCGCCGGGCTCGCAATGACACGCAGGCTATGGCTGCCACCGCATGTCCATGATGAAGAACGCCTCGTTGGCGGTGGGCGTCCATTTCAGTTCCTTGCGGGCGAGATAGATCGCGTAATCCTGGAACAGGCCGATGGCGGGAACCTCCTCGCGCAGGATCCGGAAGGCGCGATGGTAGTGCTCCAGGCGCTTCGCATCGTCCAGTGTGGTGCGTGCCGCATCGACCTCGGCATCGAATGCCGGATTGCTCATCTTCGACCAGATCGAGCCTGAGCGGAACAGCGGAAAGATCACGCCGTCGGCGTCCTGGCAGGCGCAGGACCAGCGGCCCTGGCTGAGCGAGCCGGCTTCCTCCGGCGTGCCCTGGCGGCGGCGCAGATAGGTCGGCTGGTCGGTCATGGAGATTTCGACCTTCAGGCCGACGTCGCCGAGCATCTGCTGCACTGCCTCGTTCAAACGGCGGTCGTAGGAGGGCGAGGTGATGAACGGTAGCACCGCGCCCTCGGCGCCGGCCTGCTTGATCAGCGCGCGGGCGCGGACGGGGTCGTACGGCCAAGGGGGCACGTCGGTGACATAGCCGAAATCGGCCGGGCTCAGCACGATGTTGACCGGTTTCGCGTATCCCTGCTGCAGCGCGGAGATGATGGTGTCGCGGTCGATCGCCATGGCGATCGCCTGGCGGACGCGCTTGTCCTTGGTCGGCGTCGCTAGCGTGTTGATGAACAGGTAGGCG
>DATBKQ010000251.1:0-3147 GCA_036555825.1 Acetobacteraceae bacterium | reverse complement strand
GATGACCGGCGGCGGAACTGCCCGGAGGTCTGAATCACCAACAAGTTCTCGAAGCACGGCTGGGCCAACCTGAACCGACCGTGCTTTGGGCGACGCCCCTCCTGCGGGGAGGGGCGTCTTGCAGCCTTACGGCAGTACTGTGGTGTCCAGCAGCTTGTTGATCGTGTTACCCAGATCGTCCAACGTGGGCGACGTGTTCGGCGGCCAGTTCCGCGTATTGATGACATAGGCCCAGTCCACGCCATCGCCGCGCGACCAGGCGAGGGTCGACGCACCGGGCGTGCTGCCGGACCGCGCCGAGTTGGGCGCCCGGCCGCCATTGCCCCAGACCGCGTGCCGGTGGATGAACTGCGTCAGTGCGGTGGCCGAGGCCGACGTGCCGGCGCAGGCCGCGGCGACCTCCTTCACCTGGCCGTCGCCGCCGAAGACCGCCGGCACCAGCAAGGGTGAGGCCGGGTCGAGCGCCGAAAGCCCGAGTCCCTCGTCCTCGATCATCGCCTCGGTCGGCGGCTGCTGATTTGCCGCGGTGGGTCGGATCTCCACCTCGGTGATGCCGGCGGGCTCCAGCAGCGTGTGCTTCACGTAGGCGAAGTAGTCCATGCCGGTGACCTTCTCGACCAGCGCGCTCGCAAGCAGATAGCCGAAATTGGAATACTGGCTGCGCGCGCCCGGCGCGAAGTCGAGCATGCGGCCATACATGTAGCGGCACACGTCGAGTTTGCCGACCTTGTGGCCAAGCCCCTCGTCCAGCGCAATCTTGCGCATCTGGTAGGTCGGGTCGAAGCCCGAACCGGTGGCGGTGTCGTCATAACCGCCCATGTGGTCCAGCAGTTGCTGGACGGTGATCGTGTCGCTGCGCGCATCGGCCGGATGGGAAAACCCGAGCAGCGGATACACGGTGGAATTCGCGTGCAGCTTGCCTGCGTCGTACAGCGACTGCACCGCCGCCTCGAGGAACATCTTGCTGCAGCTCGCCAGCAGGAACCGATCCGACGGCTGGGTGATACGGTATCCGTCCTCCGCCCAGGTATAGGCGCGCGCCAGCTTCGTCACTCCATTCTTGGCGATGGTGAGCTGCGCCGCACGCACCGCGTTCGCCTGCATGAAACCCTGCATCGCGTGGTCGAAGCCGGCCAGCGACGGAACATCGGCGCCGGTGACGTGCCAGTGTCTCGGCAGCGGAATGTCCCGCTGCGCGAAGATCGCCGCATAGCGTGTACCGCCGCCGCTGCCGCCGCCCTGCACCGAGATCGGATAGAAGCCGCGCGCATTCTGCGTGTCGAACTCAGCCTGGTAATCGGCCGACGTCATGCCATGCCGCGCCACCCAAGGCCCGACCATGTCATCCTTGAACAGTGAACAGTAGAGATGATCGGACGAGACCGCGACCTCGGCGGGACGGTAGAACGGGTTCGAGGTCTCGGCGTTGAACACCGTCTGATAGCTTGCGCCATCGTCGGCGTAGTGGACGTGCCACTTGGTGTAGCCCGGATTGGCATGCCAGACGCCGATGAAGCGGCGATCGCTCGGTGTGCCGTAGATCGCCATCGAGCGCAGAATCATCTTGCCGTCGCGCGCTGCCTTGTTGTGGTGCTGGAAGGTGCCGACGTTCGCCTCGGGCCCTGATGTCATGCCGTGGCGCGCAAACCACGGGCCGGCGATACCTTGCTCGAACACCGCGGCGAACACCGCTTCATTCGCGGCACCGGTGGCGGACACCAGCACCGGCACGAAGCCGCGCGCGGTCTGGGCATCGAAGAAGCTCTGATAGCCTGCAGCGTTGATCCCATGCGCCGCGACCCAGGCAGAACCGCCGCGCTGCACCCAGACCGCGGCATAGCGTGCGTCGCCTGGATCGCCATAGACACTGAGCGAAATCATCCGATAACCCTGAGCGGACAGGCTGTTGAAGTTCGCCTGGTGCTGTCCGGCGGTTACGCCATGGTAAGCCTGGAACATGTTGCGTTTCCCCTTCTGGTCGATAGACCATAACACTTTTGATACGAATGCCCTGTGACCTGCGTCACTCGTCCGGGTGATTTCGGGCCCGAAGGGCCAAACGCAGATGACGGGGCTGATAACGCAAATGTCCGGGCAGCTCTGGCCGCGGTTCCTGGGGCACTGCATTCTGGGCAAGGCTGCACGTACCATCAGAGGAGATTGGCCCATGCGCAACGAGATGGCGCGACACAGGACCTATAGCCGGCAACCGGTGCACGGGGTGACGGTCGGGATCATGGTGCTGGACACTGGCTTTCAGCGCCTGCCCGGCGACATCGGCTACGCGCCGACGTGGCGGTTTCCGGTACAATTCGCCGTGGTGCGTGGCGCGACGCCGGATCGCATCGTGAAGCCGAATGCCGACGGCATGCTCGAACTGTTCCTGCGCGCCGCGGACGACCTGGTGGCCCTCGGGGTCGATGGCATCACGACAAGCTGCGGGTTTCTGGCCATTCTGCATCCGCAGTTGGTCGCGCACTGTCCGGTACCGGTCGCAACGTCGAGCCTGCTGCAGATTCCGCTGGTGCAGAGCATTTTGCCGCAGGGCAAGCGGGTCGGAGTCTTGACCGCGGACCAGGAGGCGCTGTCCGCCGACCATTTTCGCGCCGTTGGCTGTCCCACCGACCTGCCGGTGGTGGGTATGCCGCCTGACGGCGTATTCCGCTACAACAACCGGACCGGCCAGCCCAAGGTGGACTACGCGGCGCAGGAACGCGAGGTGCTGGAAATGACGGAGAGGCTGCTGCGGGAGAACCCCGACGTCGGCGCCATTGTCTCCGAATGTACCAATCTGCCGCCCTACACCGCGAAGATCGAACAGACATTCGGCGTGCCCGTGTTCGACATCGTCGGCCTCCTCGAATGGTTCCATGGCGGGCTGAAGCCACGGCAATACAATAATGAGGGGAGCTGAGGATGCAGAGACGTCGAGCATTGGAAGCCGTGGCGGTGGGAGCCGTGGCAGTGGCGGGACCGGCCAAGGCACAGACACCATCTGGCGCGGAACCGACGTTCGACCGGGTGCGCAGGGCCGGCGTGCTGCGCATCGCGGCGCTGCCGGGGGAGTTCCGTTCTTTCGCAAGGACCTTGCCACCGGCGAATGGTCGGGCGCGGCGATCGACATGGCGAAGAGCATCGCCTCCGCGC
>DATBKQ010000250.1:0-7014 GCA_036555825.1 Acetobacteraceae bacterium | reverse complement strand
CCAATCGATCTGGGACCGCAGATCGTTCAGGTCGCGCAGGCGCTCCGGAGTCTCCAGGCAGACAGGTCCCCGCGCACCTCTGCAACCCTTCCGGTTGTCATCGGCCCCAACGGCGTAATGGCGGACAGTTTCGTCAAGCGTGGACTGCCGGTCGTGCTTTACGCCCGGCATGACAGCCGATGAGTAAGGCCCGGTGATGCGCCAGCCCGCGGCGGATCATCGCGGCCCGCCGCGAAGCGCGCCCACCTGTTCCGGCGTCAGGAAGCGGACCCGCCGGCCCTGCAGCAGTAAATAGAGGCGCGCGGTCTCCTCCAGTTCCTCGATCGCGCCGGAGGCGGCGGACAGCGACGTGCCGGCTACCACCGGTCCATGGTTCGCCAGCAGCACCGCGTGGTGCCTGCCGGCCAGTGGCCTGACGGCTTCCGCCAGCCGCGTGTCCCCAGGCGGGAAGTAGGGCACGAGCGGCAGCCGGCCGACCCGCATGATGTAATAGGCGGTGATCGGCGGCAGTACGTCCCGCGGGTCCACATCGGCCAGGCAGGAGACCGCGACCGAATGCGTGGAGTGCAGGTGCACGACCGCGCGCGCATCCGTCCGTCCCTCATACATGACGCGGTGAAGGAAAGCCTCCTTGGTCGGCGCATCGCCGCCAAGCAGGTTGCCGTCCTCGCCGATGCGTGACAGCCGCGCGGGGTCCAGTTCGCCGAGCGACGCATTGGTGGGCGTCATGATCCAGCCGCCCTCGGCGACGCGCACGCTGATGTTGCCGGATGAACCGAAGGTCAGGCCACGGGAGAAGATGCTGGCTCCCAACCGGCAGATCGCCTCACGTGCGGCGCTTTCCGTCAGGTCAGGCATGAACAGCCTCCACTGGAGCGCGATGACCGAAGGCGGGATCGCCGGAGGTCTGGATCGCGCGGCAGAACAAACAGACAGAGCGGGATGACTTCACCGGCCAGAAATCATCCTGCGCTATCGCACCACGTACCCCTTAACGGCATTGGCGCGCGCACTGTAGGTGATGCGCCCCGAGGCATCCACCGGCAGCCGCGCGCGCACAAGCTGCTTCAGCCGCTCGACATCGCCCCGTGGCATGGCGGCGACTGTGGGCCGTATGCTTCCTGCCCCAGTGCTCATCGTCCAGTATTCATCGAAGTCGGCGAAGCTGCGCTGCACGGTGATCTCGCGCGTCTCGACCGACCGAAGTCCCGCGCCGGCCCAGAGATCCCGCAATGCATCCATGCGGGAGGCCGCGACACTCGGCGGCGAGAGCGGGGCGATGCCGACATCGCGCAGCGCGGCGCGGACCTGGTCCCAAGGAAACCCGCCGCCGGCCATGTCCCATGCGTACGCCGCAACCGTACCACCCGGACGCACCACGCGCGCCATTTCCGCGACGCCCTTGGCGGGGTCAGGCACGAAGAAGATGACCAGCGCCATCACCGCCGCGTCGAACCGATCATTGGCGAACGGCAGCGCCATCGCATCGCCGATCTGAAACACCGCGTCCTTGGCCCCCGGCCGTTCCCGAGCGAATGCCAGTTGCGCCGAGGACGGATCGACGCCCTGAACCTCGGCCGGCGCGCAGCGCTGATACAGCAGCTCCGAGATGGCGCCGCTGCCGCAGCCGACGTCGACCCATCGCCGGCCCGCGGGTGGTGCCAGCCAGTCGACGAAAATCTCGCCGGCCAACCGGCTCCATCGACCCATGCCTCGCTCGTAGGCGGCGCCGTCTTCGAAGCGGATTGCCGGTTCGGACATTGCAGGGGATCTCCTCTTGCCACCGGCCTGCGGTAGATGTCGCCGTCGCACCCGTCGCCGCCGGCGAGCATGGCCTCCGTCAGTCGGAATCCTGCAACGCTAGCGCCGGCGCCGGCTGGCCGCGAGGGCCGGCGCCAAATTCTTCTGGCACCGCGGCGATCTGTCGTTCGCGCAGCCATTGGCCGAACCGCCGGTCGGCCGTCAGCACGCAGAGGGGAATGGCGGCGAGCAGTCCGCCTGCCAGCGGCAGCGCCCACAGGATCGCGGTCCAATTCGCAGCGGCGAACGCGCCGAACACCGCGGCACCAAGCGCGGTCTGCGGCCAGAGCAGCCGAGCCGCCTCGCGCCAGCCCACGCTTCGGTCGCACCTGTTCTGCGCGCTCCATGCAGCATGCCTGCCGAGAGCCAGGCGGACCATCGCGCCGGTCTTCGCCACGGCCGCAACAGCGTCGAGCAGCAGAGTGAAGCCGATCTCGGCCGCCGCGCCGGCTGCGAGCTGCACCCCGTCGCCGTAACGCGCACGCTTGTCCGGGGAGAGGGCGAGCTCCGCATAGCCGAGCAGCTTCGGCGCATACAGCGCACCCAGCCAGGCGGCGGTGAGAGCCAAGGCCCACCGGGCGGGAAACGCCGACACCGGGTCGGTCCCGGCTGCGACCGCCGCACCGAGCAGGAACAGCAGATAGGCCGGGGCGCCGGCGAACAGCAGGATCGCCTGCATGAGCTGCCAGCGTCCCATGGCGCGCAGGCCCGGGAGCCGCAGCAGGTGCCAGTACTGCATGTTGCCGGCGAGCCAACGCAGTTCGCGGCGAAGGAATTCGGGCAGCGCCGGTGGATTGGCCTCCCACGACCCGTCCTCGTCCAGGACGACGCGCACGCCCCAGCCGGCACCGTGCATCAGGGCGGCCTCGACCTGGTCGTGCGACAGAATGCGCCGGCCGCCCGGCAGCGCCGGCATCCGGCAGTAGGCCCGGAACGGTGCGACGCGCACCACGGCGTTATGGCCCCAATACGGGCCTTCGTCGCCCTGCCACCAGGCCTGCCCGGTTGCCCATACCCGCATCCCGGCACGCATGCCGAATTGGAACAGCCGGGGGAAGCCGGACGATGCCGGCAGCCCGACTGTCAGGTGTTGCGCGATCCCCAGGGCAGGATCGGCCTGCATGATGCGAACCAGGCGCAGGACGGCCGTGGCGGACATTTCCGAGTCCGCGTCAAGCGTCAGCATCAGCTCGAACCCCTCGGCGTGGTGGTCGAGGAACTCCATGATGTTGCCGGCCTTGAACCCGGTGTTCACCGGGCGCCGGCGGTAGCGGATGCGCGCCGGATCGTGATCCTCGGCGCGGAACGCGGCGACCGCCTGTTCCTCCGCTGTCGCCCCCGTGCTGTCCGAGAGCGTGCTGTCCGACAGGATGAACACGCCGAACGCATCGCCCGCGCCCGCCAGATCGAGGCCGTGTAACAGGTGCCGCAACGGGGACAGCACCCGTTGGATGTCCTCGTCACGTACGGTCACCACGATCGCGGTGCGCGGATACGCTCGCGCTCTCCTCCCATCCCCCTCCCGCAAGGGGAGGCGGGGTTCTCTCCATCCGCCGACCAGAAGCGCGAACCCGATCAGCCCGTTTGCGGCGCACAGACCGGTCCACGGCGCGGTCCCGGCGAACGCCGCGGCCATGACCAGTTTGGCGGTTGTCCAGCCATCCGGCGCCAGCACCCGCCACAGCAGCCAGGCCAGGCCGGCATCGGTCAGCAGGGCAATCAGCAGCACAACGGCGCGGCGCATCACCATTCGGTCGGCCTCCAGTTCGGTGGGTCGAGCGTTAGGTGGTGACGCTCACTGTTCTGTCATTATCGCGGCCGAGGTCCGGCGCAAAGCGGGCCGCGCGCCAGCATGCCGGCAAACGGCCGCCGTCGGATGTCGTCCGGCCAGGTCCAGGTCTGCACTATCCGCCAGCCGTCCGGCGCGTCGCGCAGCAGTGCGGCATCACCGGCCGGCACGCCAGCCAATCCAGGTGGCGCACAGGTGACCAGCGCCAGCGGGTAGCCGGCCGCCGCCACAGTTCCCAAGGTTGCCGGCGACACCTCGGTCTCGGTGCGGAAGTCGAGCCCGGGCCGCCGGGGCTCGGTGAACAGCAGCACGCCGCGCAGGTAGCTGCCGATGGAATCGTCGGTATCGTACGGCAGCAGCAGAGCCAGCCGGTCGCCAGGCTGAAGCCGGGTGGCGACGGCGTTGCCCAGGCGGCGCAGCTCGGGCTGTGGCGTGTCCCGGTCGAAGCGCAGCAACGGGGCGGCGGCGAGCGGCAACACCAGCGCCGCGGCTACCGCACCGGCCGCGCCCTTGCGCGCGAAGCCGGGGCGCGCGGCAAGCCAGCCCGCCAGCCACGGACGCAACGCGACTACGAAGCCCAGCATCAGCAGCAGCGAGACCTGGGTGTTGTAGCGGAAGTAGGAATGCGCCCCGAGCGCCCACTCGGCGGGAAAGTGCGCCACATAGGTGAACAGCAGGAACCCGTTGAACAGCACGATGACGCCGCAGATCATGGCGAGAAGGCGCCCCTGGCTGGACCATGGCCTCCGGCGGAGCACCCGCGCACTCAGCACCAGCAACGCCGCGATGCACAGGAAGAAGGTGGCCTTGCGCAACATCGCCACCAGCAACGCCATTATTATCCGGGGCAGCAGCAGCACGTTCCATTCGGCGAGCGGCAGCGGCTTGAGTTCGCCTTCCGCGAACCCACTGCCCAGCGCGAACACGCGCCAGAGCAGATAGAGCGCGACCGACAGTGCGAGCGCGGCGGTGGCGGCACGGAGCGCGCGCCCGGTGCTCACGGCGGGATCCGCCCATGCCAGCACCGCCATGCTGATGCCGACCGGGACCAGGATGCCGATCCCCGATTGCTTGGTGTTCACCATGGCTGCCAGCACCAGCGCAAGCGGCACCAGCGGCCGCGGCCATGCGATGCCAGCGGCCAGATCGTCCAGCACCGCCGCCGCCAGCCAGACGGCGAACAGCGCGGTGACGGCGAGCGGCGTCTCGCCGTACGGCGAGAGGTGGAAGCGCGGCACGAAGCCCGGGTTGAGCGGCCCGACCAACAGCAGTGCTGCGGCGCACGCCCACCAGGGCGGCGCACGCTCGGTCGCGGCAAGCGCGCGGGCGATCAGCAGCGCCGCCGCACACAGCAATGCGACGTTGAACAGGCTCATGCCGCCTTCCGCGAAACTGCCCGCGGCCAGCGACCCGAGATAGTCGGCGAATTGCGTGTTGTACGGCGCAACCGGCAGGAACGAGTAGCTGGCGGGCAGCGCGGCGGTGGGCAGCCGGCCGTGATCGAACAGATAGGCGGCGTTCGGCAGCAGGTTCAGCCAGGTGTCGATCTGCGATGGCCAGACCGACAGCATCACCAACCAGAGCGGGGCGGTCAGCAGCAACATCCGGCCAAGGCCGTGCCAGCCGCGCAGCCGCTCCCGCAAGCCCGGGCGAGCCAGCCAGACCAGTCCGGCGATGGCCAGTCCGGTGGCCGGCCAGCGCAGCGACCAGGGCGTCAGCACCCCCCAGGCGGTCAACACAAGAGAGGCGACGCCCCAGCCGGCGACCAATCGGATCTCCGGCAAGGTTCGGCGTGGGGTGGTGGCGCTCCCCAGGGCCAGGAACAGCAGCAGCGCGACGGCAATTCCCGCCGCGCCGGCCAGTTCATGCGCGCTCGGCAGATACGACAGCATGATCAAGGGTCACGAACAGAAAGGCGCACGCCGCCACGGCGGCCCACCAGGAATCGGTCATCACCTCGA
This sequence comes from Acetobacteraceae bacterium, assembly GCA_036555825.1. GTDB lineage: Bacteria > Pseudomonadota > Alphaproteobacteria > Acetobacterales > Acetobacteraceae > JAMXLO01. The sequence continues at coordinate 1,464 of DATBKQ010000250.1, read as the reverse complement.
AATTCACGCACGAGATCAGCACGCCGGCACCGAATGCCGCGTAGGCGAACGGGCGGATCTCCGCGCTGGCTCGGCGGATGCGAAGCAGGATCAGGAGCGCAAGGCAAAGCCCCAGGAGTGCGCCGAGTGCGCCGGTCTCCACCCACAGCTCCAGCCACTGGTCGTGCGCGTAGATGTCGTTGCCATTCAGAATGACGTAGTGGCGAAGCTCCTGCGGCGGCATCGGCAGTTCGCTGGACGACCCGATGCCCCACCCGAGCAGCGGCCGTTCAAACAGGTGCGTCGTGACATGGTCCCAGATCTCCAGCCGGTGCAGCCCGGAGATCTTCAGATGGGAGGCGAGCGCCGTCCGCTCTTCCGCCAGCAGGTGCAGGCCGATCGGCGTGCCGGCGGCGAGCACGACCATCCCGGCCGCCAGTGCCGGCGCGATCAGCCGGGGCAGCCAGAGCGCGAGGAGCAGGAGCGCCAGCCCGGTGGCCATGGCGGCCTTTGCCGCGAGACTGAGCGTGACCGCAACCGCCCCTACCAGCGGCACGCCCATCAGCAGCGCGGCCCTCCAGTCGCGGCGCCAGGCGTGGAAGCCGAGGACGGGCCAGACGATCAGCGTCAGGTGGTCCATGCCGCGGTTGTATTTCGTGCCGACCATTGGGGGCGGCCGATGCAGCAGGTGTTGTTGCAGTGTGTAGTCGAAGAGGGTGTCGAGAACGAGGATGATGCAGCCGGCCGCCGTGGCGATCGCCATCACCCGGAACAGACGGTCCGCCGCTTCGGGGCCGGGCGGTGGCGATGCCAGGGCAAGCAGCGCACCGGCGAGCACCGCCGTGACCTGCAGCGCCGCCATCGCGCTGCGGGCCGGATTCACCGACCACCCCACGCTCGCCCAGCAGAGCACCACCAACGCCAGGGCGAGCAGCGTCGGTTGCCAATCAATCGGCGGCCACCGGCGCTGCGCCGCACCCAGCGCGGCCTGCGCGACGCCGAAGCCGAACACCAGAAGCGCGTAGGACGGCCCCGCGATCAGGCCGATACTCGGCAATGCCGCGAATACCGTCACGGTCAGCCATCCGGAGGCGGTCGGGATTTCGATCACGAATTGAGACACCTCGGGCAGCGACCGCGGGCCGCGTCATAGACGGAGCCACCCGCCGCGGCAATCGGCGGCCTGTGGCTGATCCGGGAGACGCGCCCTATATTCGGGGCAAACAGGGCATCGGAGTTGACGGGATGGCGAATACCGAGACCGAGGCGGCAAGGGATGCGTTGGTGCCGGTGACGGTGCTCACCGGCTATCTCGGCGCCGGCAAGACCACGCTGCTGAACCGCATCCTGAGCGAGCAGCACGGCCGCAAATACGCGGTGGTGATCAACGAGTTCGGCGAACTCGGGGTGGACAATGACCTGGTCGTGGATACCGACGAGGAAGTGTTCGAGATGAACAACGGCTGCATCTGCTGCACGGTGCGC
>DATBKQ010000249.1:0-7533 GCA_036555825.1 Acetobacteraceae bacterium | reverse complement strand
GAGCCTCGATAACCAGACCGGCGCTGTGGTCGCCGGCGTGGGGGCCTCGGGGGTTGGCATCTTCGTCGCCGGCACTCCCGGCACCATCACCAACGCTGGCCGCGTCAGCGGAACCAGCTTCGGCGCCCTGATGCAGTCCGGCGGAAGCCTCGCCAATGCCGCCGGCGGCAGTGTCTCGGGCGGTACCGCCGGCATCATGACCACCGGCACGAGCGCGACCGTCGTCAACAGCGGCAGCATCAAGGCCACCTCGGGCGCCGGCGTCGATATCGAGCACGGCGGCAGTGTGACCAACAACGCCAATGCCTCGATCTACGGCAGCGGGTTCGGCGTATTCGATACCGGCGCGCCAGGCACCCTGGTCAATTCCGGAAGCATCGTCGGTGGCAGCAATATCGGCGTGCTGTTCGCCGCGGGCGGCAGCGCCACCAATGCCGCGACCGGGTCCATCGCCGGCCGGACCGCCGGGTTCTCCGCCAACAACCAGCCGGTCGTGCTGACCAATTCGGGCATGATCAGCGCCAGCACCGGCGCCGCCGCCGACATCGAGGCAGGCGGCTCGGTCACCAACAATGCCGGTGCCAGCCTGCTCGGCAACGGCTTCGGCGTTTTCGTCTTCGGCGCCGCCGGCACGATCGCCAATGCCGGGACGATTACGGGGACCCTGTATGACGGGGTCGTGCTATCGGGCGGCGGGAGCGTGGTCAACACCGGCGGCGCCATCACCGGGGGCTCCATCGGTGTGTACGCCCGGTCGGGCGCGGCGGCCTCGGTGACCAACAGCGGCAGCATCCGAGCGACCGCGAGCGGCGGCGCCGGGATCGACCTGGCTGGAGGCGGCACTGTCAACAACGCGGCCGGCGGCACGATTTCGGGCGCGGCTTTCGGTGTCCTGCTCAATGGCGGCACGGTCACCAATGCCGGCACGATTTCCAGCGGCAGTTACGCGGTCCGGGGCGCGAGCCGGCTGGTGGTGAACCCCGGCGCCGTATTCGTCGGCAACGTCGCAGGGAACGGCAATGCCACCCTGGAGCTGGCGAGCGGAACCGGCACGATCAGCGGCATCGAGTCCAACAACTTCAACATCAGCCAGTTCAACTTCCAGACGCTCGCCGTCGATGTCGGCGCCAACTGGACGCTCAACGGCCCCAACGGCGCCTCCGCTACGGTCAACAACGGCACGATTGCGGTCAACGGCTCGCTCTATGCCGGCACGGTGGACGCGGCCAGCACCGGAACCTTCCAGCTTGATGCCGGCGCAACCCTGGAAATCTTCCAGATCGGTGCGCTGCCACACATCAGTTTCCTGGGTTCCGATGCACTGACCGTGGACTGGGCCGCAGGGTTCGGCACCAACGTCGGCAAGGCCAACTACGCGGGCCCGCTGCTGCAGAATTTCGATGCCACGGACACCATCGACCTTCGCGCCTTCCCCCTGGCCGGCGCCACGCTGAACTACGACCAGACAACGGGGCTCCTGCAGGTGACCGACACCGCGGGCTTTGCCGCGAGCCTGAGCTTCGATAAATCGACGCTGGGAGCAGGCTCGTTCCATGTGGCCAGCGACGGCGGCTCGGGTGTGTTCATCACCCATAGCTGAGGCCACCTGTCGTCGGTGTGCCGCATGGCTGCTTCGGCCAGGCAGGACAGAAGTGGCGACAGACGAACCGGGGATGCTCAGATCGGCAGCATCACCGTCGCCTTCACCCCACCCATTGGGCGATTGGCCAGCGTCACATCGCCGCCATGTGCCCGCAGGATATTGCGCGCGATCGGCAGCCCCAGCCCGACGCCGCCGGTTTCCCGGCTGCGGGATGGTTCGCCACGATGGAACGGCTCGAACACCCGCTCCAGCTCTGCCGGCGGAATGCCTGGACCGTCGTCCTCGACCTCGATCAGCAGCATGCCGGCGTCAGCCGCCGGCCGCAGGGTCACGCGTGCGCAGCCGCCATAATTCACCGCGTTGGCGACCAGGTTGGCGATCGCCCGCTTCAAGGCGAGCGGACGTCCGCGCACCGTGAGATGCGGTGGCCCTTCGTATTGCAGTTTCGCCACCGCCTCGGGGTGTGCATCGCCTGTCTCGTCCAGCACTGTTCGCAACAGCTCCGCCAGATCCAGCGGCACCACCGGCTCGGCGGTTCGCGCATCGCGGCCGAAGGCCAGCGTGGCCGACACCATCGCCTCCAATTCCTCGACATCCGCCAGCATCTTGCCGCGCTGCTCCTCGTCCTCGACGAATTCGGCACGCAGCTTCAGCCGGGTGATCGGCGTTCGCAGATCGTGGCCGATCGCGGTCAGGAGCTCGGTGCGGTCCTGCACGAAGCGACGGATGCGGGCAGCCATGGTGTTGAACGCGGCGGCGGCGGTCGCGACTTCCAACGGCCCATCCTCGGGCAACGGCGGCGCGTTCACATCGCGACCGAGCGCCTCGGCCGCCGCGGCCAGGGTGCGGACCGGCTTGGTCAGCCGGCGCACCGCCCACAGTGTCAGGCCGGCCGCCGCGACCGTCATCAACAGGAAGGCGGCGAGATAGGCCGGAGAGTGCCAGGGCCGCACCGGCGCGAGTGCCGCGGTCACATTGAGCCATTGGCCGTCCGGCATGCGCAGACCGAGTTCGATCCGGCGCCAGGAAGGGCCACCGTAGATTTCGATTCCGTGCCAGTGCTCCGCCGACGGCACGCCGCTCAGGTTCAGATTGACGCGCCACAGGCTCTGCCCGACGGCGGGCATCCGTGGCAGCTCGGTGACCGGGGGCGCGGCGCTCAACTGGACGGACAGGTCGGGCCCACGGTGCAGCTCCGCCAGCACCGACGCGCGATCCGCCGGTGCGGTCAACACGACCGTCCGGTAGATGCCCACGATGCGGATCGCCAGATCGCGCGCCTGTGCCAGGCGCAGGACCTGGACCCGATCGCGGGCATGGATGCCGAGGCCGGCAATCTGCACCACGACCAGGCCGACGAGGAGCACGAGGGCGGTGCGGGCGGCCAGGCTGCGTGGCCAGAGGCGCAGCCTCACGCGCGTTCGACGGTCGCCGCCAGGACGTAGCCCCCGCCCCGGACCGTCTTGATGAGCTGCGCGTTGCGGCCGTCGTCCTCCAGCTTGCGGCGCAGCCGGCTGATCGCCACGTCGATCGCGCGATCGAACGGGCCCGCCTGGCGGCCGCGCAGAAGGTCGAGGAGCATGTCCCGCGTTAGCACGCGGTTCGCCCGCTCGACCAGCGCAACCAGCAGGTCGTACTCGCCGCCGGTCAGTGCAACTTCGGCGCCCTCGGGGTTGACCAGCCGCCGCCGCGCCGGCTCGAGCGTCCAGCCGGCAAAGCGCAGGTTGCGCGTGTTCGTCTCGGTGCGGCGCTCGACGGTGTCGCCGGCACGCCGCAGCACCGCGCGGATTCGGGCCAGCAGTTCGCGCGCGTTGAACGGCTTGGAGACATAGTCATCGGCACCCAGCTCGAGCCCGATGATCCGGTCGGTCTCCTCGCCCATCGCGGTCAGCATCACGATCGGGATGTCGGATTGCCCGCGCAGCCAGCGGGCGAAATCGATGCCGCTTTCCCCTGGGAGCATCAGATCGAGCACGACCAGATGGTAGTGCCCATTGGTGAACGCACGGCGCGCCTCCCTGGCGTCGCGCACCGCGGTCACGCGCATCTGGTGCTTCTCGACCAGGAAGCGAGCCAACAGGTCGCGGATCTCCCGATCGTCGTCCACCACCAGAATGTGCGGTGCAGCTTCCATGCCGACGTAACATACGGAGTTTCGCGCCACGCCGGCAGGCCCGCTTGCATTCTGTCGCAATTCGTCGCGTGGCCGACACATGAGCGCAACCGGATGGCACCAGATTGCGTCATGCCGCATGAATGCGCGGCAGACTATCGGAGGCATTTGATGCGCAAGACCATGCTGACGGCCCTGGCGGTACTGGCGATCGGAGGGACGGCCACAGGTATCGTGATCGCCCAGGCGCAGCCGGCGCCGCCGGCACCCGGTAGGGAGGGCCCGCCTTCGCACGGGATGGGTTGGATGCACCACGGTCATGAGTGGCAGGAGCGCGGCGGTATGATGCAGCGGCTGCGCACATTCGCCCTGGTCTATCCGCAGCAGGACCGTAAGCTCACCCCGCCCGATGTGCAGAAGATCGCCGAGGCATTCCTGCTCTGGCATGGCAACCACGACTGGAAGGTGATCGACGTGGCGCCGACCCCGGATGGTCCGATCGGTTTCGCGCTGGCGACGCAGGACGGGTCGGTGATCGCCCGCTTCACCATGGATCCGCACTCCGCGCGCGTGGAGCGGGTCAGCTAGCTTCATCGATCGCGGGCCTGTTCTCCCCACTCGCCCGCCGCTGCCGGCGCCGCGCTCGGTCCGCCCTCGCCGTTGCTCACCGGATCGAAGCGCGCGCGGGCATTGCCTGCTAATACCGGAGTATGCATTTCCCTGATCCACCCGCCGCGGCGCGCACGGCACTCGACCGGCTGATTGCCGGCGATCCCGATCTCGCCGCCATCGAACAACGTGCCGGCCCGCTGCCCTGGCGTAGCCGCACGCCCGGCTATCCTGGCCTGCTGCAGGCCATCGTGGCGCAGCAGATCAGCAACCAGGCCGCCGCGGCGATCTGGGGGCGGTTGCGCGCGGTCGGCGGCGCGCTGGAGCCGGCGGGGATGCTGGCGCTCTCGGACGAAGCGCTGCGTGCCGCCGGGCTGTCACGGCCGAAGATCGCGCATTGCCGCAGCCTCGCCGCTGCCTTCGTCGATGGCACGCTGAGCGCGGAGGCAATCGCGGCGATGGACGACGAGGCGGCGGTGGCGGCGATCGCCGCGGTACGAGGCCTCGGGCGCTGGACGGCCGAGGTCTATCTGCTGTTCGCCCTCGGCCGGCACGACGTGTTCCCGGCCGGCGACATCGCATTGCAAGCATCGGCGGCGCACCTGAAGGGACTGGCGGAGCGGCCGGGGCCGCTCGTGCTGCGGGAGATGGCGGATGCCTGGCGGCCGGCGCGAGCGCTGGCGGCGCGGCTGCTCTGGCATCACTGGCGCCACGTCACCGGGCGACCGGCAATGGACGATTTCGCTGCGGAGTAGAACTATACCGGTAGTCGCGGCAGGGGCGGCCAATGATCGGAGAGCAATTGATCACCATTCCTGCATGGCAACATCAGTCTCTGGTAGGTCGGCCGTTTCCCACGCCTCACGGCCACCGCGATACCAATAGACATTGCTGTAGCCGAGTGCCACCAGTCGCAAGGCCAGATTGCGGCCTTGATATCTCTCGGCATTCCACCCCACGGTGACGATCGGCAGCTCGCGGTTCGCATGGGCAAGCTCCGCGAATTTGCGCTTCAGCCGCTCCTGATACGCATCGCTCATATCACCGCTGATGCCGGCACCCCATAGGCCAATCGCTCCCGAGATCGATTTTCCATATGGCCAGCTCACATCGATCACCAGCGGCCTTCGTTCGAGCAGTGCTTGCAATTCGGATGTGTGAATGGTGCGGGCACCAGGCAGGCCGTTCGGCGTCGGCGATTCGTAGTTGCTGTGCAGAGCATCGTCTGAGGCCACGCCAGTATCGGCGTCCTCGTCAGCATGGTCACGAATACCGGCCAATCGCAGCCCATCGCGCATGCGCGCAACCTGAGCCACAGCCGGCCCGCTAACACTGAATGGCCAATAGGATCGTGCCGTTATGAGTGGCAACAGACGCATAGCTTCGGCGCCACTATGACGCGCGTTGTCGAGGCGCCCCTCGAGGGCTTGTGCAGACGCAATAGCGGCATAGCCGGCGCCAGCTAGGGCGCTGTCATTCGGACTGGCGGCCATTGACTTCTGGAACCAACTGACAGCCTCATCGTAATGACCCAAGAACAGTGAGCCGTGACCGATCGCCATGTACCGGTTCCAAACATCGGCGCGGGGGTTTACCCGCAACGCTTGCTTGAACTCCGCGATCGCTCCGTCCGACTCGCCGCGAGACATCAGACAATAGCCGAGCCACAAACGCGAACCGCTGGCGTTGGGATTGAGCTCAATGGATTTCTGTGCCGCCGGAATCAGCTCTGCACAGTAGCCCAGTTTGGCAAGCAAATAAACTCTGTTCCAAAGCACGAAGATGTCGTCGGGACGAAGCGCTTCTGCCCTCTTGATCAGGTCTTCGGCTCTTTTCAGTTTTGACGGTGCCGTTGGATCTTCCGTCCAAATGAGAATGCTGCCGAGAATGGCATCGGCCAAGCCGGCCAAGGCCCGCACCGACGACGGGTCCAGGGATACGGCACGCTCGTACAGCGCCACGACTTCCTTCTGTGTCTGTGGCGAGGACACATGAAATCTGATCGCCTGAGCGCGCACGATCAGGTCATCCACATCGGGGTTTTCCGACCGCTCATGCACGCTGCGTGCGCTCTCTATATAAACCAGTCGCACGTTCAACGCGACGGCGACCTGGTGAACGACATCATCAACGTTATAGCTGGCCCCCTCGCGGCTGATATCGTAGTTCTCAGCCAGGATGTGTGAGCCAGTCTCAGTCGAGACCAGCTGTATTGTTATCCGCATCGCATCGCCGTGCTTTCGGGCGCTGCCTTCCACGGCGTAGCGCACACCCAACTCTTCGCCGACTCGCCGGATGTCTATGGGCTTGTCCTTATAGGTGAAGGCCGAGTTCCGGGCGATGACCAGGAGACCGGGAACACGCGCCAGGTTCGTCGTCAGGTCTTCGGTAATGCCATCGACGGTATCGTTATCGACACCCCCGAGATTGTTCAGGGGCAGCACCACTAGCGAGAGCCGAGGCGCATGGGCCAGCCCGACTTCGAGCAGGGCAGCGTGCTGGGTAGTCTGGTGCGGTCTCCAAAAATCTCGATACATCCACCCCGTAGCGGTAAGGGCGACGAGCAGCACCAATGCGCCACCCAGCAGGACAGGACGAAGGCGTTTGCAACCTGTCGGTTGACCTTCCCTCTTATCCAGTCGCAAGACAAATGCTTCCACGGGTCGAGTGATGTTCTTGAGCGTCAAAACCCCGATTGGCTCAAATGACAGGTCGAGACGGCCATGCACGTGATCTCGCACCGACCGAGATACACAGATACCGCCCACGGGACACTCTGCCTCCAGCCGGGCAGCGATATTGACGCCGTCGCCGTGCAGATTGGTGCCTTCCGGGATCACATCGCCGATGTTGATCCCGATACGAAAGCGAATGCGTCGATCCGATGGCTGGTCTTCGTCGTAACGTGGGACCTGTTGTTGCACCTCGACGGCGAACCGCACCGCGCCATCGATGCTGCCGAACGCAATCAGCAATGAATCCCCGCCGGTCTGCACCAGCTCGCGACCAAATTCGCGGATGGCAGGATCGATCAGGGCGTGACGCAACGTGTTGAGCCGGCGCAGCGTGTCGGCATCGTCCAGGCCGATCAGTCGGCTGTAGTCGACCATGTCGGCGTAGACGACGACAATCAGCCTGCGACCATCGGTCGCATTGCCAACGACTGGGTCCAGACTGCCGACGCTGGCGCTCACCCTGTTTGACCGCT